>JAYVRY010000130.1:0-25532 GCA_043775845.1 Acidobacteriota bacterium
CACAGATTTCACCGATTCACACAGATGAAAAAGCAGCACGGTTCCTTGCCAATGGAGGGGGTTTCGACCCCGGACGGTGCATGCAGGCAGCCCACGACCACGCCATGCACATCTATGTCAAAAAGTGAAAATAGACCGATAAAACTTCGGCTACTTCCGTGGAGCCTTCATTCGTAGAGTTCCATGATGACCAGCGGTACCACATAGCCATTGAAGGGTGCCTTCCACCCGGGAGGGGGAAATCGGCGCCAAGCGGATCCCGACAATCGCCAAGCAGGTTCTGACAATCATTGACCCTTGACAGGTGACCCGTTTTGTAATTCGGACATCCCACCGCTCCCGTCATGCCACCCCCCCCCACCCCGGAGACCTTCCATGAATCCAATCCGATTGACGCTACCGGCGGCGCTTGCCCTCGCCTGGGCAGCCCCGATGTTCGCCCAGGGCGCCCCGCAGGGCGTGCTGGACAACCTCGACACCCGTTTCAAGTTCCGCGTGGCCGGCCAGGCCGCCTCCCTCCAGGACAAGCTCGATGGCCGCATGTTCGGCATGGGCTTCGAAGTGGGCTACACCCATCCCTTGGGCCGCTTCAGCGCCGAGCTCGGCTACATGTACAAATCGGGCCAGGAATACCTGGACAATGCCGCAGTCATCGCCACGGTCCCCGGGAAGTCACTTGATCCCCGCTACTCCGCCGATGCCCGCAAGAACAGCTTGGAAGGCACGACGCTGCGCCTGGGCTACGAGCGCGATCCCAAAGCCGAATGGACCTGGAGCGCGGGCCTGCAGTTGAACGTCACCCGCTTCCGGCACCAGGTCGCCGGCACCGTTTCCGACGGTTACAGCAGCCAGAACGATCCCTACAATCCCAAGCCCGCGGGCGCGGTGGCCGCCACCTACCTCGATACCTACAACGGCACGCCCACCAAGAGCTCCCTGGGCCTGAGCCCCTATGCGGGCTTCCACTACCGCATCGACGAATCCTCAGGACTGGAATTCAATGTGCTGCTCCTGAACTACACCTCCACGAACTACGTCCACGTCGCTGGCACGGTGGCGGACACCACGGGCGGGCACACGGACAGGGATTCCCTGACCACCAAGTCCCGCTTCACCCCCCACATCGAATTCGCTTACGTATTCCGTTTCTAGCCACGGCCGGATCGAGGAGGAATCCCGAATGAACCGATTTTCCAGCAGAGTGACCGCACTTGCCTGTTGCCTGGCCGCCACTGCGGCGATGGCCCAGCAGGCATCCGCCTCCATGAATGGCCTCGTCCGCGATGACGCGGGCCGCCCCGTTTCCGGGGCCAAGGTGATCCTCACCTCCCCCGCCCTTTTCAGCGACCGCACCCTTCAAACCGATGCCCGTGGCGAGTGGCGCGCCCTCCTGCTTCCCCTCGGCACCTACCGCGTGGTGGTGGTGAAAGAAGGCCTCCTCTCCGGCGAGATCCAGGGCATCCACCTGGGCCTTGGCGTGGTGTCCCGCCAGGATCTGACTCTGCGCACGCAGGCCGTGGCCACAGCCACGGTAGAGGTGGTGAGCGATGGCGTGGCGCTGCCCAAGACGGACACGAAGGCCGCCAGCAACTTCAGCCAGGAAGAACTGGCCACCATTCCCACCCAGGACCGCGGCTTCTTCGGGGCCGCCATGCTGACCCCCGGCGTGGTGAACGACACCAACACCTACCGCCCCACCATCCGCGGCGGCACGACGAACAACACCATGTACCAGGTGAACGGCGCCCAGGTGAAGAACGAAAGCCGAGGCTACTTCGGCGGCGAGAACTGGTTCGTGGAAGACAACGTCGAAGATGTCCAGGTCATCCTCTCCCCCCTGAACGCCCGGCTGGGCCGCGTGCTGGGCGGCGCCATCAACGTCACCACCAAGACGGGCAGCGATGAATTCCACGGTTCCATCCGCTCCAGCGCCACCCGCCTGAACTGGAAATCCACCCGTCCCCAGGATGACTACCGCTCCATCAACCAGGACACCATCAGCCCCCACTACGACATCACGTTAAACGGTCCCATCATTCCCGGCCGCCTGCGCTTCGCTTTCGCCACCATTCTCGTTCCCGGCGGCACGGACACGGGCACCTTGGCCTGGGGCGTGGATAACAACCGGCCCGTGCGCGTCGCACGGATCAACGGCCCCGCCTGGGCCGGCGCCGCCAATGCCCTGACCCAGACCGACCCTACGACTGGACTACCCACGATCGGAAGCATCGTCCCCTCGGGCTACCAGTTCACCCGTTTCGACGCCGGCGCCGAAATCGCCCGCAAGAATGACTACAAGTACTACGAAGGCAAGCTCACCTTCGCCATCAACACCGATCACACCGTGGAAGCCGGCTACCTCAAGGCCGATCAGTCCAAGGGCCCCACGGACTACTACGATGACCTTTGGAACACCAGCGCCATCGCGGCCTTGGGTCAGAACACCACGGCCCAGCGCAACCTCAGCCTGGTCTACCGCGGCATCCTCAGCGCCAACTGGTTCCTGGAAGGCAAGTTCAACAAGGCGAAGACCGACCAGACCTACGGCACGGGCGATGCGCTTCACGGCGGCACCGGGCAGAAGGTCCTCGCCTACGGGACCAATGCCAGCGGATCGCGGGTATCCGACGGCTGGCCCTTCGGCTATATCTCTCCTGGCGTGGATGGCGATCGCAACACGAACGCGAACCTGAATGTTTCAGCGAATCTGGAAGGCCTGGGCAACCACGAGATCGATTTCGGCGTGGACTACTACCAGTCCCAGCGCCTATCGCCAGGATCCTGGGGCACCAACCACGCCTTCTTCCGCGCCCCGGGCCTGTTCCTCAACAAGGGCACCCAGGACATCCTCGTGCCGACCATCCACACGGGCGGCGCCAACTGGACCAGCGTGGGTGAAAGCGGCGGAGGCTACAGCGGTCCCATCCCCTCCGTGCAGACTTTCCTGGGCGGGGGTGGCACCTACAACAACGACCACCAGGCCCTCTACGTGAACGATCAGTGGACCATCAACAGCCACTGGAACGTCATGGGCGGACTCCGTTGGGAGAAGTTCATCGCGAAGGATGCAGACGGTTCGACGGTGTTCACCACCTCCGACTATTCACCCCGTGCTCAGATCCGCTATGACGTGAAGGGCGACAACGCCAACCTCGTGACCTTCACGGCCGCTCGCCTGCTGGGCTACCTGCCCCAGGCCTTCACGAAGTACCTCACGAAGTCCGAAGAACAAATTGAGGTGGATCGCCAGTTCACGGGTATTGCAGGACAACCCGTGGCGGGCCCCGGCGACATGGTGGGCGGCGTCGATCACTACGGCATCCGCCTCATCCCCCTCAACCAGTTCTACGATCTGAACAATTACCAGAAGGTGCTGGCCTTCAACGACACCTCCAAGACCACGCGCATCGACGGCAGTCTGAAGGTGCCCTACATGGACGAGTTCACCCTCGGCTTCGCCCACAACTTCAAGAACAATTCCAGCTTCCGCATCACCTACGTGAGCCGCACCTGGCGCCGGGATTGGGCTTTTGCCCAGGACTACGTGCCTGACCAGATGGTGCTGTTGAAGGACCCCACGAATTCAGGCCTGCCTTCCATGTATTCGCAGGTGACCCGCGTCTTCAACAGCAACGACCTCAAGCGCGACTACCAGGGCCTGGAACTGGACTTCACCGTGCGAAAGAGCTGGTACACCTTCGGCGGCAACTGGACCTACAGCCGCCTCACGGGTAACAACGAAGGCAGCGATGTGGCCGGGCAGATGATCGCCGACTACGGCGTGAGTGGCTATTACAACCAGCGCAAGTGGCAGGAGGCCAACGGCAAGGCGAATGACTTCGCGCCCTATGGCCCGTTGGGCAACGATCAGACCCACCGCATCAACCTCTTCCTCACCACCATGCATCCCGCCGGCGCGGGCCGCATCACCACGGGCTGGTTCCTGCGATACGCCACTGGCGCCCACTACGGATCCACCACCAACGTGGACTTCAACCCCGCCATCAACACGATTCCCGTCGATGCTAACGGCGTCGCCTACCCGGACGCGCCCACGGGCTACCAGAAATACTTCGGGGGCCGCAATGCCAACACGCAAAACGACCGCTGGTTCCTCAACTGCCAGCTCAACTACGAAGTGCCGTTGTACCTGAAGCTCCGCATGTTTGGCGAAATCAAGATCGATAACGTGCTGAACCACTTCGTAAATTCCTACAACACGTCCTTCAATACCACGGACACCGTGGGCAATAGCCACCTCATCCTGGACGTGACCAAGTTCGGCACCACCGAGCCCAACACCAACAACAACTACTGGAACGAGGGGCGCAAGATCACCGCAAGCTTCGGCTTCCGCTTCTGATTCCTAGGGAGAATGCACATGGCTAGAAAGACACTTCTCGCGGTGCTGGCGCTGGCCGCCTTCGGTTCCCCCGGACTGCGCGCGGAGGACCTCACGGGTCCTTGGTACACGGGGCTCGATCTCAACATCGGAAGCAAATCCATATCGGGCGACATGCCCGGCGCCAAGGGCTTCACCATCCACGGAGGCCGCACATTTTGGACCGGCTTCGCGGGCACCGGATACCGCCTCACAGCGGAAGTCGGCACCCTTTCCGACACCTCTCAGCTCACGAACCGGGATGTCAAATACACCCAGGCCCAGCTGGGCGGCGAACTGATCGTGAACACGCCCGTGCCAAAACTGAAGTTCATTCTGGGCGTCAACGTGAACAAGTTAAAGGTCTCCGCAGACTACGACAGCTACACCAGCACCACCGATGGCCTCGTCCATCCCGCAGGCAACACCTCCCACACGATCAATGGTCTAAAGTTGGGTGGCAAGCTGGGTTTGGAGTACTTCGTGGATCGCCATTGGTCGGCGCGCTGCTTCTACCAGATCGTGGAAGCAGGCACGAGCAGCGAACACGTGACCATGGACAATCCCCTCTGGACCAACGGCGGCTCCGTGGGCCGTTACCAAGATCAGGGCAAGTATTCCATCACGCCCGGATGGCTGCAGGTGGGCGTGAGCTACCACTTCTGATGTCGGCGCAAGCCTGATCAACACCGAAGGGCCGGCTCATGCCGGCCCTTCTTTTCTCTGGAGTTCTCATGCGCTTGATGCCATCCGTCCTGGCCATCTGCCTCTCCTTCCTGCCCGCCTGCGCCCAGACACCCATCAAGGGCGAAACGGAATACCGCACGGCCCTGGCCCGCGCCAAGGCCGAAGGCAAACCCCTCTTCGTGTTCCTGTGGACCGGCTACAGCCCCCAGTGCCTGCATATCCAGCGGGAAGTCCTGCCCTCTGCGGAAGCCCAGGCGGCCCTCGCGGGCTTCATCGCCATCTCCGTCCAGATCCACACGGAAACCAAACTGGAAATCCGCGAGAACCGCCTCCTGGCCCGCCGCTGGAACCTCTCCGTATTTCCCACCTTCCTCATCCTGGGGAGCGATGGACGCGAACTGAAACGACGGGAGGAGATTCTCCACACGGGTTCGGAGCTGGTGGAGTGGTTGAAGTAGATCGCTCGAGTTCTCACAAAAGATCAACCGCGAATGACACGAATCGCCCTTCGGGCGCGCGAATGAAAACCACTTCGACCCGTGCAGCGCATCTCCCAGCCCAATTTTCATTCGCGCCCATTCGCGTTATTCGCGGTTCTTCTCTTTTCGTGTCTTCGTGGTAATCATTTTTGAGTACCGTTGGTTCGAATCGCCTACTCGACGACAAGCTCATCCACGAAGAGGAAGCTGGGTCCCGGTGTGCCCTTGTGCCATTCGGGGCAGGGACCGATAGAGCGGGCCCGCATGCGGATGTAGCGGGCTTGTTGGCCGCCCAGGTTGGCCTTGAAGTCATGGAGGACGGCAGCCTCCTGCTTCGGGGACACGGGATTCTGCACGGCGATGGCCGGGCTCCAGTTCTGGCCATCCAGGCTTAGTTCGAAGCTGACTTCGGTGGGCATGAAGATCCAAGCGTTCTGGTCCTGCAGGCAACCCAGGGTCAGCGTGTAGATGGGCTGCGGGGCCCGCAGATCCACCACGGCCAGCAGGTCCGTGCCCATGAAGCCCTGCCATCCGCCGAGGCGGAAATCCATGCCGCCGCGGATGCCATCCACCAGGGCCTGATTGCCTCCGGCAGAATATTGGGGATGGAAGGGCGTCTGCAGATCCACCCCCCACTGCACGGGCATCCGCTTGAAACGGGTTTCCACCACGGGACTCGCGGGCAGGCCCACGGCGTAGGCGATGAAGGTCAGGGTGGCGCTCTCCTGCAAGTCGATCGGAGCCTTGAAACGGGGCGAGGCGGCGGTGGGCAAGCTGCCATCCAGCGTGTAGTGGATGGCCGCTCCCGGAAGGGGTGAGGCCAGTTCGACCTGAGTCCTCTCCTGGAAGACCAGATCCCCCTTCGCCACGTAGGGGGCGGGCTGGATGAGGTGTTCCCGCACGGCAGTGTGGGGGCGATCCTCGTCACGGGATCCCCAGGCCGTGTTGGGCGCCTTCCCCAAAACGAAGGAAAGGATGCCGCCCTTCAGGATGTCGGCGTGGCGGAGGAAGCCCTTCGTGTAGGCCTGGCCGTTCAGTCCCGCGGACTGCACATAGGGGCCTTCGCCCTGGGCCTGGATGACGAAGCGCTTACCGCTTTCCAGCTTCAGCGTCACCCGCTTGAAGAGAGGCGAGCCGATGACGTATTCGCCGCCGCAGGGGTTCACGGGGTAGAAGCCCATGGCGCTCAGAAGGAACCAGGAACTCATCTGGCCGCAGTCCTCGTTACCAATGAGGCCGTCGGGATCCTTGTGGTACATCTCATCCATGAGGCGCCGTACCATGGCCTGCGTCTTCCAGGGCTGGCCCGCGAAACTGTAGAGGTAGGCCATGTGGTGGCTGGGCTCGTTGCCGTGCGCGTACTGGCCCACGAGGCCCGTGATGTCCACCTGGTCGCGGCCCTTCGTGCGGCTGCTGGCGGCGAACATGTCGTCCAGCTTGGCCGCGTAACCATTCGGCCCGCCCAGGCGCGCCATGTGGCCCGCCACGTCGTGGGGCACGAAGAAGCTGTACTGCCAGGCATTGGCCTCGGTGTAATTGTGATCCACCTCGGCGGGATCAAAGGGGGTCTTGAATCGGCCATTCGCTTTAGGCCTCATGAGGCCCGTTTCGGGATCCAGCAGGTGCTGGTAGGCCTGGGAGCGCTTCAGGAAAAGGTCGTAGTCGTCGGTCTTGCCAAGCGCCTTCGCCATCTGGGCGATGCACCAATCGTTGTAGGCGTATTCCAACGTCTTGGAGACGCTTTCCACCTCCTGATCGAAGGGGATGTAGCCGTAGCGGCGGTAGGCCGCCAGGCCCAGCCGGTCCTGCATCGCGCTCTTCTTCATGGCTTCGAAGGCCTTTTCCGCATCGAAGCCACGGATGCCCTTCAGGTAGGCATCCACGATGACGGGGATCGCGTGGTTGCCGATCATGCAACCGGTTTCGTTGCCCCAGAGTTCCCACACGGGAAGGAAACCGCCCTGGTCCGCCTGGGCCAGGAAGGTGCGGATGAAGTCGCGGGTGCGCCGGGTTTCCAGAATCGTGTAAAGCGGGTGGGCGGCGCGGAAGGTGTCCCATAGGCTGAATACCGTGTGCTGCGTGTAGCCTTCAGCCCTGTGGATTTTGAGGTCGCGGCCCAGGTAGCGGCCATCGGCATCGGTGAAGACATTGGGCTGGAGAAAGCTGTGGTAGAGAGCCGTGTAGAAGATGGCGCGCTGGCTTTCGGTGCCGCCTTCGATATCCACCTTGTCCAGCTCCTTGCTCCAGGCGGCCTTGGCGGCGGCCTTCGTGCGCTCGAAATCCCAATGGGGGAGTTCCCCGTCGAGGTTGCGCCGTGCGCCGTCGATATCCACGCCCGATAGGCCCACCTTGGCCAGCACGGTCTCTCCGGGTTTCACCTGGAAGCGCAGCACGGCCTTGAGGTTTTTCCCCTCGGCCGATGTGAGCCCGGCCCGCAGCTGGTCGTCCACCGCCAGCTCGGCATGAAAGGGCTTGGAGAAGCGCACCACGAAGTAGACGGGCTGATCGGTGGCCCAGGCCTTGGAACGCCGCAGGCCCTGGATGGTGTGGTCATCCACCACCTTCAGGGAAGCGGCGATGACCTCGTCACGATGCTGCAGATCCAAAAGAACATGGGCGCCCTCGGCGCGCTCGAAGGTGTAGCGGTGGAAGCCCGCCCGTAGCGTGGCGGTGAGCTCGGCCTTCACGCCGTAGTCATCCAGTGTCACGGAGTAGTAGCCCGCGGCAGCCTTCTCCTGATCCTTGCGGAAGTGGCTGCCGTAGCCGCTGGCATCGAAGGTGGGCGCCTGTTCCCCCTTGGCGTGGTAGCCGGAGAGGAGCTTCACGGGCCCCGTGGCCGGGAGCAGCAGCACGTCGCCGTAATCCGACACGCCCACGCCCGAAAGATGGGTGTGGCTGAAACCGTAGATCACCGAATCGCTGAAGTGGTAGCCGCTGCAGCCATCCCAGCCCGTGAGCCGGGTGTCGGGGCCCGGCTGGATCATGCCGAAAGGAAGGCTCGGGCCGGGAAAGGTGTGGCCGTGGCCGCCGGTGCCAATGAAGGGATCCACTAGGTCCACGGGCTTGGGTTTGCGGGTCGGCGCCGCTTGCACAGCGACGGCCAACACAGCGCACAGGGCGGCGCGAAGGAGGGACATGGGGAACTCCGGTTTCGTCAGGGTCTGTCCAATTGGGCTAGGGCGAAGGCATAGGCCCCGATGGCGGTGGCGCGGCTGGTGCCCAGGCGCGTGATGCCCACACCGATGCGCTTGAAGGGGTCGTAGGGGACCGATCGGTTGGTACCCGGCACGGGGATCTGATGGACTTCCGCCTGAAGGAACTCGCGGCGCTCCTGGGCATCCTCCAGGTTGAAGGCCTTCACTTCCAGCCGGGGGAAGGGTGCGCCCGTCGGCGATTCCATGCAGCTGTTGAGTTCACCCACCAGCCAAGGCAGGAAGAGGGGCGCGGCCCCGGCGAGGCCACCGCCAATCACCAGGAGGCCATCGAACAGAGTGGCGACGCTGGCCAGGGCATCCCCAGCCACTTCGCCCATCCGCCGGAAGGAGGCCCGCGCGGCCCCGATGTCTCCGGGCCTCAGCCCCTGGGCGATTTCAAAGATCTCGAGGGGCTCTGGCGCCTCGTCGAAGGGTAGGTTCGCGCGGCTGGCGTAGGCGCGCCGCACCGCGCGGATGCTCACGCCTTCCTCCGCCACATAGGCCGGATCCAGCTTGTTGCGCAGGGCCCAAATCTCACCGGCCGCCGCGTTGTCGCCCAGGAAGAGCTGGCCGTGATGCACCAGGCCACCCCCGAAACCCGTGCCGAAGGTGGCGCCGAAAAGGTTGCGGAAGCGTTTGGGGCTGCCCGCTTCCTCCAAGGTGCGGTTCACTTCGGGCAGCAGGCCCGCGATGGCCTCCCCGTAGGCGAAGAGATCGCCATCGTTGTTGATGAAGGTGGGAACCCGGAAACGCTCCTCCAGCATGGGCCCCAGGGCCACGCCCCCCCGGAAGGCGCGCAGGTTCCCCAGGTCACCGATGATGCCGGCGGGATAATCCGCCGGGCCCGGAAAGGCGAAGCTGATGGCACAAGGGGCCTCGGCCAAGCGGCCGCGGACCTCGCTGAATCCTTCCAGCAGCGTGGCCAGGCACTTTTCCAGATCATTCCCGTGGGAGGGCAGCACCTGTGGCTCGACCACTTCCTCGCCCGCGCGCATGGCGCCGAACACGAAGTTGGTGCCCCCGGCATCGAGGGTGAGGACGGTGCGGCGGTCGTTCTGGATGTTCACCTCAGGCCTCGGCCTTCTGCGTGCCCTTCAGGGACAGGATCAGCAGGTACCCGAAACAAAGGACAGGCACGGCGAAGGCCAGGGGCCTGCCGCCCCCCAACTTGGCCATGGCCAGGGGCACCAGGGCGCCGCCGCTGATGGCCATGCACATGAGGCCGCTCAGTTCGGAAGCGCGGCCGGGCCGTTCTTCCACGGTGATGCTGAAGAGCATGGGCCAGATGTTGGCGAAACCCAGGCCGCCCAGCACCACGCCCACGAGCGCGAGGGACTTGACGCCGGTCATGACGAGGACGAGGCCCGCGAGCCCCAGGACCGCCGAGAGGCGGAAGAAGGCTCGAGCCGAAACCTTCACGCTGCCCGCCACCAGACGACCCACGGTGAGAGTGCCGAAGAAGAGGCTGGGGCCGGCCAGGGCCGCGGTCTTCGCGTTCAGTCCCAGGCCTTCCAGCGTGGGCTTGAGGAAGGCCGCCATGCAGACTTCGGCCCCCACGTAGAGGAAGATGCCGAACACCGCCAGCGCAAAGACCGGTTCTTTAAGAAGCGCCAGGGAACTGGCCACGCTGGGCGGCACCTCGGCCCGGGCCTCATCCACCTTCAGGGTGCTCACCAGCAGCAGCGCCAAAGCCATGAGGACGAAAAACACAGGGAAGGCGCCCCGCCATCCCATGGCCGCGAAATAGGCGAGGCCCGTGATGGCCGTGACGAGGAAGGCTGAGGCCGTGCTGCCCACGCCCTTGATGCCCTGGGCCAGGGCCAGGTTGCGGCTGTAGTCACCCTCGGCGCTCACATCGCGCATGATGGGGTTGCCCGCCACCTGCAGAAAAGTGGTGCCCACGCCCAGCAGGAAGATCGATGCCAGCAGCAGGGGAAAGGGTGGATTGAGGAAGGCGGGCACCGAAACGGCCACCGTGCAAAGGGCCAGGCCCAGGAGGAGCAGCTTCTTCTTACCGATGCGGGCCGCCAGCACGCCGCCCGGCACGCTAAACAGCGCAAAGGCGATGAAGACGAAAAAGGGCATCAGCGCCGCCATGAGCGGGTTCGCCGATACGGCGCTGGAGAGCGGACCCATGGCGTCGGCCACGCCCATGAGAAGGAAGGCCAGGAAAATGGGCAGGGTCTTGAACCGCATGGGTGGCTCCGGAGTCTCCCGCCAGAATCAGGCCGCCGCAGGCTCAAGGGCAAGCGGACTTTCCGCAAGGCCGTTTGCACCATTTGACATAAAAACTGGATCCGGAAGGGCGAGGCCGACGGGGCTCGCTACCATGGCAGCCCAGGGCACCCGCTCCGCTTGAAGGGGCCCCACCGCACACCACCACGGGCCCTCCATGACACGACTCGCCTTCTTCCTTTGCCTGGCCTCGGTGGCCTTGTTGGCGGCCCCACCGGCCCCGGATGCCCATCACCAAAGCCTCTTCGCCCGCCAGAAGGCCCTGGCCCACGGTCGGGATCGGGCCCTCTTCGGTGTTTTCCAACAGAAGCTCAGCCACGACGAACAGCAGGCCTTGCGCTTCCTATACGCAGGCATGCCGCTGAGCGATCTGGCGGACTTCGACGGCACCTTCTACCTCGATGCCGTGCGGGCCACCCTGGAAGCCCGCCGCGAATTGCCCTGGGGCAAGGACATCCCCGAGGATCTCTTCCGCCACTTCGTGCTGCCGCCCCGGGTGAACAACGAAAACCTGGATGCCTTTCGCGCCCGGTACCAGAAGGAACTGGCCCAGCGTGTGAAGGGCCTCACCATGGCTCAGGCGGCCCTGGAGATCAACCACTGGTGCCACGAGAAGGCCACCTACCAGGGCACGGACAGCCGCACCAGCGGGCCCCTTTCCACGCTGCGCAGCGCCTTCGGCCGCTGCGGCGAGGAATCCACCTTCACCGTGGCGGCCCTGCGCGCCGTCTGCATCCCGGCCCGCCAGGTCTACACGCCCCGCTGGGCCCACAGCGACGATAACCACGCTTGGGTGGAAGTGTGGATCGGAGGCTCCACCTCCGCGAGCGCGCGAGCGGGAGCGTCCTCCCACGGGAGGGCGCGTCAGGTGGAGGGCAAGTGGCACTTCATGGGGGCCTGCGAACCCGAGCCCGAGCTGGACATGGGCTGGTTCCGCGAGCCCGTGCGCCGGGCCATGCTGGTGCATACCCGCGCCTTCGGCCCCTACACGGGCCAGGAGCCCGTGGTCCGCGGCAGCGAGCGCTACGCCGAACTGAACCTCACCTCCCACTACGCCCCCGTGAAGACAGTCCAGGTGCAGGTGCGGGACCGCGCGGGACGGCCCGCCGCCGGGGCCCAGGTGGAATTCCAGATCTACAACTACGGCGAGTTCTATCCCCTGGCCACCCGCACCACGGATGCCGAGGGCAGAACATCACTGGAAACGGGCCTGGGCGATGTGCTGCTCTGGGCCCGCCAGGGAGATGCCTTCGGCCTGCGCAAAATCAGCGTGGGCAAGACCGATGCCGTCGAGCTGGTGCTGGATGGCGATCCCGCGAAGGAGCGCGTTCTCGAGCTGGATCAGGTGCCGCCCATGGAGCCCCCCGCCCGGCCCGATTCCCCCGCCGCCCGCGAAGAAAACGCCCGCCGCCTGAAGGCAGAGGATGAGCTCCGCGCCAAGTACACCGCCACCTTCATGAACCGGGCCAAGGCTTTGGCGATGGCGCAGGAACTGGGGCTCGACGGTGAGCGTGTCGGAAAACAGATAGCCCGGAGTGCGGGCAACTGGGAGGCCATGGCCGCCTTCCTGCGCGCCACGCATTCGAAGCAGCGCCCCTGGGCCTTGCCCCTGCTGGAATCGCTCACGGACAAGGATCTGCGGGATACGCCCGCCGCCGTGCTGCAGGATCACCTGGCCCACGGCCTGACTCTCGCAGATCGGCTCCCCGCGCAGGATTTCATCGAACAGGTGCTGTGCCCCCGGGTGGATAACGAAGGGCTGAGCCCCTTCCGCGGTTACCTGCAAACCCATCTTCCCAAGACTCTGGTGGCCACCGCGCGGCGCGACCCGGCGGCCCTGGTGGCCTGGATCAGGACCCACATCCGCATCGAGCGCGAGGCCAACCACTACCGCGTGCCCCTGTCGCCCCGTGGCGTCTTCGAACTGCGCGTGGCCGATGAGCATTCCCGCGATCTCTTTTTCGTGGCCTGTTGCCGCGCCCTGGACCTGCCCGCGAGGCTCGATCCGGCCCTGCGGACGCCCCAGTTCCGGCGGGACGGTGCGTGGGTCACGGCGGCCTTCACGGCCCGGAAACCGGCCACCACCGAGCCTTTGGGCACCCTTGTTCCCCAGGTTGAAGGCCAGACCGAGGGCAAGGCCGAACTGAAATACGCCACGCACTTCACCCTGGCCCGCTTCGATGGGGGACGGTACCGCACGCTGGAATTCGATGATGAGCGGCCCCTCAGTCAGCTCAGCAAGGGCATGCCCCTGCCCGAAGGCCACTACCTATCCGTGACCGGCAACCGGGTGGCGGGCGGTACCGTGCTGGCGCGGCTGTCCTTCTTCAACCTCAAGGCGGGAGACACCAAACAGGTGCCCCTGTCCCTGCGCCAGGCCGAAGCCAAGCCTGCCGTGCTGGGCCGCCTGGACCTTTGCCCGCCCTTGAACATCCAGGGCAGAACCGAAAGCATCCTCAGCCTGGCGGGGACCAAGGGTGCCCTCTTCATCTGGGCGGGTCCCGGCCAGGAACCCACGCGCCACGTCATGGGCGATCTCCGCGGGCTGAAGGAAGCCTTCGAAACCTGGGGCGGAAGGCTCGTCTTCCTGCTGCCCGAAGGCAGCGATTCCAAGATGCTGGGCGCCGATTTCGAACAGCTCCCCGCCCAGGCCACCTTCACCTCGGATGCCGGTGGCAGCCTGCTCAGCAGCCTCGCCGGATCCACGGGCCGCAGCCTGGGTTCGCGCCTGCCCGTCATCGCCGTGGTGGATCCCACCGGCAAGGTCATCCACCTCAGCGAGGGCTACCACATCGGCGCCGGTGAACAAACCTTGAAGATCCTGCACCGCATCCAGGAGACAAAGTGATGGAACGGTACGGCGCACCCGAAGCAAGCCTCGCCCATTACACCTGCCTGCGCGCCCCGGAGGCCTTCGCCATCGACGGGAACCTGGACAAGGCCGCCTGGCAGGCCGCGCCGAAATCCCACCGCTTCGTGGACATGGTCACGGGCGAACCGGGATTTTTCGATACGCGAGTGGCCTGCCTATGGGATGAGAAGGCCCTGTACGTGGGCTTCTGGATCCAAGAGCCCCAGGTGCGCGCCACACTCACGGAACGGGATTCCTACATCTGGTTCGACAACGATGTGGAAGTGTTCTTCGGCGGCGAGGACTGCTACTACGAATTCGAGGTCAATGCCTTCAACACGGTCTACGAGGTGTTCTACATCTACCAGGACGCCCTGAAGCGCGGCAGCCGCTTCGATCGCCCCGACTTCGATCTCTACACCCGGAACGTGGACGTGCTGAGCGGCTTCCAGGATGCTTCGCGCCTCGGCAAGCATCACCGGGGCAAGCGCTGGGCCTTCATGGACTGGGACTTCCCCGGACTGCGCAGCGCCGTGCAGGTGCAGGGCCGCCTGAACGATCCCCACTATCTCGACCAGGGCTGGACCGTGGAGTTGGCCTTCCCATGGGAGGGCATGAAGGCCCTCTTCGCCAACCGCCCCTTCCCGCCCAAAGAAGGCGACACCCTGCGCGCCTCCTTCTCCCGCTTCGAAGCCCTGCGCTACCACGGCAAGACCGTGCAGGAGAGCCCAGGCTGGGCCCTGAACGCCCACGGCGTCTACGATTCGCACATTCCCGAGTGTTTCTCCTACCTACACTTCAGCGAGCAGGTCGCGCGGTAGATCCAAGAACTTGAAACCGCGAATGACGCGAATGAATGCGAATGAAAGCGTGGAGAATTGCGCGGTTCTCTTCTGTTTTGATTCGCGCGCCCGAAGGGCGATTCGCGTTATTCGCGGTTGATCTTTTCTTTTCGGGCCGCGGCCCAGGCCTGGAGCTGTTTGATGGCCAGGCCGGTGACGCCGGCGGCGCCGCGGAACTGGCCGGCGCCGTGGGGTTTTCCGGTCTGGTCGTACCATTCGAAGAAACCCTTGTCCCGCTTCACGCGCTGGACGAGCGGCAGCAGTTCTTCGTAGGCATCGGCCACGAAACCATTTGTGATCATGGCCTGAATGACGCGGCCTGATATCCATGGCCAGTCGCCGCCGTTGATGTAGACGTGGGGCTGGTGATCGGGATTTTGGAAGAACCCTGCGGGATAAACCGGATGGCAGACCAGGCCCGTGGTGGTGAAGGGGCCATCCTCCCGCGCGTTGAGGCGCATGGTGGCGATGGAGGCTTCCGCTTCCTTCGGTTCCAGCAGCCCCGCCTGCATGGCCATGGCCGTGCCACCGGTGAAGTAGATCGCGCTCTCGTCGAAGTCCGTGGGGAAGGGCGAGCCATCCAGGTAAAGGTGTGGGCGGAACGTCTGCCGCGTGGCGTCCCATAGGTGCTTTCGCACGGCCAGGCACAGATTCGCGCGGGCGCGGGTCCAGCGCAGGGAGTCGTCCTTACCCATGAGCGGGAGGAACTGATCCAGGGCCAGGGCCAGCATGGCGTTGTTGTAGATGCCCACGGCCCGGTGGGTGTCCTTGGTGAGGAAGGTGCCCCAGGGGTGTTCGGGCTGCACATCGCCCCAATCGATGGTGGTGGCGCCCCAAAGCAGGCCGTGCTTTGCCGACCAGCGCTGGGCGAGCAGGTAGTCGAGACTCCAAAGCATCCGCTCCCGCACGGTTTTTCCATCCACCCTCTCATCGAGAAAGGCGGCATCCCCCGTGCGGCGCACATAGGTGCAGACGGAAAGGATGAGCGAGCTTTCCTGATCCGTCACCACGGTGTTCTTGTGGGCCCAGTGCTGGGGCGCCGAGGGACTGAGGAGCTTCTGATAATCTGTGCGGCCTTCGCTTTGGGGCGTGAAGCCATCGGGGATGTTGCCATCCTGGCCCTGGAAGCGCAGAAACATCCGCAGGGTTTCCTTGATCTCGCCGCGGTCGCCCCGGTCCAAGGCGATATCGATGAAGGTGGCGAAGTCCCGCACCCACGTCTCGGGATAGACCGTGCCAGCGTTGAAGCGGTCCTTGAAGAGATCCCGTGCCATCTCAAGAACCTCGTCGAAGTCGCGGTTTTCGCGAATGCGCCGAGCCAATTCCGCAGGCGGGATGCCGCGCAGGCGATCGGGACCAACCACCGGCCCCGTGGCAAAGAGCCCGCAGGCGCAAAGCCCCAGAACGGCGCTCATCACGCTCCAGCGCAACCAGCCTGGACCACGCTCAAACCACATGCCTGCCTCCGATGGGATGCCATCAGATGTACCCCCATCTCCCGCCGGAGGGCAGCCGAAGTTCTGGCTGTGGTTTTGTCCTTTTTGCTTATCGGCCACACCCAGCCTGAAAAGCAGGGAGCCTATTGCTCTCGCCGCAGGGCCCCCAAGGCATCGATGGAAAGCCGAGCGCCTCTGTCATCAATCGCCTCGGCGCTCCAGGTGGCTTCGCCGCCCTCCACCTTCAGGATCCAACCCGCTGGAACGTTCAGAGCCTCCAGGGCCAGCTCCTTGAGCGTGGCGGCGTAGCGCCCTGCCTTCACGCGGTGATTGCGCTGCGCGTAGTAAACGCGGCGCAGGGCCCAGCGAAGGTGATCTTCCTCGGTGAGAGTAGCGGCAGCTTCCGGCGCGCCCGCAGGCTGGGCGCTGAATTGCACGAAGCCCCACATCTCCGGATAGTGCATGGCGATGATGCCCTGGGGGCTCCACACCCAGTTGTCCTCGGGCAGGTCCTTTCCATCGGCGCCCTTCAGCTTCACGTGGCGTTTCCCGGCGATCTTTGTGCGCCATTCCACACGGGAGAAGTTCACCCGCCAGCGGTCGCCTGGGCGCGGCGCCCCGCTGCGGCTGGCCACTTCCGTGAGCGAGGCCCAGGGGATGGCCACCTCCACGGCCCAGCTGCGATCCTTGTCGCCCGAACGATTGAGCGTTCCCTGCACAGCCACGCCCCGCTTCAAGCCGTGGTAGTCCCAGCCGTTCACAGCCACGCGGCCCCCTTCACGGTAAGGACGCAGGAGCATGAGGTCCCACACGGTGCCCAGGGCGTTCATTTCGAATTCGTAGTAGGGACTGGTGGAACCATCGGGATCGATGAAGATCTCGAAATCGTTGTCCTGGAAGATCACGCTATCGCGTGTCTTCAGCGTGGCCCAGACATCCGGTTCTTCCATCTCCGCGGCGACGTAAAAGTACGTGTCATCCCAAGCCATCTTGGCCCGGGTGCGAAAGCGCGGTGCGGGTTTGCCCGGCCCCTCGATGTCCACGAAATCCTCGGTCCAGGCGGCCTGCTTCCACACCTCGTCATCCAGGTGGCCATCGATGACCGGAGCCTTCAGGGCCCGCTGAGCCACGTAGTGCCTGGGGGCGAAGGGAATGGCAGGAAGCGGCAGGGCCTCGGGCGCGGACTGGGCGGCCAGGATGGAAGCTGCGAGGAGGGAAAGCACGTATCGCATCTCGAAGCTCACTTGGCCCGCAGGGGCTCGCCGGGGGTTTCAGCCAGGATTTTGCCGCTGACCCGGTCCACCAAGGCCAGGCGGGTCCTACCCGCGGGGATGGGCACTTCGATGATTCGTGTGCCCACCTTCACCATGCGGCGCACATCTATGGCCGACTCGTTCAGGCACACCACGAGGCTCGCCTTGTCCGCATCCAGCACGCGAGACGAGGCGGGACCGCTCCAGCCTGCCAGGGGCACGCCTGCTGCCTTCAGGGCGGCGCCCAACAGGCGGACCAGGGGTTCTTCCTCGCGGGCGAATTCCAGGGGCAGCGGTTCGTGCCATAGGCGGCCCTTGGGATCCTTCAACCCGGGCGCCAGGCTGCGGCGAAGCTTCTCGCCCAGGTTGCCCTCAAAGGTGGCCCAGCCGCCCCACGATGTAGCTTCCCGCAGGGCCAACGGGCGACCCGCATCCACGATGCCCAGCTGCCGCAGAGCCTCGGGAAGCTTCCCATAGGCATCGCCTCCCACCGCGCCGGTCACCAACACCAGGGCCCCGGCCGCCTTCGCTTCCAGCAGGGCCTGGGCCGCGGCCTCGTCCAGCATCTCGGGCATGGGCACCAGGATGAGCCTGGCATCCTTTAAGCGCGCCGGGCTCAGGGTCAGGTCCGAGATAAGGGCCGGCACGATGCCGTAGTGATCGCCCAGCACGCGCACCATGCGCTTGGCGGCATCGGGACCGAAGGGCCGCCCCGCGAAGGTGCGGGAGGTGGGAGTGACCAGCACGACTGCATCCGGCGCGTAGTCACTCAGCTGTGGAGCGGCCTTGGCGAAGAAGTCCGCGAACTGACGGAGCACGCGCGTTTCCGCCTTGGCCGTGCCATCGGGGCGGAGGAAGCCGATGACGGCTTCGTTCTCCAGGGGCTGGTAGGGATTCACGTTCCAGGCCCATTCCACGGCGCCTGTGCCCCGGCTGCCAAAGGCCGCGGCGAACTTGCGTTCCAGCAGATGGGCGGCGTCTTCCGGACTGCGCCAAGGCGTGCCATCCATGGTTTCCAAACGCATCATGCCCGTCTCCTGGGCCAGCATGGGCTTTTCGGGCACCTTGGCCGCGGCGCCATCCCAAAGCAGATCATCGGTGGCCCACCAAGTGTGCAGGGCCGTGTAGTCCAGTACCGGCGCCATGAGCTGCTGGGCGGGGCTGGCGAGAAGCCCAGCCTCATCCTGGCCCACGGTCACCAACATCTGGCCCCCGGCTTCGCGGAGCACCCTGCGCATGGTGTCGGCCCAGTGCGAAAACACCTCCTGCGTGAAGAGGCGGAAGTCGCGCCCCTTGCGGGGCCGCTTGCCCTCCTTGAAGGCCACGTAGACCAGTTCCTCAGCGCGGGGAAGGCCCAGGACATCCTCGGAGCCATCCCGCCAGAGGTCGCGCAGCACGTTGGGGTCGGTGCCATGCCTGGTTTCGATCCAGCGCTGCCATGCGCCGTACTCGAAACGATCAAAGAACGGGCGGTTGGTCCACAGGGCTTCGGTTGGGGCATAGCTAGGTTCGTTGATGAGGTCGTAGTGGATCCAGGGGCAGTCCTTGTAGCGCCGCACGATCAGCGTCAGAAGCCGCTTCTGCCCTTCCAGAGCCCGGGGATCCAGGTAGGGATTCTCGCCGCCATAGGCCGGGGGCAGGAAGGCGAAGAAGGTAAAGCAAAGCGGCATGCGGTACTTGGCGGCCGTGAGGACGAAGGCGTCGAGGGCGCGCAGGGCGGAGTCGTCGATGGCCCCGGGATCCAGCATGAGTCGGTCCCAGGCCGTCCACAGGCCCGTGCGCACGAAGTTCACGCCCTGCTGCTTCATCGCCGCGAAGTCGCGGTCCCACAGGGCGGGGTTGGGTTCGAAGAGGAACTTGCGATGCACGTCTGAGGCCATGTACGTGGTGCCGATCACGGGGAAGACCTGGCCATTCAGCCGCAGCCAATCCCTTGAAGCCGTGAGGAAAGGCCCCTCCTTCAGCAGGCGTTCATCCTTCACCCACACGCCGCTTTCCACGCGCCAGCGCCCTTCTGCCCCTGCCCCAGCGGATACGGTGGCTTCCAGGCGGTAGAGGCCCGGCGGCAGCGGCGTGGCGGGCTTCAGGATCAGTTCCGCACTGCGAATGTCCGTGGGTCCGGAAAGGGTCGCCTCACTCGATTCCACCACACGCCCAGCTTCATCGCGCAGAACGCCGCGAACGCTGGTCGATGTGGTCTCTCCGCTGGTTCCGGGGCGGTGCAGGCTCACGCGGAAGCGGGGCCATTCGCCTGGCTCCAGGCTGGCGTGGATGGGCCGCACATCGAGATCGGACGGGCCTTCCATGACCCGCAGGAGACAGGCCCGCACGGTGGCCGCATCCAGAACGGCGTCGGAGGGCGCCAGCACCCAGCGCCCGCCCGTGCCGAACCCCCGCAGGCGATCGACCTCCAACAGGGGACAGGCACGGGGGACACCCTCGGCATCCGCCAGGTGAACCAGGGGACGCAGGATGGCGTCGCGGTATCCGGCGCTGCCATCCTCCCGGGGCTGGTCCTTTCGGGTCGCGAAGCGCACCGTAAGGGCGAATGTTTTGGAAGGTCTCGGCGTGGCCAGTGTCCACCCTGAAGCCGCCATGGGCTTGGGCTCGGCCAAGCCCACGGTGGAAATCTCCTCGGCGGGGCCCATGAGCAGTTCCCGCGCAAAAGTGGGCTGACGCGAGCCCAGGACCCAGCGTCCACGGGGCTTGCCGACTTCCGTTGGCGGCTCCGCCTGCCAAAGGACGGGCTGATGAAAGGGCGCGCCTCCGAAAAGAACCAGGCCGCCGCCTCGCTCCAAATGGCTGCGAATGGCGTCCCAGGCCGCGAGTGGAAAGGCACTGCCATACGGAAGCACCAGCACGCTGCTGCCCGCCCGGAGGCGCTGCGACAGGGTTTCGGGCCGGTCGATGACTTCAAAGGAAAAACCCTGCAGGGCTTCTTTCAACACGTCGGGAGAGGCGCCGCCATCCACGGCGGGAAAGCCTTCGCACTGGAACACCGTGAGCTTGGGCCGGGTTTCTTCGGCGCGCAGTCCCACGGCCATCACCAAGGCCAGACTGAGCAGCACTCCCGCGAATTTGATGCGCATGGCCATTCACCTCTGCATCGAGCCTAGCGCAGCGGAGGCGCCGTCTTCACTTCGCGGTTCGATCTCATGCCTGGTTGCGTCCAAAAGGAGAGCTTCACCACGGAGGCACCGAGTTCACTGAGGTGGCGCGGAGGCCTCTGTGCCTCTCCATCATGGGCAGGCCGAAGGCCGCTTCCGGCCAAGCCGGAAGCCACGGGAGGCGCCAGGCTCGGATACCCCCAACAGGATCCGGGCCTGGCGCCTCCTGTGTGCCCATGCTCCATGCCTCCGTGGTGGAATCTCTTCTGATTAAGGGTGAAACGGCATCAAAACTGGAAGCCCGCCGAAATAAGCAGGCTCTTGAGCTGGGAGATCCGTTCGTCCTCGGTGCGAGGACGGCCCATGATGCGCTTCCAGTCGGCGGCGTATTCCACTTTCAGGGGGAAGCCCAGCTTGAGGATGAGCCCCGCCCCCAGCGTGGTGCGCAGGGCCGGGTATGAGGGGGCGATCCGCTTGGTGGGATCGTTGGGATCCGTTTCGGAGAGCAGGCTGCGATAGACCTGACCTGAATCCACGAACACTTCGGCCCACACACTCTGGCCAAAGAGGGGAAAGCGGTACTCCAGGTTCACCACGGCCAGCGCCTGACCACCCAGGGGAATGATCTGGGTGGTGGTCTTGTCCTTGGAGGTCAGGGTCTTGAGCTGCCCCAGCATGTCCGGCTCCACCCCACGCACGGTGAAAGAACCGCCCCCAAAGAAGCGCTCGGAGAGGGGAAGTTCCTGGGCGGAATGGGCCGTGGGTCGGGCCAGGCCCAGCCGCACACTGGCCATCATCACGCCGTTTTCCGCGTGAAAGCCCACGGGCCAGTTCCACTGGTGGCGCAGGTCCAGCTTCACGAAGCTGCTGTTGGTGGAGGTGCCGAACATCTGGTTGGCCAGTTCCAAGCGCCCCAGGAAGTAGGTTCCATCCGTGGGATCGTAGGGGCGATCTCGCCGGTCCACCGCGATCTGGAGGTAGGGGGCCGAGATGACGCTGCGGGGGGGTGTCTTGGCGATGAGGACGAGATCCTCCACCGTGTACTGATCCGACACGATGGTATTGGGCGCCACTTCCACCCGCTCGAAGCGGTAACCAAACTGCACCGCCTGGACCGGCCCGATCTTCCATTCGAGATTCGGTGTAAAGCGCCGCCGATGCGCGAGAAAGGCGGCCTGGGCTTCCACGATGTAGGCGCCTTCCATGTGGAAGCGGGTGCGGGTCGCCAGCCAGGAATCCAGGGCGCCAGGGAGGAACCAGGGATCGGTGTAGCCGACGCTGTAACTGTCCACGGAGCGCTTCACGTCACCGGTGTGGAAGGCCCGGCGCATGGCCTCGCTGTTCAGGGTCTGATCCCCCGCCCGGAGACCGACATCCACCACGCGCCCCATGCCGCCCACATTCAACCGCTGGGCGTTCAGCCCGAAGTGGTAGCCCTGGGTATTGTCGTAGCCAAAGCTTTCGGTGAAGACCCAGGGACTTCGTTCCTGCAGGCGCAGCGCCAGGTCACCCCGCTCCCAGGGTTCCTTTTCCTGACCCGGCAGATCCTTGAGTGTGAGCAAGTCCACGCGCTGGAAGGCACCGAGTCCGCCGAGCTGGATCTGGCCCTCGTCCAGTCGGGTTGGATCCAGGGGGGCGCCCAGAGGAAGCTCGGCTTCGCGCAACACGGCCTCGGCCCGGGTCCGGTCGCTGCCCTGCACCACCAGGCGCTTGGCCTTGTCCAGGGGCTGAGAGGGTACCTGGATCCGGACGATGGGCTGAGGTCCTTCCTCTTCGAAGGCAAGCTTCACCTGGGGGTTCGCCGCCCCGGCCGATGACAGTCGCTGCCTCAAATCCGAGACCACCAGGGCCAGATCGTTTCGGACCAGGGGCAGGTGGGGTTGGAAGCTGAGCCGCACACCCTTGGGTGTGTCCTCCATGGTGGCGTTGATGCCCTGGAGGTGCCGCCGATCTGAACGGTACTGTCCTTTGCCATTCGCGGGCGTGGGCCGATCCGACAGGGCCAAGAGCAGGCTCTGGGCCAGGTTCTGCCGCAGAAAACCGGGCTCTGAGGGGAGGTCCAGGAGGAGGGCGTCCACGAACCGTTGCGGGCCTTCCCGAATGTTGAGGCGCACCTCGACCGAGCCATCCTTGGCGGTTTCCACGCGCCGCCGCACGCGCACATCGGGAAAGCCGCGCTGGAGATAGATCGCGGTGGTCCGATCTTCCACCGCCTTGACGACCTCCGCCTTGGCGTGGGCCGCGAACACGTAAAACCGCTTGGGCACAACCACAGCTTCGCGCAGCTGTTCCTCGGAAAGCTCCTTGTTGCCTTCAAAGATGATGCGCCCCAGCTTGCGGCGAGGACCGTGATCCACTGCATAAGTGAGATTGACAACCTCGGGCTTCTCAGGTGTTCCTGCAGTCACGGTGCGTTTGTAGTCGACCTTGACTTCAGGGTAGCCCTGGTTC
The DNA here is from genome assembly GCA_043775845.1 of Acidobacteriota bacterium. Classification (GTDB taxonomy): domain Bacteria; phylum Acidobacteriota; class Holophagae; order Holophagales; family Holophagaceae; genus Geothrix. The sequence goes on from JAYVRY010000130.1 coordinate 22,917, forward strand.
TTGAAGTAGGTCGTGATGCGCCCGGCCCCCTCCTCGAGCAGGCTGGGCGCGTAGCGTTCAGCCCGCGCCAGGGGAACGAACTCCGACAGCTTGGGTTGAGTCCAGAGGTTCCACGGCGGCCAGAAGTAGGAAAACCCTTGGCCTTCCAACTTGACCTTGGGACCTGGGTTCACATCGAGGTTCCAGATGCCGGGCCCGGAGCCTGGAACAAGCCGCGCCGATCCCTCGAGGCGGCCGTCGTGGAAAGACCACCACCAGTGGTCGTCCACGAAGAGTTTCCTCAGCCGCTGCTGGGCTTCCCGGATGACGGTGGGCGTCCAACGGGTGACACCCGGTTCGAGCCCGGCCACCTTGAGTAGTTTCGCCCTTGAGTAGGGAGACGGATCCCCTTCGATGCGAATCTCGCGAATCAGGGACGGTTCGCCAAGGGTTAGGATCAGCCGCAGGTGGCGGCCATTCTGCGCTAATTCAGAACGGATCCTCACCGCGGGATAGCCAGCCTCTCGCAAACGCTGCTCGGCAGTCCCCACCATGGTGTCCCTGGAGAGTGGGCCCACCCGCATCCCCTTGTGGAGCTCGGGCAACAGCGTTTTCTTCAGGCTCTTGGGCACTGCATCGCCTTCCCACTGCCAAGTGGCCAGGGGCGTGAGTGGAACCAGGGTGAGGATGGCCGCGCCATCCTTCTCGAGGACCCCGCTCACGGTTGCAAAGCGATCCACCAGACGGACTGCGGCCAGGGCCTGTTCGAATCCAGCCCGGTCGACAGTCCCGCCTGTCTTCAGCCCCAGGGCGGCCAGGGCGAAGCGACGGTCATCGTCGTCCCCGCCTTTGACTTGGATGTCCTTCAGCACGTACGGGGTATCGGCCTCCTGGGCGCCAGCAGTTGCCAGCGCCAGGAGGCCGATACCCAGGACGGTGCGACGTCGCACCGCCTTAGAAACCTGCGAGGGCTTCTTCCTCGGTGTCCTTCACTTCAAAGACGGAGTGAAGGCTGGTCATCTTGATGAGACTGAAAATCTTGCCGCTCATGCCGCAGATGCGCAGTTCCCCGCCCTTGCCCTTGATGGAGGTGTAGCAGCCCACCAGTTCGCCCACACCGGAGGAATCCAGGTAGCTCACTTTGCTGAAGTTGATGACGATCTTGCGCTCGCCATTGGAGAGGGAGGTGCGCACCGCCTCGCCCAGTTCCTGATCGCCGTCACCCAGGGTGATCTTGCCTTCGGGATAGAGGATCAGCACATCGTTGTGCTTTCGCGTGTTCAGGATCATGGGAGCCTCGAAGTGAGCGCCCAGTGTAGCAAGGGTCACTGACCCGGATGCAACCCCGAGACTGTGTCCCGTGACTAAAGCCCGCTCCCCTGGCCGTCCCGGCATGGCCCCTGCATGAATCCAGGGGAAGCCGGGCCCAACCCGGCCCATTCTGCAGGGTTCATCATGTTCGACCTCACCAGCGGCAACAGCATGATCCAGTCCATGGATACGGGTTTGGCTCTTGCGTCCAAGCGCCAAACCCTCATCGCCTCGAACCTGGCTAACCTGGACACACCCGGCTACCGGACTCGGGATTTCAGTTTCGAGGAAGCCATGAAGGCGGCCATGTCTAGGCAAACATCGCCCAACAGCCTCACCATGACCCATCCCATGCACCTCCAGGGCAGCGCCAGCCTGGCCCTGCCCCCGCCCACGGACACGATGCGGCCCAACGCCGAGCGTAATGATGGCAACGACGTGAACCTGGACCGGGAAAACATGCTGCTGGCCCGCACGCAGACCAACTACCAGACCGCCTCAACCTTCATGCAGGTCGAGCTCCGGAAACTCCACAACATGATCAAGGAAGCGAGCGCGCACTGATGAGCGTCAATCAGATCCTCGACATCGCAAGCTCCGGCATGGCTGCCCAGCGGCTGCGGGTCCAGCTCATCGCCTCCAACGTCGCCAACAGCGAAACCACACGCACCAAGGATGGCGGCCCCTACCGACGCCGCGATGCGGTCTTCCAGGCCCAGGACCTGGACTTCTCGGGGGCCCTGGCGGGCGCCGGTGTCCAGGTAGCCTCCATCCAAACCAGCCAGGAGCCCTTCCTCACCCGTTACGAGCCGGGCCACCCCGATGCCAATGCCGATGGTGTGGTGAACTACCCCAACATCAATCCCGTGGAAGAAATGGTGAATCTCACCGAAGCCAGCCGGTCCTACGAAGCCAACATCGCCGTGGTCCGCAGCGCCAAATCCATGATCACCTCCGCCCTGGATATCCTCCGCGTCCAGTAGTCTGTCGGTTTTTCGACTTGCCCTGCCCCGCCCCTCGACCGATCGTGTGTTAGACCATTCCCCGAGCCAACCCCATGGATCCCATCCAGAACATCCCCTCGATGTCGCCCTTGAGTCCAATGTCCGGATCCTCCAAATCCGGCCTGGATGGAGGCACTTCGGGCACGGAGGGGGGGGTGGCATTTGGTGATCTCCTCAAGCAGGCCCTCCAGGAGGTCAACCAGGTTTCCGCCCAAGCCGAAGGCGAGGCACGGAACTTGATGACAGGGGAGAGTGCAGACATGCACACGGCCATGCTGGCAGTCCAGAAGGCCGATCTTAGCTTCCAGATGATGATGGCCGT
>JAYVRY010000131.1:0-2048 GCA_043775845.1 Acidobacteriota bacterium
CCTGAACGCAGCCACCGGCTGGTGCCGGATCCCAAGGCAGGCGCGGCCCAGCGTGCCGCCTTCGCCACCGCCTACGGTCAACCCTGGCCCACGCCACCGGTGCAGCGGGGGCGTCGCCGTTGAGGATTGCCGCGATCATCGCCGCCCACGACGAGGCCGAGCACATCATGCCGGTGCTGGAAGGGCTGAAGCCCTTCGGCCTGCACCGCATCCTGGTGGTGGATGACGGCTCCACCGATGGGACTGGCGTGGTCGCTGCCGCGGCAGGTGTGGAAGTGCTGCGGTTGGATCCCGGGCAGGGCGGGGGCAAGGGCCAGGCCATGCGGGCCGGCATGGCCCGGCTCCGGGCGGATGAGTTCGATTTCTACCTTTTCCTGGATGGGGATGGCCAACATGATCCCGCCGACCTCCAGCGTTTCCTGGACTTCCTGGCGATCCATCCCGAGGCGGATTTCCTCATCGGTTCGCGCTTCCAGGACCGGGCCAAGATCCCCGCCAAGCGCTGGCGGACCAACGCCCTGGGCACCTGGACCCTGGGCCGCATTGCTGGCGTGACTTGGGAGGACAGCCAGAGCGGGTTCCGCCTGATCCGGAAGAAGGTGCTGGACCGCCTCCAGCTGCGCGCCACGGGATTCGCCATCGAAATGGAAATCGCCATGAAGGCCGCCGACTGGAAGCTACGCTGGGCCCACATCCCCATCCAGGCCATCTACCGGCCCGGGCCGCACAAGAGCCATTTCCGTGGGGTGATGGATACGTGGTTGATTGCGTGGGAATCGTTGAAGTGCTGACAGCCGACAGCCGATAGCTGCTAGCTTCTACAAATGATCAACCCCCTCGACTGGGACCTCGGCAACGTGCCCCCGGGCGTGGCCTGGGGGGGCGTGGATGAAGCGGGGCGGGGCGCCTGGGCGGGGCCGGTGGTGGCCGCCTGTGCGGTGCTGGACGCGGAGACGGTGCACAAGTGGGGCCATGTGCTCCGCGGCGTGCGGGACAGCAAGCAGCTGAACCCGGGGCGTCGTGCGGCGCTGGCCGCAGAGCTGAAGGCCATCCTGCCGGCCTATGGCATCGCGGAAGTGGACGCCCTGGCCATCGACCGCGAAAACATCCTCGAGGCCACCCTGATGGCCATGCGCCAGTCCGTGTCAGACCTGGCCCTGCGGCCCAGGCTCCTGTTCATCGACGGTAACCGGGGCCCGCGGACGGGACTGCCGGAGCGGCTGGTGGTGGACGGCGATGCCCTCAGCTGCGCCATCGGCGCCGCCAGCATCCTGGCCAAGGCCCACCGGGATGCGCTGATGATCAGCCTGGAGGAGGCCCATCCCGGCTATGGCTTCGGCCAGCACAAAGGCTATGGCACCGCCCTGCACCGGGCGCGGCTCCAGGAGCTGGGGGTGAGTTCCATCCACCGCATCAGCTACGCGCCCGTGGCCGCGCTCCAGCAGGTGGATGAGGCCTTGCGCGACCGGTTGCACCACAGCCTGGATGCCTGTGCCACCGTGGAGGAACTCCGGGCCTGGGTGGAGCGCGAGCTGAGGCCCGCCTATGGCCGCCTCAAGCTGGTGTGGGTGGAGACCCTGCGGCGGCGCTACGCGGATCGCCTGGTTCTGCTGGCCGAGGTGGCGGGGCCGGCCGGGGAGGTTGGATGAGGCGCGTGGCCCTGGCCCTGATCCACCGGGGAGAGCGCTGGTTTCTGCAGCGGCGGGATCTGGAGAATGCGGTACTGCCAGGGCTGTGGGAGTTTCCCGGCGGCAAGGCGGAGGGGGACGAGAACCTGCGCCAGACACTGGAACGGGAAGTGCACGAAGAGCTCGGATTGATCCTGCTGAAGGCAGAACCCTGGCCAGTTCTGGAAGGCGAGGTGCAGCTCCATCCCTTCCTCGCGGAGGTCGCAGGCGACCCGCGCACGCCCCTCGCATGGGGCTGGTTCACGGTTGAGGACATGCTCAAACTACCCATCCCGGAGCTGAATCGCGCTCTGATCGAGCGGATCCGCGGGGCCAGGAACTTCAGCACGCCCCGGCTCATCTGATAGGCTGAAGTCCCCC
>JAYVRY010000132.1:0-6595 GCA_043775845.1 Acidobacteriota bacterium
CTTCGTCGGAGCGCCGTTGCTGAAGGGTGCGTAAGGGGAGAGGTAGTTCTGCCCGTCACCCCATTCATTGGTGGCAGACCCGGCACCGATGGCACTGCCCACGCTCCAGCCCTTGTTGTCCATGCTGTAGGTGTTGTAGTTGGCGGCCCAGGAATAGGGGAAGACGTAGTCGTCCAGCTGAGGTGCGAGACCGTGGTACTCGGAGGCATCCCAGTACCAGGTCTGGTTGCCCTGGGTCTGGAACACCGGATGGGGCCTGCTACTGCGGGTGAGATCCACGAGGTCGTACCCCGTTCCCTGCGTGGACTGGATGGTGTCCAGGCTCACCAGGCCGCGGTATTGATCATGGCCCCAGCCCTTGGAGGCCACGGGTGCCGGAGCGGCGAGGGGTGGCTCGACGGCCTTGACAATGGAGGCCTGGGCCTGGAGCGCGGGCCGGGCGATGACCTGGGGCACGCTGTGCTTCAACCGAGCCATGGCCGCGTAGTCCCTGGGTGCGGGTGCACTGGTGGGATGTGGCGACAGTCCGGCCGCATCATCCCATTTGCGGAGCACCTGGCCGGTGTTGGCGTGCACGATGAGATTCATCTCCCGGTAGCCATCCAGGTCGTTTCGCAGGACGGCACCGACCTGGTAGGCCCACACGAAAGAGGTGGTGGGCTTGGGGCCCACGAGGCTGCCATCCCGGTCGATGACGGGCTTGCCATCCTTGGGGCTGGAGGCCACCTTGAAGCCCTGCGAAAAGACCGTGGGGAAGATGATGCGTTCCGCCGAAGGCTGGCCGGAATAGGCGCCCTGGGGGGCAAGGTTGCGATGGGCGGCCAGGATCGCCTCGTTGGCGGACAACTTGACGTTATCGGCGAAAGCCAGGCCCGGGGCCACATCCTTGGCCAGAAGGGTCAGGGTGCCGTCGGGATCCACGCGGACCGTGACGGAGGTGCCGTAGACGCGGTAACCCGAATGGGTTTGCTCGAAGCGGCAGATGGTCTGACCTTGTGTGTTAGTGATGACGTTCACTTCCCTGAACTGATCCTTGGATCCCAGGCCCAGGTTCTGGGTGGCCAGGAAGGCTGCGGCCTGGGCGGCGCGCTGCGGCTGAAGCAGGCGGTTCGCAGCCACCTGCTGAGCGGTGAGGATGGGGTGGGCCGTCTGGGACATGCCTGTCGCCTGGACGAGGACGAGAGCCAGGGATGAGACGAGGGGTCGGACCTTGACGTGCATTGTTACTCCCAGGGAATGGACTGCCATGAGCTAGAAGCGGTACCGGGCGCCGGCCTGGAGCCACGAGGGGTTGTAGCCTCGGATGGCCTGCGGGTCTGTGCCCAGTTCAACGATCTGGAGCATCAAGCTGGCGGTGAAGCGGGCGTTGACCAGATAGTCGAAACCGAAGCGGGCGCCCAATTTCGCTCCCTTCATGGTGGTGCGGGTGTGGACGGTGGCGTCCTGGTAATCGACACGCCAGGTGTTCACGGAGAAGCCGGCGATCATGGTGATGTTGGCGATGCCGGTCTGGGAGATCACATCCGCCGCGCCCTGGAAACCCAGGAGGGAGTTCTTGACGTAGTCCACCTGTTTGCCTGGAAGGTTGTTCACGGAGGCCGACAGACGGAACGGGATGGTGGTGTTCGGGATCTGCGAGCTGTAGCCCAGCTCGGCCGTGAAGCCACCCAATCCCGTCGCATGGGTGATCGTCTTCAGGGTTTCAAGCGGTAGGACCGCGCTGAATCCCGCATCCAGCTTCGAGGGTGTCTGTGCATAGAGGGCTGAGCCCCCCGCCAGCGCGAGCGCTGCCAGTCCCACAAGGTGATGTCTGTTGATCATGGTGTGTCCTTGGGTGAGGGATCAGAAGCGCAGGCCGAGGCTGGCGCCCATGGACCGACCGGCCATCCAGTAGTTGCCTTCCTGGGCGTTCGCAGTGCCGAAGGTCCCGGAGGCCGTGGTGTTCAGGTAGAGATGGTCGGCGCCGTAGGGCAGGGAGGCGGTGGCTGTGGAATAGGAGCCCTGTTCCATCTGGTTGAACAGGTTGTTGATCTGCAGATCACCCATGAGCTGGAGGGTCTTGAAGCCCAGGGGAATGCGGAAGGAGACCTTGAAATCCACCTGGCATTGGTCGTTGAACGTGTACTGCCCACGGCCGCCGTAATACTTGGTGTAGGTGGCCGGCGCCGGTGGCGCGTTGGCGATGTTGGCCAACCTGCCACCCGCGTTCTGCCCCAGCGGTGCCGCATAGGCCGCGGACCAGTTGTTGCCGCTGTCGTACCGGAGCAAAGCCGAGTAGGAGATCTTGCCCTTGTCCAGCGGCCGCTCCAGAGAGAGGTTCAGGCGGACATGGTGGGTCTGGTCAGAGTTGAGGGGGCCATCGGGAGCGAAATCCTGATTGGTGAGGCCCAGCGTCTGGGTGAGGAAGCGGCGGTTGCCGTAGTAGCCGGGCACGCTGTTGTCGCGGAAAGTGGAGTAGGGGTTGTCGCCGCCGTTGTTGTTGCCGGTGAGTCGGCCATAGGTATAGGTGCCGTTCAGGGACAGCACGGGCGTGATCCTCTGGAAGAGTTCCACTTCCAGGCCCTGGTAGCGCCGGATGAGCTCGTCGGAATTGAACACGTGGACCGTGGAGGCCAGCTTGTTCGGAAGGCCGGATTGGCTGGGGTCGGAGACCGTGGCCATCTGGTCGGGCGTGTAGTCGGTGCTGAAGGCCCATTCCTTCTTCCAGACGCGGTTCACGTAGGTGAAGCGCATGTAGTTGCCACCCGCGAAGGAGGCGCGGTAGGTGAGCGTGGCCTCATCCAGGTAGGGGGAACTTAGCTTGGGATCGAGCAGGTAGCTCTTGGAGTTGTCATAGAAACTGTAGGCCGTGCTGCTCAAGGAGGTCGTGGAGCCCAGGTAGTTCCGGGGATCCGTGAGCTGGGCATAGGTGAGCCAGCGCAGCGCGTGGGCGGGATCGGTGTAGGGATCCGCCTGGCCGGGAATGCCGGAGAAGCCGTAGCTGACTTCCTTGCTGGTGGCCTGGGTGATGAAGGCGGCGGTGAACCCCGACGTGAAATCGCCCTGGAAGCGGGCCGCCGTGACGGTGAACACATGGTGGCTGTCACCCAGGACGTCGTACCGCAGTTGCAGGCGGGGAGACAGGTCCGTGGCCTTGGCCAGGGCCACACCGGTGGTGTCGATGACCTTGATGGCGTCGTACCGGATGCCCACCATCAAGCTCCAGTGCTTGTTGAGGGTGAGGCTGTCGTTGACGTAGAGGGACGTGGTGCTGTTCTTGGTGATGCCGTCCTGGCCGTAATACTGGAACATGGTCGGGGCCAGGCCGGTGTTGCCTGAAGAACTCTGGCCGAACCAGTTGGGCCCGACCCAGGGAATGGCGGGGAAACGCCAATCTTGAGTGGCGGCGTTGTAGTAGGCCCCGCCCACGCGGAAGGCGCGGTTGTCTGAGCCGATCTGACTTTGCGTGGTGCGGTCGGACTGGTAGTACTCCAGGCCGAGATCGATCTCGTGCTGCCCACGCAGCTCGCGGAAGAGCTTCAGGTTCAGGTTCCCGCTGGTGTTGTTCCGCTTGTCGGGCCGGGGCGTGGTGCCCATGCCGAAGGGCAGGCCCACGCTGTACCAGTAGTGGTCGTTGGGGGCGACATCGTCGAGCCACAGGTTCACGGGATTGCTGCTGAACTTCGGATCACCCGTGGGGAAGATGGCCTGGGACAGGTAGCGGTTGACACGGCCTTCCAGGAAGGTGGTGGCTCCGAGAATGCCCCGGTAGTTCAGTCCCCAGGCGGAGCGCTTCTCCTCCTGAGTGCCCAGGGCCTCGACCCGGATGACGCCCACGCCGGGATCAACATTGGTGGTCTTGTTGCCAGAGCCCACGTAGCTGAGGTCCAACGTGTGGTTCGCGTTGATGGCGCCGGTGACCTTGGCCTCGAAGTAGCTGGAGGAATAGCCACTGGTGAAGGGTTTGGCCTCGGTCAGAAAGCTGGCGAAGGCAAACCCCGAAGGGATGGTGTTCGCCACACCGCCATCAATGCTGGGATCGCCGGTGCGCTGGGGGCCCCGGGCCAACGGGTAGGCGGCTCCGATCTCATTGCTGCTGGTGGCTGAGGGCGTGAGGATGGTGCCGATGGAGAACCAGATGCGGTCCTTGACGATGGGCCCCGAGGTGGTGACATCGAAGGTGCGGCTGAGGTTGTCGCTGATCTGATGGGGCGTGTCCTTGGTGTAGGGGTTCCGGGAGCCCCAGGTGGGGCGGCTCAGGTGGGCCCGCAAACTGCCTTCGAACTCATTGCCCCCGGACTTGGTGACCACGTTCACCTGGCCGCCAAGGGCTCGGCCGTTGCGGGCATTCAGGGGGGACAGCACCACCTGCACATCGACGATGTTGTCTTCGATGACCCAGGTGCCCACCTGGGCCCCCTGAAGGTCATCTTTCACATCGGTGCCGTTGATGCGGAAGAGCGTGTTCTGAGTGGCGCCGCCGCGAATGCTGTAGCCGCCGCCAGAGGTGCCCGCCACGCCCGCCGACATGTCCGCCGCGCCCTCGAAGCCCCGGTCGATGCCGGCGATGGTATCCAGGATCTCGGCGGAAAAATTCATGGAGGTCTTGGTGTCGGCCTTGTCCGCTTCGGCGCTGTCGCCCACCACTTCGACCACGGCCCCAGCCTTGGAGATGGGCTTGAGCATCAGGTCCTGTCGGGCGGCGGTGCCGATGCCCACGCGGACGTTCTGAGCTTCGTTGCCCACAAAGTCATCCTTGAAGGCCTGGATTCGGTAGCTGCCCACGGGCAGCAGGGGGGCGCGCCACTCGCCGTTGGCGTCGGTGAGGACAGTTCGGGGTCCGAACAGGGCAGGAGAGGTAAGGGTCACCTTGACTCCCGCCATGGGTTTCCCGCTGGCATCATTCACGCGACCAGCCAGGGAGCCGGTGGTGGACTGGGCCACAAGGGCGCTGCCGGATACCAGAACCAGGCCCAGGGACGACAATCGCAGCAAAGATCTCATTCGCATTTCCATGACTCCAAAGGGGTGCGGCCGGGGTTAGAAGCGGAGGGTGTAGCCGAACTCGATGTGGGGAATGGAGCGCTTCTGGATGACGATGGAGTCCTGTGCGGTATGGCCACCCGAAGCGGGGTTCTGCGAGGACCCCAGCACGGTGCCCGCCACGTGCACGTAATTGGCTGAGGAGTAGGCGATGGAGATGAGGTTCACTTCCACGGACTGCCGTTCATCGATGGCATAGCCGATCCCCACAAAGGGGCTGATGGGCACAGTGCTCGTGGTGGCAGTTCCGTTGTAGGTGTCTTCATAGCGAATCCCATCGGTGACATCCCCGATGTATTCCTGCCGGTATTTGGCGCCCCCGGCCTGGAGCCCCACACGCCAGGACCACTCGGTGGCAGCGATGCGGCGTTCGAAACTGGCCCTGAGGGCGAGTCCCCCGAACTGGTTCTTGCGGCTGTCGATGGATTGGGAACGATCCAGGCTGGCCCCTGGGGCCAGGGGCATGGCGGAGAGATCAAATAAATGCTGATTGCCAGACTTGTACTGATAGCCAAGCTCGGCCCCGAAGCGACCGGCGGAAGTTTGTAGGCCGAAATCAAAACCCAGGCCCAGGGTGCGGCGGCTGAGGCTGTCTTCTTGGTTGGTGCTGAGCCCGTAACCCGTCCGCAGCTTGAAGGCGCCATCGAAACCGGCGCCCTGGGCGGGCGCGGAGGTGGCGGAAAGGGCCAATATGACCAGCGGTACTGCACTTAATTGGCGGTAGAAGGGCATGGTTGGAGGCTCCGTGGTGGTAGGGCGAGGGGATTCAATGAATGAAGGGCTTGGAAGGCGCGGTCCTTGTCCCCCCCCCTGCCAAGCAAGGGGGAGAGTGGTTCAGCCCGGCAGGAGCGATGCGCGCCAGCCCAGGGTCCTTGGTCGGATGAGGACGGAATCCTCGGGCGGATCAGCAGTCGTATCGGTGGCAATGAAGCGGAACCCCGTGGGGGTCGTGAGCACGCTGGTGGCCCCCAGGAGGATCCGAAAGGCTTCGGAGTCCATATGGGCTTCCAGGTGGGCCAGGTCTTTCCAAACCATGAAAATCACGAACCGGTCGTCTTCTTCTGTGTCCTGGCCGATGGTGCATTCCAGGCAGCCCGCCTGGAGACGGATTTCGCTTCTAAGACTGTGGAGGGTCTGGCAGAACTCCCCTTGCTTCCCCGCTTGGGCGGTCAGCAAGGCACTCATGACCTTCACTCGGCTGTTTGGTTTCGATCGCATGCGGTAGGTTTTCCTCTCAAGGCTTTCCCCTTAAGCGCAAACCCGATGCCAGGAATCAAAACGAATTTTGTGTGTTGCTAAATTCTATAATTATTTAAATTATAAAATTAAACGCTCGTCGCGGACCCCTCTGTTACACCCCTGTGACCCCACGATAATTCGTGGGTCACGGCATTTCGTGGGTTTTTGGGCCCACGAAGAGCCGTGACTCAGGGCTTCGATGGGGAGGTTCTTGAATACCTCGTGACTAGCTGTCTCGTCGCTCAATCTGGAGCTTTTGCATCCGAGAGCGAAGGGTGCTTGGGGCCATTCCCAGGATATCGGCAGCCCCTTGAGTGCCCTCGACTTTCCAGTT
>JAYVRY010000133.1:0-25396 GCA_043775845.1 Acidobacteriota bacterium
CCCGCAGGGGCGAGGCCCAGGATGGGCCGAGTGAGGTCCATCGGCAACGTGGAGATTCCCCAGGAGGCCTTCCTGGCGATTCTGAAGGTCGACGACTAACGGTTGGGTTATTCCCCTCCTCGCCGGGGCCACCCGGCGGTCGGGTTATTCCCCTCCTCGCCGGGGCCCGGCTCCGCAGGCTCCACTGGAGCCTGCTCCACCACCCGGCGGTCGGGGAGGTCGATGACTAGGACTACCTAACCGATCTTGTCGTCGTCCTTGATCTCACCGGCTTCGAGGAGGTTGAGCAGCAGGTGCTGAAGCTCATCCTGGCCGATGATGCCGCGGCGCTGGAAGAGCCGGATCAGGCCCAGCACCAGGGTGCGGGTGTGGTAGGTTTCCAGGCGCCGGATAGTCTGGGGAGCGGTGCGGGAATGCACCAGCTCCGGGTTCATCGGGAGGGGCTGCGGTGGCGTGGGAGCCGTCTTGGGTGGTGGCGCGGGGTCGAAAAGCCCGAAGGGATCAATGTTCACGGGCTGCGTGGGGGCCTTCGGTTCATCGAAAAAGGGATCCCGGGGAAAGGCGGGCGGCGTGGGGGCTGGTGGGGTGGGGAGGGGCAGGGGAGCCAGGGAGAAGGTAACCGGTAGGCCCTCATCCAGCCCTGGATCCGTTCCCAATTCCACAGTCAGGGCCCCCTGGTTGGAATCCAGGCGGCGATAGAGGTCGGAGATGGCCTTGCGCAAGGCGCTGTGGGAAGCCACCACGGGTTCCACGTGCAATCCGGAGGCGAAGCGGGCGCTGTCGATGGCATTCAGGTCCGAAGGATCGGACATGGCCAGTACCAGGGACTTCGGTTCCTTGGTGGCGATGGGCAGCACCGTGAACTGATCCGCCAGGCGATGGGGCACCAGCTTGAGGATCTGGGGGGACACATCCATGTTCCGGACGTCGACCTGGGGCACCCCGGTCTGGTGGCTGAGGAAGTCCATGAGGACTTCCTCCGAGATGTATCCCAGGGCCACCAGGTTGCTTCCCAAACGACCACGGGCGATCTTCTGATGGGTGATCGCACTCTGCAGCTGGGCCGGCGTGATGAGGCCGCCCTCCACGAGCAGTTCACCTAGTCGTTTGATCGGATGCTGCATATGGGATCCTGGATTCCTGCTTCACTGCTCAGAGGGTCATATCCAAGGTAACTTTATTCAAGACTTTTGTGTATCCGGAGGGGGCATGGCTTCCGAAGAGCTCTGGCGGGCAGCACTGCACGATTTCAATAACCTGTTGGCGGGATTGCAGGGGGTTCTCGACCTCAGCGACCCCAGACTGCCCCTGGATACGCGGAACCGTCTGCGCCTGGGCTACTCCATCGAAGATGGGAAGACCCTCATCGCTATGGCCCGCGCCATGGCGCTGGACCGGTTCCCAGATCCGGGCACCGCCCCCTGGAAAGAGTGGAAGGCGGGCCTTGAGGCAAGGCTGGAGCCCATGTCCGAGCTGTTCCGCTGCCCCGTCAATCTGGTGGACGCGGGTGCGGAGGGCAGCAGCTGGCCCATGCCCCTGCTCCAGGACTGGGCCGCTGCCTTCACCCGGCAGATCCTTCCCTGGGCCGTGCCGGGGCCCTTGCGCCTCGAGGCCTCTGTCACACCGGAGGCTTGGATCCTCACCTGGGTGGGCGATGCGCCCCTGCCCGGGGCCCTGCAACCCCATCCGACCGCCGACGCCCCCAAGAACCTGCCCTCACTCTGGCTGCGCGCCACGGGCCAGCGCCTGGGCCTTCAGCTGGAAGCGGCGCCTGTCGGACTGGTGGCCAGGATGGCAAGGGCGAACCAGCCTTGACGCCCGGAGGATCACGCCTGCCCTGATTCCGACGGTTCACCCCGCGCAACCACCTGTTCGTCCCGGTCCCGATGCATCGGCACCCTGGGTCGCATTAGGGTGGTGGTCGAGGTGAATCATGGCTCGAGGCTGGCTGATTCCGTATCCCATTTGTATACCCATGGCCCTGTTTCTCCTGGGGCCGGGCCTCCAGGGTGGAGAGCCGGTCATGTTCCGGGGAGACGCCTCCCATGCAGGGATCTACGCTTCTGCGCCGCCCAGTCTCGCAAACCTGGTTTGGACTTTCCTCACCGGGGCCAAGGTGCTCTCTTCTCCGGTCGTCTCAGAGGGTGTGGTCTACATCGGCAGCTCGGACCACACCCTCCTCGCGCTCGATGCGCGCGACGGCACATTGCGCTGGCGCTTCAAGGCCAAGGGCGCCATTGCCTCCACCCCCGCCGTGACCGCCGGGCGCGTGATTTTTAGCAGCCTGGATGGCGCTATCCAGGGCCTGGATGCAGCCACGGGCAAGCCGGTGTGGTCCTTCCAAACCGAGGGCGAGCGCCGCTTCACGGCCCCTGGCATCCATGGCGTCCAGCCCCGCGGCGAGGTGATGCCGGATCCCTTCGATGTCTTTCTTTCATCGCCCGTAGTGGCGGGCGACCGCGTGTTCGTGGGCAGCGGCGATCACCATGTTTACGCACTGGATGCGGCCACCGGCGCCCTGCGCTGGAAGGTGAAGACCGGCGACGTGGTTCATGCGAGCCCGGCCGTGGCTGGGGGAACGGTGTACGTGGGAAGCTTTGACCGCACCTTCTATGCGCTGGATGCCGACAGCGGAAAAATACGGTGGACCTTCCAGACCGGCGATGATCCCGACATCCACAACCAGATCGGCATTCCGGGATCCGCCGCCGTGGCGGATGGCCGGGTTTTCTTCGGCTGTCGGGATGGCCACTTCTACGCCCTGGACGCCAGCACAGGCGCCCTGCTGTGGAAGCACGACAACCACAAGGGCTGGGTCATCGCCTCGCCCGCCGTGCAGAACGGCCGCGTCTATTTCCCCACCTCGGATGGCCAGCGCTTCAAGGCCCTGGAGGCGGCCACCGGCAAGGTGGTGTTCGACCACACCATGAAGGCCGTGTCCTTCTCCTCCCCGGCCATCGCGGGAAACCGCATCCTGTTCGGAACCTCCGACGGGTGGCTGCACCTGGTGGACCGGGACAGCGGCGCCCAGGTGGCCGATTTCCAGACGGAGGGCTCCAAGCAGAACGCACCGAAATACATCGATGCCAAAGGCCAGATGATCGGTGCCGCGCTATATCCGGATGCCACCTTGGATGGCATGGTCATCGGCCTGGAGCGCATGTTCAGCCTGGGCTCGATCCTATCCTCGCCCGTGGTGGCGGATGGAATGGTCATCGTGGGCAGCACGGATGGGTGCATCTACGCGCTTCGTTAGGACTTAAAACCCAACGTGCCTGGTTCTGAATCAATCGATACAATGATTGATTCGGGAGACGCATGAAGTTCCACATCCAAACCTGGGGCTGCCAGAACGGGGCCCCCTCCGCGATCCGGCGCAGCCGGGGAGCGGGAGCACCGTGCGGGGCACGGTGCGATCGGGGGGTAGTCCCCTTCATCCAGCAGGCCCAGGATCGAGATCATTCATGAAGTTCCATATTCAAACCTGGGGCTGCCAGATGAACGAGCACGACGGCGAGAAGCTGTCGGGGCTGCTGTCTTCGGATGGTTTCGAAGAGGTGGATACGGCTGAGGCGGCCGACCTGGTGCTGCTGAACACCTGCTCCATCCGCGAGAAGGCCGTGCACAAGGTCTATTCCGAGCTGGGCCGCCTGCGCCAGGAGAAACAGCGCCGTCCCTTGCTGGTGGGCGTGACGGGCTGCCTGGCCCAGCAGGAACAAGTGGCCCTCTTCAAGCGGGCGCCCCACATCGATTTCGTGCTGGGCACCATGGCCCTCAAGCAGCTGCCGCGGCTGGTGGCTGAGGCCCAGGCTGGGAAGACACGGGTCATGGATACGGGTGAATATCCGGACAACCACCTGTTTCCAGCATCGGTCACACGGCGCCGGGACACTGCCAAGGCCCTGGTCACCATCACCGAGGGCTGCAACCACGCCTGCACCTATTGCATCGTGCCCACCACCCGGGGTGCCGAGCGCCATCGCCCTTTCGCGGATGTGCTGGCCGAGGTGCGCGGCCTGGTGACGCGGGGCTACCGCGAGGTGGAGCTGCTGGGCCAGAACGTGAACAGCTACGCGGGCGGCTGCACGTTTGCCGATCTGCTGGAACGCGTCTCCGAGATCGAGGGCTTGGAGTGGATCCGCTTCACCACCAGCCATCCCATGAACTTCACCCAGGACCTGGCCCAGGTGCTGGTGTCGAATCCTAAAGTGGCGCCCTTCCTCCACCTGCCCCTGCAAAGCGGCAGCGACCGCGTGCTCAAGCGCATGCTGCGGGAATACACCGTGGGCGAATATCTCGAACGCCTGGGGTACCTGGGTGAGGGCCGTGCCCGCATCGCCCTCAGTACGGACTTCATCGTGGGTTTCCCAGGCGAGACCGACGAAGACTTCGAGGACACGCTGAAGGTTCTCGATGAGGTGGCCTTCGATGGCTCCTTCAGTTTTGTGTATTCGCCCAGGCCCGGAACGCCGTCGCTGCGCCTCAAGGACGACCTGCCCATGGACGTGAAATCCGCGCGGCTGTCCCGCCTTCAGCAGCGCCAGATCCAGCTCACGCGGGCCAGCAACGAGCGCTTCCTGGGGCGCGAGATCCCCGTGCGCGTCGAGGCCCACGGTCCCAACGAATCCGGCTGGTGGCTGGCCCACAGCGGCGAGTGGAAGACCGTGCACCTGGTGGCAGGGCCCGGCCGCGAACTGCCCTTCGGCGAGCTGGTGCAAGCGCGCATCACGCTCGCCAGTCCCCACTTCCTGGGTGCGGAACTGGTGTAGGAACTGCGGGCTCCTTGCCGCTTCATGGGGGTTGGACAGGCCGACCTTCAGCCATGATCGAGCCAATTTGATGGCGGTGACACGAACCCCTTCGTGTCACCGCCCGGCAGCGGAGCTCAGTCCTGTAACGTCTCGCGGACTCGCTCCTAGGCCAGCCGGAATCCCGGTACCCACCCCAACGCCGCCTTGGCCTTGGCGATGGAGGCGACGCCATCGTCTTCGGTGATGTTGTAGATCCCGGGATCACCAATGGTCATGGCACGGCGCGCGGCATCCGCAGCATCATCAACATGGAGGGGACTGTTTTCGGGCGCAGTGTCGAAGCCGGTCCCCGGGCCGTACAACTTGCCGTAGCGCAGGACGATCCCGGCCATGGGAGCTGCCAGGACCTGCCGTTCGAGGCTCAACACGGCCTGCACGGTTTCCAGGTAGGCGGGAACCTCCAACAGCAGCGGTGCGTCTTCGCGGTAGGGCATGGGCCCGGCCGCATAGACGAAGCCGAGGCTCTGGGCGATCATCCGTGTGGCACCGGCCGCCACCGCCGCAGCCACCAGGTTGGCGGTGCCGACTTCACGCAGGCGCGCGTTGCGCACCAGGGCCTCGGGCATCAGTGCGGGCTCTAACGCCGGAGGCAAATCGGTGAGCTGGTGCATAACGATCCCCGGCTCGGCCTTCGCCACGGCCTCGCTCAGGGCCGCGGCATCAAACACATCGACCACCACCGGGGTCACGCCCAGTTCGTGCAGAAGAGCCACCTTGGCCTGGGATCGGGTGATGCCGGTGACCTTCCAGCCGTCCTGCACCAGCAGTCGGCAGAGGCTGCGGCCAATGGCTCCGGTCGCACCCGCGACGAAAACGTTTTTGTTCATGCCTTGACTCCTTTGGGATGGTTGCCTGGATCGGGTTGGACACTGCGGCGCGCTCGCCGCTGGGCCTGAAACCACTGCGTGGTCTCATTCGCGAAGGTCTTTGGGGTCTTGCACTGGAGTTCGCACTGAAGGTCGGCGATGGTCTTCGAGGCGAGCACCTCTTTCAACTTGCGTTCTGCCTCGGCCATGAAGGCGTGAATCCGGCAGGGCCCCTTGATGGCCCATTCGGGCGGGCGTTCATCGAACAGCGCGCAGTTCTCGCGAATCTCGGCGCAGGCAAAGAGGGCCCGCTCCGGATCCACCGCCTCAAGAACCTGAAGGACGGGAATCTGGTCCGCAGGTTTGGCCAACGCGAAGCCGCCGGAGATGCCCTCCGTTCCCACAACGATCTGCGCCGCCTTGAGCCGGGCGAACACCTTGGCGAGAAACCGTTCGGGGAGTTGCTGGTATCTCGCCAGATCTCGAACGCTGACTGGCTCAGTCCTGGAAGCAAGGATCAGCAATGAGTGAAGCGCGTATTCCGCCCCGGCCCCATACAGTGCTGAAGTCATACTATCACCTCATAGGTGTTAGTTTAATTCAAGCCCGTTCTTCGTCAAGCCCTTTTCCAGGCTTTTCGTTGTTCCACACACGCTTCAGCAACGGTTCTATGTCACGGGAGTGGTCACCTGGCTCAACGCGACGCTGAAGGACCACTGGCGGCTGGCGCCGGGCGCGAGGATGAAGCTCCCTGGCTTTTCGCTGAATTCGCCGCTCCAATCGGCGGGGTCGGCATGGCCTAGCCAGGGTTCGATGCAGAGGAAGGCGGGACCGGGATCGGGCTTGGTCCAGATGCCCAGATGGGGAAAGCCTTCCCAATGGAACGCCAAGGACGGCCCACCCTCAGCCTCGAAGCGGAGCCCCTGGCTGCAGGGCTCCAGGAAGAGCAGGGCATCCTCCTGAAAGAGTCCCTCATGCAGATCCAGCACCCGGTTCTGGATGGGGGTTTCATGAAGGGTGGGTGTGAGCAGCCCATGATGATCCAGACGCCGCAGGGAGCCGGGTTCTTCCGCATCGAACAGCAGGCGGTGCGCGGCCTTGGGAACCCCCGGTGCGAGGGGCCAGCGGAAAGCTGGATGCAGGCCAAGGCTCGCGGGCAGGGGCTTCTCGCCCGGATTGAACAGCTCCAAAGCCATGCGCAGGCCGAAGGCTTCCAGGGTGTAGGTGACCCGCAGCCTGAAGGGAAAGGGATAGGCCGCCCGGGTGCCCTCGTCATCACTCAGCTCCAGGGTGCAGGTGGTGTTGCCGCGGTCGAGCCAGGTGAAGTCCCGATCGCGGGCGAAGCCGTGCCTGGACATGGAGAAGCGGGTGCCGCCATGGCGCAAGACATCCCCGTTCAAACCACCCACCACGGGAAAGAGCAGGGGGGCATGGCGTGGCCAGAGATGGCCCGCGTCCCAGAGCAGATCCGTGTCCTCCAGCCGGAGAGCCTGAAGCTCGGCTCCATGCGCGGCGATCAGGGCCTCGGCCTTGTCCAGATGCAACCGGTGAATGGTCATGGCTTCATGATGACCGGCCCGTGGTAGATTGGCCCACCCCGACCTTTCCGCAGGCCTTCACGCAAGCAGCCCTCTCCCCCGGGAGCCAGTCATGCCCTTCACGGCGGATGTCATCGCGACCCTCCTGCACGCGCCCCTCGCGAACGTGGAAGCGCACTGGCCGCTGGTCCGGGAGGCCCTGAGAAGCCTGGAGATCCTCGATCCCCACGTGGAAGTGGCCGCCATCGCGACCATCGGTTCGGAAAGCTACCTCTTCGCCCCCGAGAAGGAACCCGGCAGCCAGGCCTATTTTCGCCGCATGTACGAATTCGACCGGAGCCTCGGCAACCTCGAGCCCGGGGATGGCCCGAAATACTGTGGGCGGGGCTTCGTGCCGCTGGTGGGGCGTTCGGAATACGCGCGCTTCAGCAAGCTGGTGGGAGCTGACCTTGTGGCACAGCCGGATCTGGCCCAGGAACCGGCCGTGGCCGCCCGCATCCTGGCCTACGACTTCATGCTGAAGGGAGTCCCCAAGGCCGCAGTAGAGTGCGACTGGGTGAAGGTCCGCCGCCTCGTCCACGGGGATTTGTCCGGTTGGAAGCGGTTCAACGGGATCCTCATTCCGCTGCTGAAGCTGCTGCCCTAGCCGACCGCCGGAAGACAGAGCGCCGTCCTGTGGACGGCGCGGCGTCAGGTTCCGGCGAGGAGGCTATGCCACCCGACCCCCGCAAAACCATCTGGTGCGCCCGGCCGGATTCGAACCGGCACGCCGTTGCCGGCAGCGGATTTTAAGTCCGAAGCGTCTACCATTCCGCCACGGGCGCGTGGTTACAGCCTAACGAGAGTCGGCCCGGCGTGATAGCTTCGACCCATGATGCTCCGGTACGCCGCGTCGCTGCTGGCCCTGTCCTGCCTGCCCCTGGCCGCTGAGGTCCGGGACATGAAAGCCTTCTTTCAGGAACGCTGCGCAGCCTGCCATGGTCCCGATGGTTCCGGCCGGTCCACGGCAGGGGTGCGCCTGGGCGGGCGGAACCTCCTGGATGCCCGTTGGTTGGCCAACCAGGAGGAGTCCGATCTGGTGGCCTCCCTCCTCAAGGGGCGGGGCGCCATGCCCGGCTTTCGACGACAGCTCAATGAAGGCGAGGCGAAGCGGCTGCTGAAGGACGTCACCCTGCCCCAGGAGGGTCGGAAGAACAAGAGTCGTGCTTTGCAGACGGGGGATCGAACGCCATAGTGGTGGGATCGATCCCATGAGGTAGCCATGCAGTGGAAGACCCTGATGCCGGTCCTGCTTTGTGTGGCTGGACTTCACGCCGAGCCTCCGGCCAAGACCTTGACTGAGCTGAAGGCCTTCTACGTGGCCTACTGCGCCCGGTGTCATGGGTACGACGGTTCGCCTCCGCAGGAAGAGGGGAAGAAGCCCAAAGGCCTGGACTTTACCGATCCTGCCAATGTGGCCAAGGCCAGCGACACTCGGATGGTGAAGGCCATCCGGAAGGGCATCTTTTTCGGGCTGGTGATGCCGCCCTACAAGAAGCGCCTTAGTGAGGCTGACACCCAGCTCATGGTCACGGAGATCCTCCGCAAGGCTGAGAAGGGCAAAGCCATCGCGCCTTAGGAGCCGGTAGCATGGAAGCATGCCTGGCTTAGCCCCCGATCCGAATGAACATCCGCTACTGCGCAACCTGAACGCCCCCCAGCAGGAGGCGGTGCGGCATGCCCACGGTCCGCTGCTCATCCTGGCGGGTGCTGGCTCGGGCAAGACCACGGTGATCACCCGGCGCATCGCCTGGCTCATCGAGGAGGAAGGCGCCCAACCCGGGTCCATCCTGGCCATGACCTTCACCAACAAGGCCGCCGAGGAGATGCGTGAGCGCGTTCAGCGACTGGTCTCGGTGCCCGCGGCCCAGATGTGGGTGAGCACTTTCCACAGCTTCTGCACCCGCATCCTCCGCCGCGAAGGCGAGCGCACGCCCGTGGGCCGGGACTTCGTCATCTTCGATCCCTCGGATCAGAAGAGCCTCGTCAAGCAGGTGCTGGCGGAATTGAAACTGCCGGAAAAACAGTTCCACCCCAAGAAAGTGTTGGAAGTCATCAGTGACTTCAAGAACCGCTGCCTGCTGCCTGAGGAGGCCCGCGAAGAAGCGCTGGATCCCTGGACCCGCAAGGTGCTGGATGCCTACGATCTCTACCAGAAGGGTCTGAAGAACCACCGTGCTTGCGACTTCGACGACCTGCTGCTGTGGACCGAGCGACTGTTCCGCGATCCCGTGCTGCAGTCGGTCTACGCGGAGCGGTTCAAGTTCATCCTGGTGGACGAGTATCAGGACACCAACCGCGCCCAGTACCTGCTGGTGCAGCACCTGGCGCGCAAGCACCACAATCTGTGCGTGGTGGGCGATGAAGACCAGTCGATCTACGGGTGGCGCGGCGCCGACATCCGCAACATCCTCGACTTCCAGCAGGACTTCCCCGAGGCCGTGCGCATCGAGTTGCTGCAGAACTACCGCTCGACAGAAAAGATCCTGGATGCGGCTTCGCAGGTGATCTCGAACAACTCGCAGCGCGTCGAGGGCAAGGGTGCCCTGAAGACCGACCTGGGTGTGGGCGAATCCATCATCTTCAAACTCACGGATGAAGGCCGCCTCGAAGCCGAGTGGGTGGTGCAGCGCATTCAGGAACTGCGCTATCAGGAACCCGATTCGAAGATCGCCGTGCTCTACCGGGCCAATTGGCAGTCCCGGCAGATGGAAGAGGCGCTGCGCGCTCAGAACCTGGCCTACCGGCTGGTGGGTGGCGTGAAGTTCTACGAGCGCCAGGAAGTGAAGGACCTCATTTCGTACCTGCGCCTCATCTCGAATCCCTTCGACCTGGTGAGCTTCCGCCGCTGCGTGAACGCGCCCACCCGGGGCGTGGGGCCTACAACCCTCGGCAAGATCGAAGGCGCCATTCCTGAAGGTGGCACGCCCCTTGAAGGCCTGGCCATCCTGCTGCGCTCAGGTGATTTGAAAGGCCGCGCGTTGCGCGAGATGGGCAAGTTCCTGGACCTGTTCAGGCGGGCCTCGGGCGAGCGCGACGCGCAGGGGCTGGCGGGCCTGGTGAAGTGGGTGTTGCAGGAGAGCGGCTACCTGCAGAGCCTGGAAGACGAGGCCACGCTGGAAGCCGAAGGCCGCATCCGCAACCTGGAGGAATTCCTCAGCGCGGCGGCAGAAATGGAATCCCTGGGCTTGCGCCTGTCGGAGTTCCTGGATCGCATCACCCTCGCCTCGGACACCGATCAGATCGAAGAAGCCGCGCACCTCAGCCTCATGACCATCCATTGCGCCAAGGGCCTGGAGTTCCCCTTCGTCTTCGTGGTGGGCATGGAGGAGGATGTCTTCCCCAACCGCAATGCCCGCGAAACGCCGGATGGCCTGGAGGAAGAGCGCCGCCTCTTCTATGTGGCCATCACACGGGCCCAGCGGCGCCTCACGCTCAGCGCCGCACGGCGCCGGCGCATCATGGGCACCGAGATGCTTTCCATGCCCAGCCGCTTCCTGCGGGAAATTCCTTCCGAAGCGCTCACGGCCCCCATCCGCTGGGGCACTGAGATCTACCAGGCCGGAGAAGGCATTCGCCCCGGCAGTTCCTTCAGCAAGGGTGGAGGCGGGGCCTCGGTGGCCACGGAGCTGCAGCGCATCCGTGGTTTCTTCGACCGGGTGAAGGAGGTGGCGGTTCCCACGGATGCCGAGACCGGAGGCAGGTTCTCCGAACCTGCCGAGATGCAAGACCCCAGCGCTTTCCCTGTGGGCACGCGGCTGAAAAGCGCCCGCTTCGGGGCGGGAACGATCCTCGCCGCTTCGGGGCGGGGCGAAGGCCTCACGTATACGGTGCGCTTCGACCAGGGGGGCGATAAGCGCATCATGGCGCGCTTCGGGGGGCTGGAGCGGGGCTGAAGCAGGCGTGAGATGCGTGGATGATGAAAAAGTATTGAGACGCAATCTCAATTGATTAGAATGAAGGCATGGGAAACCTCCACACCGCCTCCGCCTCCGCCTCCGCCGCCTTCACCCCCGCCACCGGCGCCACCCCCTCCACCCTCACCGCTCTTTCCTTCCGCTCCTCGGGCTTCCGCCTTGAGGCCGCGGTTGGCGCGTTGCCGCCAGGCAGCTCGCTGCAGGCGTCTTCGAAGACGCCGGAACCTCCCAGCCTGGGCAGCTTGCCCACGGCCCCCCGGGGGCCCGTGGCCGCCCTGTCCCTGGCCCTCTACGGGGCCCTGCTGGGTGGGGCCCTGGGCCTGGCGGTGGCCAGCCAGGCCGCTTCCGTCCCGGTGCGCGTGGTCAGCGGACCCTGGAGTCCTTCGACGCCCCTGCGGCTCTGGTGCCTGCTGCCTTGGCCCCAGCGGCATCAGCCCCACTCGCTGCGGCCGCCTCAACCCCATCATTGTCGCCCTCCACGGCGCCCTCTGAGGCTCCGACCTCTGCGGTAAACCCGTCTGAAGCCGCAGAGGCCTCGTCGCAGCCCGTGGCAGGCTCTGGAGGTCATGGCTCCGGTCAGCCAGGGGCCACTGGCGCCATCGGAGGTCAGGTCCCGGGTTCTGCCGAAGGCTCTGCCAACGGCGTGGTAGCGCCCTGTTTTGATGCAGCCTATCTGCAGAATCCCGAACCTATCTATCCGGCGCTTTCCAAGCGTTTCGGGGAAGAGGGCCGCGTCATCCTCCGCGTGCTGGTAAGCCCCGAAGGCCTCGCCGAGCAGGTGGAACTCCGCCAAAGCAGCGGCCACGCGCGCCTGGACCAGGCCGCCCTCGGCACGGTCAAGCGCTGGCGCTTCACACCGGCCCGGCGTGGCACCGAACGCCTGGCCGCCTGGGTACACGTGCCCCTCACCTTCCAATTGGAAGGCTAGTTTCCACTCCTTCGTTCGCGCCGGTCCCGCCTGGGGCCCGGGACCCCTCTACCTGAAAGGACATTCCATGTCGCATCTCGTTTTGTTTTCCCTGCTCACCTGTCTCGCCCCGGAGACGCCCGCCCAGGTTCCACCCGCCCAGGTGCCGCCCAAAACCGAAACGGCCCTGCCTGAAGTGAAGGTGAAGGGCAAGACCGCCCGGCAGAAGGAACGGGCCGATGGTCCCGTGAAGGGCTACCGCGCCCGCCGCTCCGCCACGGTGACAAAGACCGATACGCCGCTCAGCGATGTGCCGCAGTCGGTGCAGGTGGTGCCCGAAGCGCTGGTGAAGGACCAGGGCATGAAGAGCATGGCCGAGGTCATCCGCTACGTGCCCGGGGCCTCCATGAACCCTGGCGAAGGCGGTCGCGACCAGCCGGTGCTGCGCGGCATCAGCACCTCATCGGATTTCTTCGTGGATGGTCTGCGCGATGACGCCCTCTACTTCCGCGACCCCTACAATGCCGAGCGCATCGAGATCTTGAAGGGGCCTGGCGGCATGGCTTTCGGCCGGGGCGGGGCGGGGGGCGTGGTCAACCGCGTGACGAAGCGGCCCTTGGGGCAACCTCAGGCGCAAGCCGAGCTGAGCTTGGGTCGTTGGCAGGACAAGCGGGCCAGTGTTGACCTGAGCGACCGGCTGGGGAGCCTGGCCCGGTTCCGCGTGAATGCCGTGGCCGAAGACGCCAAGGGCTTCCGTGAGGGCACCCAGTTGCGTCGCTCGGGCATCAATCCCGTCTTAGATGTCGCCCTGGGCAGCGAGACTCTGGCCCTGGTGAGCCTGGAACACTTCGAGGACCGGCGCACCACGGATCGCGGCATTCCCGCCCTCAACGGCCGTCCCCTGGACGGTGCGCGGGAAACCTTTTTCGGTGATCCCGCCCAGAGTCCCAGCGTGGCCGTGGTGGATGCCCTCACTGCCCGGGTGGAAACCAGCCTCGCGTCGAACCTGCTCCTGCGGAATAGCCTTCGCGCCACCCGCTACGACACGCTGCGCCAGAACGTGCAGCCCAACAGCGTGGTGAATCCGGCCACAGGGATGTTGAACCTATCTGCCTACAGCCAGGCCAACCTCCGCACCAACCTGTTCAACCAGACGGAGCTGGAATGTCGCATTCAGGCGGGGGGTATGGACCACCTGCTGCTGGCGGGCCTGGAGCTGGGCCACCAGGAGAGCGACAACACGCGCCTCACCGGGTATTTCGGGGCAGCCGGCACGGCGACCACTGCCACCGTGAACGCGGTGAATCCCCGCGGCTCTGTCACCCGCTGGGCCGCTTCCCCCAGCGATACCCACAACGAGGTCAGGGCCAACATCGCGGCCCTCTACCTCCAGGATCAAGTCACCCTTTCCGCGCACTGGAAGGCCGTGCTGGGCCTGCGCTACGACCGGTTCAGCGTGGGCCTGAATGATCGTGGCGCGGCCAACCTCGATCTGGCCCGCACGGACAAGGCCGCTGCGCCCAGGGCGGGCCTCATCTACCAGCCCAACGCCGCCTCTTCCTACTACGCCAGCTACAGCTACGCCTTCCTGCCCAGCAGCGAGACCCTGTCTCTGAGCGCCTCCAACGCAGAACTGAAACCAGAAAAGGCCACCAACTGGGAAGTGGGCGGCAAGTGGGACGTGAACTCGGCCTTCGCCCTCACGGCTGCCGTGTTCCGCCTGGACCGGGCCGACGTGAAGAGCAAGGATCCCAACGATCCCACCAAGCTGGTGCTGTCCGGCCTGCAGCGGACCGATGGCCTGGAGCTCGGTTTCCAGGGCCAGGTCACGGAGCGTTGGCAGGTCTACGGCGGCCTGGCCCGCCTGGAGGCCAGCGTCGTGAAGGCCACCGGGGGCAGCGCCACCAGCGCGGCGGTGCCCGCCGGCACTCAGGTGCCACTCGTACCACGCGTATCGGCCACCTGTTGGAACAAGGTCGATCTGTCAGACTCATGGGCGCTGGGCCTGGGCCTCATTCATCAGGGCAGCAGCTATGCCAGCACCACCAATGCCGTGACGTTGCCCGCCTTCACCCGCGCCGATGCGGCTCTCTACTTCAGTTTCGGTAAGCAGAACCGCCTCGCGTTGAACGTGGAGAACCTCTTCGACCGCCGCTACTATCCCAACGCCGGCAACGACTACAACCTCACCGTGGGCACGCCCCGCCGGGCGCAGCTCACCCTCTCCTGCCGCTTCTGAGGACCATGGATTCATCGCAGCTCACTTCCCACGCCAGCCGTGCCTCGGCCTTTCGCCGCATCCAGCGGCATCCCCGGAAGACCGCCTTCCTCCGCACCCTGCGCAAGCTCCACGCCTGGATCGGGCTCAGCGGGGCCGTGTTTGGCCTGCTGTTCGGCATCACGGGATTCCTGCTGAATCATCGTGGCGTGATGAAGATCGAATCGGGCCAGATCACGGAACGGAAAGTGATTGTCGAATTCACGGAAGCCCCCACTACGCCCGAGGCCCTGGCCCGGGCCCTGGCGGAACGGTTCCAGGTGCCCATGGCGCGCGTGAAGTGGCTCACCAAGGCGGGCAAGCCCGGCCGCCTGGGTGGGACGGCCGTGAAGACGGCGGACCAGTGGACCGTGGCGTTTTTCGGCCACGCCCACTTTGCCTTGGCCACCTACACGCCGGGCAACCGCACCGTGGAACTGGAGCAGAAGGACGCCAGCTTCCTGCAGGCCCTGAAGCGGCTGCACAAGGGCGATGGCGGCCAGATCGGCTGGATCCTGGTCTCCGATGCTTTCGCTGGAGCTCTGGTCTTCCTGACACTCTCGGGCCTTCTCCTGTGGACGCGGTTGGCGGGGCCCAAGTTGTCGGCGGCGGGCTTGGCCACAGGTGGGCTTGTCGTCGCCATCCTGGTGGCCAGCCGCAGTTGGTAGTGGTTCAGGGCAGGGGCAGCGCCAGGATGCGCTGGCCGTTCATTTCGGCCACGAGGATCTGATCACCGTGGCTGGTGAGGCCATGGGGCATGGCGATCTGCAGGCCAGGGAAAGGCGTTCCCAGCCCCGTCTCCGGGCGTCAGGCGCGCAGCCTGAGCGTGGCGCAGTCAGCGATCCAAAGGGTGCCCTGAGCATCCAGGCAGAGATCCATCGGCCATGCCGGAGCTGCCGCCTCGGCCCGCCAGCGTCTGCACGTCATATCCACCGGAGCTGCGTGGCACCAGCAGGCGGAGGGTGTGGTTGCCCACTTCGGCCACAGCGATGGCCCCGTCGGGTCGCACCGCCACGCCGTGGGGGGACTTGAAGCCTGCTTCCCTCATAGCAGATCCGCCAGCGCGGCTTCGGCGGTGGGAAAGCGGAAGCGGAAATCCCGCTCCAGGGCATGCGTGGGCAGGACAAAGGCACCCTGCAAGAGCAACGCCTCTGCCATCTCGCCGAGCAGAAATTTGGTGGCAATGGTCGTGAGGAAACCTGGGATGGGCAGCAGAGGACGGTGCAGTTGCCGCGCCAAAACCCGCATGAAGGCTTCGTTGCTCAAGGGCTGCGGCGCCGTGGCGTTGAAGACCCCCTGCCAGGCGGGCTGGGCGGCGGCAGCCACGAGCATCGCCACCAGATCATCGATGTGAATCCAGCTCAGCCCCTGCTTTCCGCTGCCCAGCTTGCAACCATGGCACCAGCGCACGGGCAGGGCCATTTTCGGCAAGGCGCCGCCAGCCGAAGCCAGCACCACGCCGACGCGGAGGAGGGCGACCCGGATGCCGAAGTTGGTGGCGGTGAAGGCGGCCTCTTCCCAGGCCTGGCAAACCTCGGCAAGAAAGCCCGATCCCGCTGGCGCACGCTCATCCAAGGGAGTCTCGCCCTGGGGAAGGTAGAACCCGACGGCGGAGGCGTTCACCAAGGCCTTGGGCGGCTGTGTGCACTGGCCCATGGCGTGTACCAGTCTCGCCGTGGTGTCGATGCGGCTGCGGAGGAGGGCGGCCTTTCGGGAGGTGGTCCAGCGGCCCTCCGCGATGCCTTCGCCGGCCAGGTTGATGACCGCATCCGCCCCTTCGAGGAGGCTTCCCAAGTCCTCCCAGCCGTGGGCCGAGGCTCCGGCGGGCACCTGCAAAGTCTGGGGGCTGCGGGTGAGCACCTGGACACGGATACCCTGATCGAGAAGGCTGCGCACCAGGGCCCGACCCACCAGGCCCGTGCCGCCAGCCACCACCACCCTGCTCAGGTTTGTCCGCACGGGGCACCCTCCAAGTCTGAAGGTACATGTTGACCAAAAATGAAGGTAGGCGTTGACCAAAAGGATTCCAGCGGAGGTCGGTCAACATGATCTTTAAACCGAACCTTCGGCCTTGCGTATGCGTTTTATCCCCTGAACGCATCATTTCAACCGCTAAGCCTATGCCTTGAGAGGAACCCCCATGAAGGTTCAATGCCGCGCCGCCCTGTTTTCCTTGCTGCTGGGTCTTTCGATGGTTCTGGGTGGCGCGGAGCCCGCCCCCAGCCCCCACCAGATGCCTTCCGTGGTGACGGTGCCGAAGGGGGCCCAGCCGGGGCCCGCCTTCACGCCGGAAGCGGCCACCGAGGCCTACTTGGCCCAGATTCCTCCCGCGGCTCTGGCCCGCTCGAACGCTTACTTCGAAGGGGGCTACTGGCTGATCCTTTGGGATTTCCTGGCCGCCACGGCGATTTCGCTGCTGCTGCTGAACCTGCGCTGGTCGGCGAAGCTGCGCCAAGTGGCGGAGCGGGTGACGCGCTTCAAGTTCCTGCAGACGATGATCTACTGGGCGCAGTACCTGTTGCTCACCTACGCTCTGAGCTTCCCGCTCACGGTGTTCGAAGGTTTTTTCCGTGAACACAAGTACGGCCTGGCCACCCAGACCTTCGGCGCCTGGATGGGCGATGAGGGCAAGGGGCTCCTCCTCAACCTGCTTCTGGGCGGATTGGCGATAGCCCTGCTCTTCGCCATCGTGCGCCGCTTGCCGAAGACCTGGTGGATCTGGGGCGCCGTGGCTTCGCTGGCCATCATGGTTTTCGGCATCCTTATCGGGCCCGTCTTCGTGCAGCCCCTCTTCAACACACCGAAGAAGTTGAACAATCCCCAGATCACCGCGCCCATCCTCAGCCTGGCCCGCGCCAATGGCATTCCGGCCCGGGATATTTACGAAATCGATGCATCCAAGCAAACCACCCGCATGAGCGCCAATGTGAGCGGCTTCGCCAGCACCATGCGCATCACCTTGAATGACAACCTCATCAAGCGGGGCTCGCCAGAGGAAATCCAGGCCGTCATGGGCCACGAGATGGGCCACTACGTGCTGAACCACATCCCGAAGATGATCGAGTTCATGCTCATCGTCATCGTGACGATGTTCGCCCTGCTGCGGTGGTCGCTGACCTGGGCCCTGGGCCGCTGGGGAGACAAGTGGCAGATCACCGGCCTGGGCGACCCGGCCATCCTGCCCCTGGTGACGCTGGTGGCGGGCTTATTCTTCTTCGCGCTCACGCCCGTCATGAATACCTTCATCCGCACCCATGAACATGAGGCGGACATGTATGGCGTCAATGCCAGCCGCCAGCCGGATGGTTTCGCCCAGGCGGCGCTGCACCTCGCGGAGTACCGCAAGATGAGCCCCACGCCCCTGGAGGAGGCTCTCTTTTACGACCATCCCAGCGGCCGGAACCGCATCTACCGGGCCATGCAGTGGAAGGCGGAAAATCAGCAGCTGTTCAGTGCGCCTTCGGCAGGGACAGCCACAGCAGCCCCAGCAGCGCCACGCTGACGATGAAGCCGTACACGGTGGAAACCAGAATCGCCTTGGCCACGCTGCGCAGCCAGCCCCGGCGATAGAGCCGCTGCAAGGTCGCGGCCAGGTGAACGAGCGGGGCGAAGAAGATGATGGGCCCGGGAAGGCAGCCCCAGCCTTCGCCGGGCAGGGCGTTGAGGCCCATGAGGAGGAGGATGGCCAGGAAGCACACGACATGGTGGTGCAGGGCCACCACCATGTGATCCACGAACAGCGACTCGCTTCGGCGCAGGTGGAGCAGCATCAACAGCGCCGCGAAGACGGGCATGAGGACGAAGAGGCTCTTGGAGAGGTTTGATAAGAAGGTGTGGTAGAACCGCTCGGGATCCTCTTGGGCCAGCTTGGCCCGGGCATTGAGATCCTTGGCCCAGGAGGGGTTCTTGCTTCCATCTTCCTTGGGCTTGGCCTTGCCGACCTCCTCCGCAGCCTCGGCCTTACCGGCCTTGTCTGCGGGCTCGGCCTTGGCATGTTCCTCTGCTTTGGGTGTCGAAGAGTGAAGCGTGATCAGGTTGGAGGATGATTCCTTGCCTGCCTTGCCGTGGGAATCCCCGACATGGATGAAGGAGAAGGCCATGAACAGCGCGAAGCTGGCAATAACGTAAAGGCGGAAGGGCGGCACGTGGCGCACCCGGCGGCCCACCAGGTATTCTTCGGCCAGGAAGCCCGGGCGGCGGATCAGCAGCCACACGGATTCCAGAATTTTGTGGTCGAGGTGCAGGAGATCATGCAGCACGTCGTGGAGCAGGGCCTTGAGGGGTAGGCGGCGGTTCTGGGCCTTCTGTCCGCACTGGAAGCAGTAGGTGCCCTGCAAGGGGGTGCCGCAGTTCAGGCAAGGTTGCGCCGCGGTCTCGGACATCAGATCTCCAGGGGGTTCCGCAGGGACTGCGGTGCTTCATGATGGCTGGGATCCATCCTCCGTGGCCAGCGCATGACCCGAGATTTGCTGCTTCAGAGCCCAGGTGGCGGGGCCGATGAGAGAATGGTCCTTTCGTTGCGCCGATCCGTGGGAATGGCGCATTGATTGTTCCGGTTGTTCCGGTTGTTTCGTTTTTGGTCGCTTTGGAGAAGTCATGGTCCCGCTCCGGCGGCTCCTGCAACGTGAACTGTTTGTCCTCATCGGCTTGCTGGCGGTCCTCTCCGCGCTGCTGGCCTGGGTGGGCATGGGCCGGAGCCTGGAGCAGCAGATCCAGGCCCGCTCGAAGGAAAGCCTGGCCCGCCTGTCCAGTGGCCTGACGGATGACATGGCCCAACTGGAGCACATCGGGGGAACCGTCGACCGCTGGCGGCGGGAGGGACGGATCTCCTTCCAGGATCTGCCTTCGGCGGAGGCGCAGATCGCCCCGCTGCTGGAGGAATTCAAGCAGGTGGCGAACCTGGTCTTCGTGTCGGTCGATGGGTGGGGCCTGTCCATGAGCCGTCTGGAGGATGGTCTCTCTAGCTATCACCTGGATGCCCGGAAGCCCCAGGGGATGAAACGCTACTTCCGCAAAGCGGGCCAGTTGTTTAACCAGGGTGAATGGGAGCCCACGCCCTACAAGGTGTTCAACCGGCCCTGGTGGAACGTCGCCAGCCAGGCACCCTCTGCGCGGTGGGTGGATGCCTACCGGTTCGTGAACATCCCGACCCACGGCATCTCCTACGCCATTCCCTTTCGCGCGGCCAATGGCGAGCTGCAAGGCGCCATGTGCGTGGACATCTTCCTGAAGACCTTGAACCAGCGGGCCTGGGACGCGCAGCCGACACCCCACGCCCAGGTGCTTGTGAGCGATGCCCATGGTGTGGCCCTGATCCTGCCCAAGGGCACTCCCACCGAAGCCTCCATCCCGGGGGGCGTGCCCTTTCTCAGGCCCCTGGGGCGGGATTTCCTGCCCCTGTTCGAGGCCGTGCAGCGCCGGTGGGAGGCCACGCCGACCAAGGATGCTCCCTTCCACCTCCGCTTCGGCGAGGCACGCTACACCTGCAGCGTGCAGCCTCTGACGGCGGCCCGGGGCGTGCAGTGGCGCCTGAGTCTCGCCATTCCCGATCAGGATTTCCAGGGCCCCGTGCGGCGGCTGTCCCTGCTGCTCCTGATCGCGGGGCTTGGCATCATGGGCCTGGCCGCTTGGCGGGTGGTTCGCATCGCCCGCTGGTTCAGCGCGCCTCTGGAGCAGCTCGCCGGGCAGGCGCAGTCCATGGGAGAAGGGGAGATGCCAGGCCAGGTGGAAACCCCGATCCAGGAGTTCCGCACCCTCGGAGAAGCACTCCAGCGGGCGGGAAGCGCCATCCAGGAGGAAGTCCGGCTGCAACAGCAGCTGCAGCGGAGCCAGCGGGTCCAGGTGGTGGGAACGCTCACGGGCGGCATCGCCCACGATGTGAACAACCAGCTGGCGGCCATCGTCGGCCAGCTCGACATGGGCCGCCAGTCACTGCCACCTGACCATCCTGCCCTCCAGCGCATGGCGTTGGCGGTGGAGGCCGCCTACCGGTGCTCGGCCATGGTGAGGTCACTCTTGCGGTTCACGCACCAGACCCGGCACGAGTTCCAGTCGGTGGATCTCAACGAACTGGTGAAGAACACCGCGAATCTGCTGAGCCGCCTGCTGGGTGGGCGGATCCAGCTGGACCTGGAGCTGGACCCCGCGCTGAGCCCCATCCAGGGAGATGCCGTGGGCCTGGAGCAGGTGATCATGAACCTGGCAGTCAACGCTCGGGATGCCATGCCCGAAGGCGGCCGACTGCAGATCAGCACGAGCCAGGATGGCGATGGCATGACGAAGCTCACGGTGCGGGATTCCGGCAATGGCATTCCCGTAGCCATCCTCTCGCGCATCTTCGAACCCTTCTTCAGCACCAAGGAAGCCGAACTGGGGCACGGCTTGGGTCTGGCCATGGTGGCTGGCATCATCCGCGCCCATGGCGGGCGCATCGATGTGCAGAGCCCACCGGGCCGAGGCACAGTCGTGCAGATCTTCTTGCCTGCCGGCTCGGCTGAAGCAGAGGCGCCCAAGGTTCCTGCAACCCGGTTCCAGACCTCTGTCTCCCTTCAGGGACTTCGGATCCTGGTGGTGGAGGATGAGGCCTACCTCCGCGAGCTGCTCGTGGAATTGCTGGAGGGCCGTGGGGCGATGGTCCAGGCCGCACGGGACGGTGCCCAGGGGTGGGAGATCACCAAGCAGC
Source organism: Acidobacteriota bacterium (assembly GCA_043775845.1). Taxonomy (GTDB): domain Bacteria; phylum Acidobacteriota; class Holophagae; order Holophagales; family Holophagaceae; genus Geothrix. The sequence goes on from JAYVRY010000133.1 coordinate 20,958, forward strand.
AGGCCTTCGACCTCATCATCTGCGATCAGCAGATGCCCCAGCTGACAGGCCTGGAGATGCTGGCCCGCCTTCGGGAGCAGGACGGCACCACCCCCGTGATTCTCACCTCCGGGCATGGCCTCGAAGGCCTGCGGCAGGATCAACTGGGTGACCCGCGTTTGCGTGTCCTCGCCAAACCCTTCGGGATGGATCGGCTGCAGGACCTGATCGGAGAGCTGCTCTGAGTGCGGATCGCGTTCCTTCGAAACTGACTCAACAAGGAGACACGGAGGGAGGAGTGACTGCAGTCGAAGATGATCCTCTGTCTCCATGAGGTTGATCAAGCTCACGCCGCTGGACCTCCACCTCCGGCTCTGGTGACAATGGGCCTGTGACTTCTTTCACCCTGGGAACCTGAACCATGCGCCATGGATTGCTCCTTTGCCTGACTTCCGCGCTGGTGGCCCAGGCCCCTCCACCCGCGATCACTGTGCTTCCGACCCATGTGAATACGCCCCCGGCGGAGGCCATCCGCACTGCCAGCGGGCTGGCCTACCAGGTAACCCATGCGGGACAGGAGGGAGCCCATCCAGGCGAAAAGGGATTCGTCCTCGTGCATTTCTCTGGCTGGGATGCCACGGGGAAGCCTTTCGCGAATACCCGGGCCAACGGCGAGCCCATCTACTTGAACCTGGAGCGGATCATGCCCGGCATGCGAGAAGCCCTGCAGGCCATGACCGTGGGCGAGGTCCGCCGCCTGTGGATCCCCGAGAACCTGGCCTTTGCCGGGGCCAAGGGACGGCCCGCAGGGGCCGTGACCATGGAACTGGAACTCCTGGAAATACCTCCCCCGCCCAGTCAGGCCCCGGAGGATGTGGCGGCTCCGGGCGCGGGCGCCCAGCTGCTGCGCTCCGGCTTGGCCTTCAAGCTTCTCCGACCCGGCACGGGCAAGGTCCACCCAACCTACTCGAGTACGGTCTCGGTGCATTACACGGGCTGGACCACCGACGGAAAACTGTTCGACAGCTCCATTCCCAAGGGCAGTTCGGTGTCCCTTCAGTTGAAGCACACCATCGAAGGGTGGATCGAGGGGCTGCCGCTCATGGTGGTGGGCGAACGGCGCCGGTTCTGGATTCCGCAAAAGCTCGCCTACCGGGGCGACGCGGGAAAGCCAGCGGGAACGCTGGTGTTTGATATCGAGCTGGTGGCACTCAGCCAGTAGTAAGCTGGAGGCCTGGCCTTGAGTCCCGTGGACTCCATCCGCCGAGGCGACCATGCGCTATCTCCTATCCAACTTGCCCCTGAACCTGGGCGAAGAAGCGCTGGATCTGACCAAGCCCCTGGCCCATGCCCTCGGTGGCACGCCCAAGGATTACCGCGCCGTCACCCTGGAGCGACGCAGCTTGGATGCCCGCCACAAGGGCGCCATCCGTTTTCTCACGGCCCTCAGCTTCGAGTCAGAACGAGCGTTGACCTTGGGTCCACTGCCTGGCGGCTTGAAGCTAGACCTGGCGCCAGATCTGGCGCCCTACGCGGTGGCGCCGCCACCGCGCAAACCCCGCGTGGTGATCGTGGGCAGCGGCCCCGCCGGTACGTTCTGCGCCTTGCGACTGCTGGACTACGGCATCGAGCCCATCGTGCTGGAGCGCGGCCCCGCCATGGGCGAGCGAGTGCAGGCGATTTCAGGATTGTGGAAGGACGCAGTGCTGGATCCCGAGGCCAATGCGCAATTTGGCGAAGGTGGCGCGGGCACCTTCAGCGATGGCAAGCTCACCACCCGCATCGGCCATCCCGCCACACGCTACGTGCTGGACGCCTTCGTGCGCTTCGGCGCCAACCCCCGCATCCTCTACCTGGCCAAGCCCCATGTGGGCACAGATGTCATCCGCCGCTGCGCGGTGCTCATCCGCAAGGAAGCCCAGGCCTGCGGCGCGCAGTACCGCTTCCGCTCGCGCCTCGCCGACCTGCGCTTCGATGAACAGGGTCGCGTGAGTGCCGCAGTGTTAGGCAGCGGCGAGGAGATCCCCTGCGAGGCCCTGGTGCTGGCGCCGGGCCACAGCGCGCGCGACACCTTCGAAATGCTCCACGGCCACGGCGTGGCCATGCGCCAGAAACCCTTCGCCATGGGCGTGCGGGTGGAACATCCCCAAGAGCTCATCGACCGCTCCCAGTACGGCCCCAGCGCGGGCCACCCCTCGCTGCCCGCCGCCGACTACAAGCTGGTGTGCAATTTTGGCCAGAGCCGCGCCGCCTACAGCTTCTGCATGTGTCCTGGTGGCGAGGTGATCCAGTGCAGCAGCGAGGAAGGCGGCGTGGTCGTCAACGGCATGAGCAACGAGAAGCGGAATTCCGGCTTCGCCAACTCAGGCCTGGTGGCCAAGGTGAATACGGCGGATTTCGGTAGTGACCACCTGCTGGGCGGCATGTACTTTCAACGCAAGTGGGAGCAGGCCGCCTTCCGCGCCGCAGGCGAAACCTACGGTGCTCCGGCCATGGCCGTGCAGGATTTCCTGAAGGGCCGGGCCACGGGCCAGCTGCCCCGCACCAGCTTCAAGCCATTCGCCGTGGCGGCGGACTTGAGCACCTGCCTGCCGGATTTCGTGCAGGAACAGTTGGCCGGGGCCCTGCCCACCTTCGATAAGAAGATCCACGGTTTTGCCAGCTGCGAGGCCATCCTCCTAGCCATCGAAAGCCGCACCAGCAGCCCCATCCAGCTGCTGCGGGGCGAGGATGGACAGTCCGTGTCCCATCCCGGCCTCTATCCCTGCGGCGAAGGCGCGGGCTTCGCGGGTGGCATCACCTCGGCTGCCGTGGATGGCATCCGCGTGGCCGAATGGATCGCCCAAACCGCCGGATCGCCCGTCTTCCAGGCCTTCGAAAAGCAGGTGCGGGCGGGGGACCTGGCCAACGAATATTGACCCTGAGGCGGCCTGGGACAGATGCGGCTAACCTGAGGGGAAAGGACTCGTGACCATGGCTCCAAAAACCAATTTCTCGCCCCCTCGCATCGAGGCCTTGACGGTTCGGAACTACAGGGCCCTGCGAGATGTCTCTTTCACAGACCTTCGGCCCATGACTGTGCTGCTTGGTCCAAACGGGAGCGGGAAGAGCACTGTCTTCGATGTGTTCGCCTTTCTGTCTGAATGTTTCGGCACCGGGTTGCGGAAGGCTTGGGACCGGAGAGGTCGATTCAAGGAACTGCGCAGTCGAGGCGCAGACGGTCCGATCGAGTTCGAGCTTAGGTATCGGGAAACCCCAAAGACTGCACCTATCACTTACCACTTATCCATTGATGAAGGGAAACGAGGCCCCTTCGTGGCTGAGGAATGGCTTCGATGGGCACGAAATCCCACCAAGAAGGGCGGGAAACCTTTCCGCTTCCTCGATTTCGCCAATGGAGAAGGCAAGGTGATCTCTGGAGATTTGCCTGATGACAAGGACCAGAGGGTCGAGGAGTCGCTTTCCTCTCCCGAGGACCTGGCTGTCAATGCCTTGGGGCAGTTAGCCAAGCACCCGCGAGTTGCCGCCCTTCGTCAGTTCATCACGGGATGGGCCTTGTCCTACCTGACCGCGGTTGACACCCGAACTGTTCCGGAGGCAGGGCCTCAGGAACACCTTTCCTCGACGGGCGATAACTTGGCCAATGTCATCCAGTATCTCCTGGAGCAACACGAAGATCTGTTGAATGAGATCCTCGACAAACTCCGCCGAAGGGTACCCAGGATGGAACGTGTGGAGGCAGATCCGATGGGGGATGGCCGTCTGCTGTTGCTATTGAAGGATGCCCCATTCGACCGACCCATCTTGGCCAAATGGGCTTCCGATGGAACCCTCAAGATGCTCGCCTACCTGGTTGCCCTCTACGACCCCGCGCCGCCTGCGCTCATGGGGCTTGAAGAACCCGAGAATCATCTTCATCCAAGACTGCTCTACGAACTTGCGGAGGAATGCCGGGAAGCCTCTGCCCGAAGTCAGCTCATCGTGACTTCCCATAGCCCTTTCTTCCTGGACGCCATGAAGCCGGAGGAAGTCTGGATTCTGAGTCGGAATGCCAAGGGTTACACCGAGGCTTCACGAGCCGCTGACCTGATGGGGATTCCCGAACACATGGACGCGGGAGCCAAACTGGGGCAACTCTGGATGGAAGGATTCTTCGGCGTTGGAGATCCGATGAGGCCCGACCAGCAACCCCTGAAAGTTCAAAAGGGCGGCCATGCACGTTGAGTTTCTTTTGGAAGAGCCCTCCGCTGAGGAAGCACTGGGATTGCTCCTTCCCAAAATTCTCCCAGCGGCCTCTACCTTCGAGTTAAGGAATTTCCAGGACAAGGGGAACCTACTGAAGCAGTTGAAAACCCGCCTTCAGGGCTATGCGAATTTGAAGCAGTCGGACCTGCGCGTGGTCGTCCTCGTAGATCAGGATAGGGATGATTGCGGAGTGCTGAAACGACGGCTGGAAGAGG
>JAYVRY010000134.1:0-6552 GCA_043775845.1 Acidobacteriota bacterium
CTACCTGATGCGCTTCCAGGACCACCTGAGGCTGGAGGATCACTGGCGTGTCTCGGGCACCCACTACCAGGCCACGGCCGAGGCCTGGCTGCAGAACCAGGATGCCCACCGGGCGGAAATCCTCGCCCTGTTCCGGAAAGGCTACGGTGCCGAGGCCCGGTGGCGTTTCGCCCAATGGCGAATCTTCTTCATGGCCTGCGCGGAGCTGTGGGGCTTCCACGGCGGCGCGGAGTGGTTCGTGAGTCACTACCGCTTCCGTCGGCCTTGAACCCCGGATAGCCTGTCAGAACCTGGATATTTGGAGAACGGCGCATGAGCGAGTCCCCCGCCCGCAAGGCATCGGTCATCAAGAAGCGTTTCCCCTGGGGCTGGCTGATTCTGGGCCTCATCGGCGTGGGCTTGGTGGTGGCCATGATGGCGGCCAAGGGCGCGCCGCTGCCCGTCTCTGTGTCATCGCCCACGGTGTTCAAGGCCGGGGAACGCAATCCGCTGGTGACGGCCTCGGGCTACCTGGTGGCGCGCACGCGGGCAACGCTTTCCAGCAAGGTGTTGGGCCGCGTGAGCTGGCTGGGCGTGCAGGAAGGCAGTCACGTCGCCAAGGGCCAGATTCTCGCCCGCCTGGAATCGCCCGACCTCGCCGCTGCCCGCGATCAGGTGAAGGCTCAGCTGGATCAGGCCAAGGTGGACTTCAACCGGGCCGAGAAGCTGCAGGCTCAGGGCATCCAGGATGCGGCCACGGTGGACAAGCTGCGCAGCCAGAAACTCACCCTGGAGGCCCAGTTGGCCTACCAGGATGCCCTGCTGGAGAGCATGGCCTTGAAGGCGCCCTTCAGCGGCGTGGTCACGCAAAAACTGTCCGAAGTGGGCGAGACCGTGGCGCCCGGCAGTGCCGGAGGCGCCAATGCCATCAACGCCATCCTGGTCATGGCCGACTTCAGCACGTTGGAAGTGGAAGTGGAGGTGAACGAGGCCTCCATCGCCAAACTCGCCAAGGGCATGCCCGCGGAAATCCGCGTGGATGCGTTGGACGGGCAGGGGGCCCGGTCGGTGCTCAAGGGCAAACTGCGTGAAATCTACCCCTCGTCCAACCGTCAGAAGGCGGTGGTCATCGTCCGCGTGGCTTTCGTGGAGAAGGATTCCCTGCTGGTGCCCGACATGGGCGCCAAGGTCACCTTCCTGGGTGATGCCTACACGCAGGATGTGGTGGTGCTGGGTCGGGAACAGCTGAAGAAGCAGGACGGAAAGCCCTTCGCCTGGGTGGTGGAGTCCGGTGTGGCTGTGCAGAAGCCCATCACCGTGACGGCGGAGAATCCCATTGGCCTCGAAGTGAGTGGATTGGCCAAGGACGCACAGCTCATCGTGGCACCGCCGGAGTCGTTGAAGCCCGGCGCCAAGGTAAGGATCAAGAACTGATGAACTCTGACCGTTTCGACCTGGGCGGGGGCGAGCCCATCATCACCCTCCGCGACGTGGCCAAGAGCTACTGGCGGGAGACGCTGGAGATTCCGGTCCTTCAGGGCATCGATCTGGAGATTCCTACCGGGGCCTACATCGCACTCATGGGGCCCTCGGGCAGTGGCAAGACGACCATGCTGAATCTGGTGGCGGGCATCGACCGTCCCACGGGCGGGTCGCTGGAGGTCTGCGGCTATGAGCTGAATAGCCTCGACGACGACCAGCTCGCTTCCTGGCGCAACGCCCATGTGGGCTTCATCTTCCAGAACTACAACCTGGTGCCGGTGTTGAACGCCTTCGAGAACGTGGAGCTGCCGCTGCTCATCACCGGCGCGGGGCGGGGCGAGCGGCGCGACCGCGTGGAGCAGGCCCTGGCCCTGGTGAATCTCCAGGACAAGATGAGGAACTACCCCCGGCAGCTCAGCGGCGGCCAGGAGCAGCGCGTGGCCATCGCCCGCGCCATCGTCACGGATCCGGATCTGCTGGTGGCCGACGAGCCCACGGGCGCCCTCGATGCCAAGAACGCCGAGGAAGTGTTGGCCCTCATGGCGCGGCTCAACAGCGAACTGGGGAAGACCATCGTCATGGTGACCCACGATCCGAAAGCGGCGCACCACGCGAAACATCAAATCCACCTGGAGAAGGGGGTGCTGGATCGCACGGTGGAGGTGAACCGCTGATGCGCTGGGTGGCGCTCATCTGGAAGAGCCTCATGCGCTCCAAGCGGCGCACCCTGCTCATCGTGGGCAGCCTCGTCCTGTCCGTGTTCACGGTGGCGGTGCTGCAGAGCCTGCTGACCTCGTTGGACGCGGTGACCAACAATCCCAACTCCAGCAACCGGCTGGTGGTTCGCCACAAGAGTGGTCTCACGCAGATGCTGCCCCGCAGCTACGAGACCTACCTTCGGCAGCAACCGGAGGTGGAGACGGTCTGCGCGCTGCAGTGGTTTGGCGGCTACTATCAGGACCCCCGCAACTTCTTCGCGAATTTCGCCAGCGACGAGACCACGCTCTTCCAGATCTTCCGGGAGGAGTTCGGCGCTTCGGGCATCAGTGAGGCGCAGATCAAGGACTACCTGCGCGATGGCGCCGGTTGCATCGTGGGCGAAAGCCTGGCCAAGAAGAACGGCTGGAAGGTGGGCGATGTGGTGCCGCTCACGGGCACCATCTTCCCCATCAATCCCCGCCTCACCATCCGCCTCATCTTCAAGAGCCCCAAGCCCTCGGATGAGAACGCCTTGCACTTCCATTACAAGGTGCTGGAGGAGGGCGTGCCCTACATGAAGGGCCTGTGCGGTTCCTTCTGGGTGCGGGCGCGGCGGCCCGAGGACATCCCCCGCCTCATTGAACGCGTGGACCGGCACTACGCGAACAGCGCCTATGAAACCCTTTCGGAAACGGAAAACGCCTTCAACCTGGCCTTCGTGAAAATGCTCGGCAACATCGGCGCCATCATCCAGGGCATCACCGTCGCGGTGGTGGTGGCCATCCTCATCGTCACCGGCAACACCATGGCCACGGCCATTCGCGAGCGCACCATGGAGATCGCCGTCTTTCGGGCCATGGGCTTTTCAGCGGGGCGTGTGCTGACGTTGCTCCTGGCCGAGGGCGTGCTGTTGGTGGGCGTGGGAGGTTCTCTCGGTGTGCTGCTGGCCAACCTGGCCGCAGGCGGTGTGCGGGCTTCGCTGGGGGCGGCCATGCCCTTCTTCGCGGACTTCGCCATCCTGCCCGATACTGTCCTGGCCTGCATGGGGGGCGCCCTGGCCATCGGCGTGCTGGCCACCTTCATCCCGGCCTATTCGGCCACCCGACGACCCATCACCGAGGGCCTGAAGGCGATCGGATGATAGGCCTCCTGATTGCCTTCCCCTTTCTGGCTTACCTGGCCTGGCTGATCTGGGCCCTGGTGGCCTACCCCATTCCCCTGGGCTACAACCTGCGCTCGCTCTGGCAGCGCAAGCTCTCCAGCTTCAGCACGGCGGCGGCCATCGCCCTGGTGGTGGGCATCTTCGTGGTGGTGCTGAGTTTGGCCCAGGGACTGTCCCAGGCCTTTGTTAGCAGTGGTCGCTCGGATCAGGCCCTGGTGCTCAGACCCAACGCCCGGTTCGAGTTGAACAGTTCCCTCGAACGAAACCGCATGCGCATCCTCAAGGTGCATCCGCTCCTCAAGCGGGATGGCCCTGAACCCATGGCCAGTGCCGAGGTGGTGGCCGTGAAGCTCTTCCCCATGGCGGATGGCACGGATACCAACGTGACGATTCGTGGGCTCGAGCGCATGGGTATCACGCTCCGTCCTCAGGTCCACCTGGTGCAGGGACGCTGGTTCCGCCCTGGGCTCAGCGAGGCGGTGGTGCCCCGCAAGATGCAGGGCCGCTTCGCGGGCATGGAGGTGGGCCGAAGCCTGCACATGGGGGGCCGGGACTGGTTGATCGTGGGCGCCTTCGATGCCGGTGGGGCCAGCTTCGAAAGCGAGGTCTGGTCGGATGTGAACGATGTCATGCAGGCCTTCAAGCGCGACTCCTATTCGGCCCTGCTGGCCCGTCTGGAATCGCCCGCCCGACTCGATGGGTTTGCCAAGGCGGTGGAGGGCGACAAGCGGTTGCAACTGGAGGTGGTTCGGGAAACGGACTACTTCAAGGAACTCACCAAGGCGGGCGATCCCATCAAGATCCTGGGCAACCTCATCACGCTGATCCTTACAGGCGCAGCCATCTTCGCGGCCATGAACACCATGTATGCGGCCGTGGCGGGGCGCACCAAGGAAATCGGCACCCTGCGGGCCCTGGGCTTTCGCCAACGGGAGATCCTGGCCAGCTTCCAGTGGGAAAGCATTTTTCTCTGCCTGGTGGGGGGGCTCGTCGGTTCCGGGCTGGCCCTCTTCGCCAACGGGATTCAAACCGGTACCACCAGCTTCGACACCTTCAGCGATGTGAGCTTCGCCTTCACCATCACCCCCGGGCTCATGGCCCAGGGTGTGGCCTTCAGTTTGATCATGGGGCTGTTGGGCGGGTTCTTGCCGGCCTGGCGGGCCAGCCGGATTCCACTGACGGAAGCCATGAAGGGGGGCTGAGGCGGCTGGCCCTGCCGCGCGGTCCGCGCCTTCGGCTTGACCTTGCGGAGGTCGGCGTGATGCTCAGCCCACCGGGTGCCCGGCTCGGAACGCGGCTTGGGCCGCGTCCACTCGCCACCCGGTTGGGCTTCGCCCTGGCGGGCCAGCCGGATTCCACTGACGGAAGCCATGAAGGGGGGCTGAGGCGGCCCAATGGGACCTATTTGACCCGGGGGAGGTTGACGGCCATCGTTTCGCGAGGCACATTGGAAGGTGCGATTTTTCTCCTAACCCGGAGGCCCTTGTGGACCGTGAACTGCTGAAAGGCAGCACCCCGTTGCTGCTGTTGTCCTTGCTTTGCGAGGGGCCCATGTATGGCTACCAGATCATTGAGACGGTCCGCCAACGCACCGGCGGGACGTATACCCTGAAAGAAGGGGCCTTGTACCCTGCTCTCCACAAGCTGGAAGCCACCGAATTCATCGCCTCCTACTGGGAAACCCAGGATAACGGCCGGGAGCGCCGCTACTACTCCATCCAGCCGGCTGGCCTCGCCTTCCTGGCGGCCAAGAAGCTGGAGTGGAACCAGTTCGTGGACATGGTCCAGGCCTTTGTGGGTCCGAAAGCATAGACGCCCATGTCCCGGGCACTGGAGGCCTATCTCGCACAAGTGGGCACAGGCCTGAAGGGCCTGAGTCGACGCCGTCGAGCCGCCCTCCTGCGGGAACTTGAAGGCCACCTGCTGGATGAAGCGGAGGCCCGTGGGGTGGAATCGGAAGCGGCCATGGTGGCCATGCTTGCGGAGAAGGAACACCCCAGCCTCCTGGCGGAGGAACTGGCGGCGGGGGAGGGTGCTGATGCCAACCATCGAGGCGGCACCGCCCTGGCGGCAGGCATGATCATCGGGCTCGCCACCGGCGGACACATGCTGTTCGAAGGCTGGCGCTGGTATATCTGCCTGACCTTCGCCGCCGCCCAGGGGCTGGCGGTGGGGGCTGGCTATTTCTGGGCACGGCGGTATTGGCTGCGCCTGAAGCCGTGGGTTCGAACCCTGGTGGCCGTCCTGATCACCTCACTGCTGGCCATTCCGCTCGGGTTCACCAGCAGCCACGGGTTCATGCCCACTCGCCTGCTCTACGGGGCCTTCACCGGGTTCCTGCTGGAGCGCCACAGTCAGGAACGGCCCCTTTGGGAAACCCTGCTGGAACCCCTGCTGTTCACGGTCTTCATGTTCGTCCTTGAGGTGGGCATTCTGGGCCGGGTCCACTTCCAGTGGGCCAAGGTGCCCCTTGAGCTGAGTTCCAACGCCACCATTCTCCTCAGCGTCATGCTGGCCCAGCGTTTCAAGCGGCTGTTGGCCGAGCGGCGGGTGCTGAGGCCCCAGGAAGAGGGTGGCTCTCTTTAGGAATCCCCCTTGAGTCAAAAGGACTCCAGCGGTAGACTGGCTGTCTTGCGTGGACAAGCCGCGTGCAGATACCCCGCTCATGGGGGCATCCGGTCGGTCCCAGGAGGTAAGTGATGAAAGAGAACATGCATCCCGCCCTGCACGAAGTGAATGTTCACTGTGCCTGTGGTCAGGAGTTCGTGACGCGTTCCACCAAGAAGGAACTGCGCGTGGAAATCTGCTCCAATTGCCACCCGTTCTTCACGGGTAAGCAGCGCCTCATGGACACCGAAGGCCGTGTGGAAAAGTTCAACAAGAAATACGCGAAGAAGGAAGTCGTGGCGGCCGTCGAGGCGGCTCCCGAAGTGGCTCCTACCACCGAAGCCTAGCTTCAGCATTCCCAAGGACGGGCCGAGCAATCGGCCCGTCCTTTTTGTTTATCCTCTCCGGGGGTTCCGTGCTGCGCACACACCCCCGGGCCCCCACGCCTCATCCCAGCCAAGCTGGTCTGAGGCTTTGGTCCGAAGCGAAGGCCCGTGATTTTCGACGTGGCCTTCGCCTAGATCTTGAGGTGGATCATGCTCGATCAATTAGAAGCCGTCGAAGCCCGGTTCCAGGAAGTGGAGGCGCAGCTTCAGGATCCCTCGGTGGTCTCGGACCCCAAG
>JAYVRY010000135.1:0-6547 GCA_043775845.1 Acidobacteriota bacterium
CAACGGGATACACCATGGACACTTCTGGGATTGACTTCCTCCCCGGCTTGAAGGCCGGGGCTTTCGGTCCCCTCTCGCCTCTCCCCCTGCTGGGTAGAATAGATTGGCCAAGGACTGATTAAGGACTATATTCGGTCTTATGGAGGTAGCATGCATTACTCGACTCAGGTCAAACCCATCACCCATTTGAAGGCTCACGCCGCTGAAATCCTGCTCCAGCTCTCCGAGCGTCGGGAACCCATGGTCATCACCCAGAACGGGGAAGCCAAGGCAGTGCTCCAGGACGTGGCCTCTTACGAAGAAACGCAGGAAACCCTTGCTCTCCTCAAGCTTTTGGCCATCGGGAATCGTGAGGCGGAGGAGGGGCGCACGAGTCCTCTTTCCGAAGTTAGCAAGCGCCTGCGCAGCGGGATTCGTTCCTAATGCGATACGGCGTGCAGATCACGAAGGGAGCTGAAAGCGATCTGGCCGAGATCGTCGCTTTTCTGGCAGAGCGTGAAGGCCCGACTGTGGCCGAGCGCATCTTGGAAGGCATCCTCGACGCTGCAAACAATCTCACCAAGCTTCCAGAACGTGGCTCTCACCCAAAGGAACTGTTGAAGCTGGGCATACAGGAGTTCCGGCAAGTGATGTTCCTGCCTTACCGTTTGATCTATCGGATTGCAGGGAACCAGGTCTTTCTACTCCTGGTGGCTGATGGGAGACGGGATTTCCAGAGTCTTTTGGAACGGCGCGTGCTGAGGGGCTGACGTTCTGCGCGTCTCCAATGTCCTCCGCTTATGAGTTTCTTTCTGGCTACCTCGAGGCTTCTCGCAGCTCCCGCACGATCTCCGGAGCCTGCAGGCGGGCCTCGTTGAGGGCTTTGGCGAAGAGCGTCGTGGCCTGTTCGGAGCGGCCCTCACCCCGGGCCAGCCAGGCCTGGGCGCGCAGGATGTAGGGGGTGTCCTCGGCAGACAGGGCGTGACTGCGCTCGAGCAGACCACGAGCCATGCCGCGCCGCCCATCCCGGGCCAGGCACTCGGCTTCGCCAGCCAGGCAGTGGGCTTGCATGAGCGCATCTTTCAACTCTTCATGCAGGGCGAAGGACTGGTGGTAGAAGGCGCGGGCGACCTCGAAGCGCGCAGCCGTGCGGTTCAGTTCCCCGAGGTTGTAAAGCGCCAACGCTTCCATGGGACGCAGGCTGGTCTTGCGCGCCAGTTCGAGGAACTGGCGCACCAGGCCTTCGGCACGATCGAGATCGCCCCGCGCCTGTGACACGCTGGCCAGGCCCATCAGGGTGTAGACCAGGCCGTTCTGATCGCCGATGGACTCCCGCAGGGTGCGGGCTTTGTGAAAGTAGGCGTCGGCTCGATCCAGCCCATTCTCCTGAGCCAGGGCCAGGTCACCCAGGTTGTTGGTGAGGATGGCCTCACCCCATTTGTCGCCGTAGCTTTGTACCGTTTCCAGGGCACCCAGGTACCGCGCTTCCGCGCCCTTGATATGGCCCCGCTCCCGCTCGATGACCGCCAGGTTGTTGAGGACGCGGGTGGCGCTGAGCTTCTCGTCCACGGATTGGTACATGGAGAGCGCCTGTTGATACTCGGCCTCCGCTTCCGCTGGCTTGTGCTGCCGTTGGAAGTTCACGCCCAGGGTGGCATGCAGCCCGGCTTCGTAGCCCGTGGCACCCAGGGTGTGGGCCAGTTGCAGGGCCTCACGGGCGGTCTGTTCGGAGCTCTCCCACTGGCCCCGGTCGCCGTACCGAATGGAGAGATGGTGGAGGGCCTTCATTTCATAGGTGCGGTTGCCCTGGGACCGGGCGGCCCAGCGGGCCCACTGGAAGACCGGCTCCGGCGGCATGTCCGCCAACCGGCTCAGGCAACGGGCATAGCAGAGCACGGCTGGTGCGTAATCGGGGGCCAGTTGTGTGGCTTCCCGGAAGGCCGGCGCCGCCTCCTTGAACATGCCCCGGTCCATGAAGGCGACTCCGCGGATGTAGGCCTCCTGGGCCTTCGCGGAGGGATCGGCCAGGCGGCTGCGGGAATGGGAGGAGGCGAAAGGATCCACGGCCTTGATGAGGTCTCCGGCAACCTTGCCGGCCAGGCGCGGCGACATGACCTCCTGGTTGCCCGATTCCCGGGCCTCGCCCGACTGCCGGATGGTGCCCTTGGCATCGATCAGTTCATAGGCCACCACGAAGCTGTCGTCCGGGCCCTTCTTGAGGGAGCCGCGCAGCAGGAGTTGCGTGCCCATGGCCGAGGCCAGCCGCACCAGGTCAGAAGGGCTGAGGGCGCCATCCACCGCTAGGCGGAGGGTGCTCTGAGCCTTCGCGACGGTTTCCATGTCGAGGGGCGCCAGCCTGGGGTAGTCGCGGAGGGAGGCCTCCAGCATTTCTGGCAGGACGAGATGCATGAGCGGATCCAACTTCGGGTCGCCCGTCAGATTCACGAAGGGCAGCACGGCCAGCCGGGCCGGGTGTTCGCGGACCAGATCCGGGATGACGCCACGGCCCAGGAACCAGTTGGCCGCCCCGGCGATGAGCAATGCGCTCACGCCCGTGATGGCCGCCCAACGGAGCAGGCTCCGGGGCCGGATCAGCGCGGTGAGTCGCTCGGCCACCTTGGCGGCGGTGGGGCGCTTGAAGGGGTGCGCATCCAGCATGGCGCGAAGCAGGTCCGACGTGCCCGAGGGCAGTCCGCGCACCTTCAGTTCGCGGCGGGCGCCATTGACGATGGCTTTCATGCGCGCCCTGCCTTCGCCGGGGAAGGGATGATCACCTTCGAGCAGCTCGAAGGCCACGATGCCTAGCGAGAAGACATCACTGGAGGAACCGGCGGCCTGCCCCTGGATCTGTTCGGGGGAGGCATAGCTGGGGCTGCCCATGAAGGTGCCCGCCTGGGTGAGCTGCTCCCAACTGTGAGGGCCGGAGGCATCGCGTCGTTCCCCCTCGGTCCGGTTGATGGCCGTGCCCCGGCCATCCGCGTTGCGCTTCAGCTCGGCTTCCTCCAGGGCCCGCAGCAGGGCCAGATTCGGCACCGAAGCTGGCGTGATCGGCACTTCCCCCGAGCTGTTCTTCGCGCTGAGCCGGGCGAGTCCGAAATCAAGCACCTTCACCGTGGGGCCTTGGTCGCCCTGCCCCGGCGCCACCATGATGTTGCCGGGCTTGAGATCCCGGTGCACCAGTCCCTTCGCGTGGGCGGCTTCCAGCGCAAGGGCCACGCTGCGGATCACCAGGAGCCGGTCGCGAACACTCAGCTCCGGGGCAGCCTGATCGAGCGTCTGTCCTTCGAGGAGCTCCATGGCGATGTAGGTGCCGTTGGGCCCATCCACCCAGTCGTGCACCTGGCAGACATTGGGATGATTCAGTTGCGCGAGGGCCAGGGCCTCCCGGCGGAAGCGTTCCGTGGCACTGGATTCCCGAGTCTCCGAAGCCATCAGCGCCTTGAGCGCCACGCTGCGCTCCAGGGTGGGATCCCAAGCCCTGTACACCTCGCCCATGCCGCCGCGGCCCAGCAGGGCTTCCACCTTGAAGCGACCCACCAGATCGCCGGGCTCCAGGAGCCGCCTCCCGCTGGGGAGGGCAGACGAGGGCTGGGACTCGTGGGACATAGCGCACCGGGGGGGCTTTAAACGTAGCACAGCCCGCTGAAATGTCAGTCCAATGTGGCCTTCCGTTCGCCATCTTTCCAGCGCAGGCGGAGGCCCGCTCCGGCGGGAAGGGCCGTTGATCCCGTGACAGGCCGTCCCTCCGCATCCAGGGCCAGCACGAAACCCCGCTGCAAAGGTCCCGTGGGATCCAGGCCCTGCAGCCGTTCCGCCAGCACGGCCAGACACTGATCGCGGCGCTGAAGGGAGCGCAGCAAGGCCGGGCTCAGGCGGCGCTGGGCGTCGATGAGGCGCGGCCGGTCGACTTCGCCTACCGCCAGATCGCCCGCGTGGCCGAGGCGCTGCCGCAGCATGGCCAGCCGGGCCCCGGCCCCATCGAGGCCGCGGCTGGGATGGGCCAGGGCCAGGCGTTGCGCCAGCGCGGCGAAGCGGGCGGCCGTGGGGGCCAGGGGATCGGCCTTTTGCAGGCCGTGGTCCGTGAGCAGGTTGAGGTTGGTCTCCAGGCCCCGCAGGCGCCACAGGGTCTTGGCGGTGAGGGCCTCCACGCGGCGGCGCAGGTCGGCGCCCAAGGCTCCCCGGTCCGGCGTGGCCAGTTCTGCGGCCTGGCTGGGCGTGGCGGCGCGGCGATCCGAGGCGAGGTCCACCAGCGTGGTATCGATCTCGTGGCCCACGCCGGTGACGATGGGAATCCGGCACGCCGCCACGGCCCGCACCAGCTCCGGATCGTTGAAGGCCCAGAGGTCCTCCAGGCTGCCGCCGCCCCGTACCAGCAGCAGGGCCTCGCAGCCCCAGTGCTCATCCTGCAGTTCCTGAATGGCCAGCAGGGTTTCGGGCACGCAGCGCTCGCCCTGGGCCGCCGCCGGGGCGATGAGCACGTCGATGCCCGGCGCCCGGCGGGCCATGACTTCCAGCACATCGCGCAGCGCCGCGCCACCGAGAGCTGCCACCACGCCCAAGCGGCGCGGAAAGCGGGGCAGGGGGCGCTTGGGCCGGTCGAAGAGGCCCTGAGCGCGCAGATCGGCCTCCAGGGCCCGCAGCCGGGCTTGCAGATCGCCTGCGCCCGCAGGTTCGCAGTGGGTCACGGCCAGGGTGAGCGTGCCGCCCGCCACATAGAGGTTCAAGCTGCCCTTCAGCACCACCCGCTGACCATCCATGGGTTTTTGCGGAATGAAGCGCTGCTGGCTGGCCCACACGGCGCAGGAAAGGGCCGCGCCTTCTTCTTTCAGCGTGAAATACCAATGCTTGCCCGACCCGCGGAAGTTGGACACCTCACCCACCACGCAGACCGCGGCAAAGGGCGGTTCCAGCCTGGTTTTCACCTGCTCTAGCAATCGCTTCACGGAAAGGGGCGCATCCATGGGGGCATCATCGCATGGCGGGCGAAAAGCAGGTTCTGCCACGGATGAACCCAGATGGACACGGATCGGGCCATGTTTTTCATCTGTGTTCAGCTGTGTTCAGCTGTGTTCATCTGTGGCTCATTCCGTCTTGTCTTCGATAAGGTAAGAGCATGTCTCCCGCGCTCGATGCCTTCCTGAAGACCTGGCGTGGCTCCGCTGGGAACGAGCGGGCCAACAAGGATTCCTTCTTCCGCGACTTCTGCGCTGCCCTGGACCTGCCCCTGCCCGAGCCGAAGGGCCCCGGGGCCACCTACTGTTTCGAGAAGGATCTGAAGCTCACCCACCTGGACGGCACCGTCACCACGGGCAGCATCGACTGCTACCGCGAGGGCTGCTTCGTTCTGGAGGCGAAGCAGGGCAGCACCGCCGAGGCCACGGGCTCGGCCCCCCGGCGCGGCACCCGGGCCTACGACCGCTACATGGAGGCCGCCTTCGGGCAGGCCGTGAACTACGCCCGCAACCTGCCCCAGCGCCCGCCCTTCGTCATCACCTGCGACATTGGCCATGCCTTTCACGTCTGGGATGGCTTCTCCGGCGCCTATGGCGGCTACGGCGCCCGCCGCAGCTACACCCTGGAGGATCTCCGGGATCCCAAGGTGCAGGAGCGGTTCAAAGCCCTCTGGCTGGATCCCCAGAGCCTTGACCCCGCCCGCTCCCGCACCGTCGTCACCCGGGACGTGGCCGCCGCCCTGGGCGGGTTGGCCCGCAGCCTGGAGACCCGCTTCCCCGCTGAGGCCGTGGCCCGCTTCCTGATGCGGACCGTCTTCACGTTCTTCGCGGAGGACGTGGGCCTGCTGCCCGACAAGCTCTTTCAGAACGCCCTGGAAGGCGCCTGGAGGGAACACCCCGAGGCGTTCCCCAAGGGTCTGGAGTCCCTGTGGGACGCCATGAACACCGGCGGCTTCTGGGGGCCTCTAAAGGTGCTCCGCTTCAACGGCGGTCTCTTCGCCGAGAGCCTGGCCTTGGATCTCAATGCCGACGAGATCGCCCGGCTCGCCGGGGCCGCGCGGTTCGACTGGTCTGAGGTCGATCCCAGCATCTTCGGCACCCTGCTGGAGAGTGCATTGGATGCCCGGGAACGCCACCGGCTGGGCGCCCACTACACGCCCCGGGCCTACGTCGAACGTCTGCTCCGTCCGGCCCTGGAAGAACCCCTCCGCGCCGACTGGGAGCTGGCCCAGGCCGAGGCCATGGCGCTGCTCGGCTTGCAGCCCACCGACGCCGACCAGGCCAAGGCCAGGGAAGTGCTCCACGCCTTCCAGCGGCATCTCGCCCACGTGAAGGTGCTCGATCCCGCCTGCGGCAGCGGCAACTTCCTGGCCACCGCCTACGATGTGCTGAAGCGGCTGGAAGGCGAGGTGCAGCGCCGCCTGGAGGACCTGGGCGAGACGGGCCGCTCCCTGGCCCTGGAAGGCGTGCTGGTCACGCCGGGGCAGTTCATCGGTCTGGAAGTAAAACCCTGGGCCGCAGCCATCACCGACCTGGTGCTGTGGATCAGCCACCTCCAGTGGTTCCACCGCCTGCACCCCGACCTGTCGCCGCCGGAGCCCGTGCTCCAGGCCTAC
>JAYVRY010000136.1:0-25169 GCA_043775845.1 Acidobacteriota bacterium
GCCTCACCGCGTTCTTCCACTCCAGATCCGGCTTCGTCGGGAAAAGCAGGGGCTTCGTCGGAAACCCCCTGGTGAGGCATCGCAGATGGCGGCACGCTCTCCTGTGTCCTGCTGGAGGTGGCCCCTGAATAACAAACTGTCGGTCTTGGGGTTGGGGACCCGGCTCTTCTTGGTCTGGTGGCTGGTTCCGACCCTCCTTTTCTCGTTCCTGGGTGGGATGGATCTAGGCTTTTGTCTCGCGTTTTTCCTCTTCCCAATGGCGGCGCTGGCTCTGGCCATCTATGGCACCCGGGCCCAGTATGGTTGTTACCGGACGGTCCCCGCTGCCCATCACCTTGGGGCCTTTCATTACGCGGTCATCCAGGTGCCGATGCCGCGTGGCGATATCGAACGGGAAGTGGCGACCCTGCTGCAAGAACCCTTGTCGGCCACCTCCATTTCCGTGCGGGACCATCGTATCCACGCCGTGTTCCAGCCGCCGGTCTGGAGTGGGTGGTGGCGCCGGTGGACACTGTCGGACGAAGTGATCGTCGAGGTCCTTTCCGCTGTCGATTCGGATGAGGCCGGGGGGAGTACCTTGGAAGTGTGGGCCCGGCCCCTCAGCCGCCTGTTCTACGGATGTCTTTGGATCGACAGGGGACGGAATTTCCAGAGGCTTCGCAGGTTCCAGGAGGCGCTCGGCGAGCGCATGGCCGCGGAGGCTTTGCGCAAGGAGGCAGCGAGGAAATCCGATTCCCTGGAGGCCCGCCTGGCTCAGGCCGAGCTGCTGCTTCTGCGCGCCCAGATGGAGCCCCATTTCCTCTTCAACGCCTTGGCCCATCTCCATGAGCTGGTGCGCACGGGCGACACGCCCGCGTCCGTGGCCATGCTGGATCACCTCATTGCCTATGCTAGGTCCACCTCCGACCGCATCCGGCAGGCCACGCACCGCCTGGGGCAGGAGCTGGAATCGGCCCGGGGCTACCTCTCCCTGATCCAGATCCGGTTCGGAGACAGATTGGGTTTCGAGATCGATGTGGACCCCGCCTTCGAGGATTGTGAGGTCCCGGTGGGCTGTCTGCTGATCCCCCTCGAAAACGCCATCAAGCATGGGATCGAACCGCGCCCGGCCCCAGGCTTCGTGAGCCTTCGCGGGCGGATGGAGGACGGGCATCTGCTTCTGGAGATCCAAGACGATGGCTTGGGTCTCAGTCTGGGGCCGGAGACTGGCCGTGGAACCGGCCTATCCAACCTGCGGGAACGGCTGAATCTCCTCTACGCCGAGGCTGGCTGGTTGCGGGTGGAGGGCCTGGAGGTCGGGGGCGTCCGGGTCCAGGTATCCATCCCTGTCGGACGGGGAAGCTCCTAGTCGTTCGCTGTGCTTCATCCACGTGCGCCCTGATTGCGGTGCATTCATTCAAAGGAGCTCGTCATGAGCCAAGACCTCGTCCTGTCCCTCCAACAGCAGAACCGTCTCCTCAAGCGGGGCCTCGGCTTCGGGGGCGCCGTCCTGATGGCCGCACTCTTGGTGGCCGCCAAATCCCCGGAGGAGAAGACACGTTTCACCGAGATCGATGTGGAGCGGATCAATGTCATCAATGGAGAAGGAAAGGTCGAGATGGTACTCGCCAATCGGACTCGGCTGCCCAAGGCCATCGTGGACGGGAAAGAAAGCGGTGATGATCGCCACATGCCCGGCCTGATCTTCTACAACCAAACAGGAGACGAGTGCGGTGGGCTCATCTTCGACGGCAAGCTGGATGCCAAGGGGAAGCCTGCGGCGGGGATGCATTTTTCGATGGATCGCTTCGGGGGCGATCAGCAGCTGGCCCTGGGCAGCTATGAGGACGGCGGTTCTATGGAATCCGGTCTGAATGTCTATGACCGGGGCCTTTCAAAGGAATACGAGCCGTTGTTTGAGGCCTATGTGAAAGCCCCTGCGGGCGCCGAGAAAGAGGCGCTGAAGAAGAAGTGGGAGGCGGCCGGAGGGCGCCAGACCACGCGGCTCTTCGTGGGCAAGACCCGGGGCCGTTCCTCGGCAGTCATTCTGGCGGACGGGAGCGGCAGGCCGCGGATCATGATGCTGGTGACGCCCGAAGGGCAGCCCATCCTCCAGTTCATGAATGAGAAGGGCGACGTGATCCAAAGCCTGCCGGAAACGCCGGGAAAGAAGAGCTGATTGGGGCGATATCATCAGCGCCATGGCGACCTCCTCCTCCATCGATGCTCCAGCCTGGTCTGCCCTGGTGGTGGAGGATGAACCCCGACTGAGGGAGGCGCTGGTCCAGCAACTCCGTGCGTCGACCATCCCCTGGCGGGAGATCTTCCAGGCGGGGGATGGCGATGCAGCCATGGCGCATTGTCGGGCCCAGCGGATCGAGGTGGCCTTCCTCGACATCCGTCTTCCTGGAAGGTCAGGCCTCGAACTCGCCCGCTTGCTACCCAGGGACACCCGCGTGGTATTTGTGACGGCCTACGATGCCCACGCCATTGAAGCCTTCGAGGCCGGGGCCATCGACTACCTGCTGAAACCCGTGACGGCGGATCGCCTGCAGATGACCCTGGAGCGGCTGCGCCACCGGGCCCTCCCGTCTCCTGAAAGGTGGCTGAGGGCACTGGATGGATTGAAAGGCCTGACGGCCCCAGAGCCCCTTCGCTGGATCACGGCCACCTCGGGGCGACGGACCCACCTGATCCCTGTGGAAGAGGTGCTCTTCTTCCAGGCCGACAGCAAGTGCACACGGGTGGAATGCCGTGGGACTTCGTACGTCATCAACGAACCCATCAAGGATTTGGCCACGCGACTGGATGCCAAAAGCTTTCAACAGGTGCACCGGTCGACGGTGGTGAACCTCCATGCGGTGGCTTGGCTGGAGCGTCATGATGGCGAGGGTGGCACCCTCCACCTGAAGGATCATGCTGCCTTGCTCCCCGTCAGTGGTCCCTTCCTTGGATTCCTGAAGGATCGCCGCTGATGGCAGCCGCTGCCTCGCCTGCGGCGCTACAGCCTATAGCTCCCACACCAGCAACCGCGCC
The DNA here is from genome assembly GCA_043775845.1 of Acidobacteriota bacterium. Taxonomy (GTDB): domain Bacteria; phylum Acidobacteriota; class Holophagae; order Holophagales; family Holophagaceae; genus Geothrix. The sequence continues at coordinate 3,016 of JAYVRY010000136.1, forward strand.
CCCTCGCGCCCCTTCACGGGAATCACGCGGTGGGGCGTTTGGTTGGGCACCTCGAAACTGTGGCTGATGAAGCGGGTTCCCTTCCTCATTTCCCGCTGCACCTTGGCCCAAAGGGCCGGCATGGGCACAGGTGAGAGAAAGGCGTAGGCCACGTCGATGTGGGCCAAGTCGGTGCGCCAAAGACTGCCCAGGCGGATGTGGGCGTTCCTGTGGCGCAGGCAGCGCAGCCAGGCCACCAGCCAGGTAAAGGGCGAGGCTTCCACACCGAGGAAAACGGCATCCGGTCGCAGCTTGGCGAGATGCGCCACGGGGCCGCCGAAGCCGCAGCCCAGGTCCACGAAACGCAGGTCAGGTTGATCGGGCAGCAGGCCTTCCAGTTTCTCCCAGGCATCGTGACTGGCGTGGTAGAGCGGCACGCGGGTGAGCATGCCCCCGCCGAAGACCAAGGCCAAAAGGAGGAATAGCGACAAGTACACCCAACCGGGAATGGGGGCCCCCCATAGGGCCCGCACAAGGAAGGGTAGGGTGGCCTGCATGAAGACCCAGCGGAGGCTCAGGTCCAGGCCCTGGGAAAGAAAGACCGCCAGCACAGCCTGCAGCAGCACCCAGATCAGGGGGGTGCAGCGGAGTCCAAGCCGAGCCAGGGCCACCAGGATGGCGAAGGCCAGGGCCTGTGCCACAAAGGCACGGAGAATGGGTGGCAGTCGACGAAGCAGGGGCATGGACCTTTTCTGGAAACGCAGTCGGAAAGCGGAGATGGTGCAGACTTAAAACCAAAGTAGCCACATGGAACACAAAGGGCACAAGGAAGATGGCAAGTCTTGTGTTCTTTGTGCCCTTTGTGCCCTTTGTGGCCAATCCCGTTTCACTGCGTGGGGATCGCCTGTCGGAATCGAGACACACACCCGCTCATCCCGTTTTGCATTTCTGTGTGACTCTGTGAAATCTGTGGACAGTGCTTTTTCAATGTCATCTGCGGTTCCATATCTTGAACCCTTTCCGTGCCCCGGTACCCATGACCCTCGGCCGCTTCGCGCCATCACCCACCGGCATCCTTCACCTGGGAAACCTCCGCACGGCCCTGGCTTCCTGGCTGTCGGCGAGGCAGGCCGGCGGGCGCTGGATCATCCGCATGGAAGATGTGGACGGTCCCCGCTGTCGCCGGGAGCTGGGCGAGGTGCAACTGGAGGATCTGTCCCGGCTGGGCCTGGAATCCGATGGGCCGGTGGTCTGGCAATCCGATCGGAGTGAGCACTACCGGGAGGCACTGGAAGCCCTGCATCGGGCAGCGCTGTTGTATCCCTGCGTATGCACTCGGAAGGACCTCCAGTTGCTGGCCTCCGCGCCCCACGGCGAAGATGGCCTCCGCCCCTATCCGGGTCGGTGCCGGGGGCGCGCATGGGAGGGTTTTGAACGGGCCCTCCGATGCCAGCTTCCCGGCGGGCACATGGCCTGGAATGACCGGCTTATGGGCATTCAATTGGACGACCCCGCGGCCCTCACCGGCGATCCCCTGCTGTTCCGGCGGGACGGCTGCTTTGCCTATCACTTGGCGGTGGTGGTGGATGATGGGGCGCAGGGCGTGACCGAGGTGGTGCGGGGCGCCGACCTGCGTTTAGTGACCGCCACCCAGATCCGTCTGCAGGAAGCCCTGGGTCTGCCGAGACCGGGCTATGCCCACCTCGGCATGGTGCTGGCCCCCGATGGCAGCCGCCTCGGCAAGCGGGCCGGGGCTCTGGGACTCCGGGCCCTGGCCAACAAGGGCATCGAGCCACAGGAGGTGCTGGGCTGGCTGGGATGGAGCCTGGGCTGCCTGAAACAACCAGCGCCCTGTCGGGCGCTGGAACTGATCGAAGCCTTTGACTGGAGCCAAGTGCCGCAGGGCGATCTGCGGATTCCCGAGGTCTGGGCCTGAGCGCACGGCAATGCGAGCTACAGGCTGAGTTGGCTACTTCTCGTCCATGACCCATGTGAAGAGAAGGCCTTCCTGGAATTCCCAAAGAATGACGCGCTTCACCTGGGCGCCTCCCTTGGCTTGCACGAAGCTGGTTCGGCCCTTCCCCTTGCCCTTGGCTTCCAACGTTTCCCTAATGTAGAGTCGGCCGACGGCATCCTTGAGGTTGCTCATGTTGACCCCGATGAATTTCGAGGATTCACCATGAATCAGGGTCTTGCCACTCTCGTCTAGCACCATCAAGTAGCCGGCGGGCGAATCGTGAAACTTGCCCGAGTTGGCTTCCTTGATCAGGGCCATGGCACCGTTGGAGTAGTACAAGGCCATGGCATCCTTCAGCATCGCTGAGCCATCGGCGGCCAGGGGTAGCCCAACCATCAGGCAGGCAAGGGCTCGAAACGTGAACGACATGATTCCTCCGTGAACAAGGCTCTATCGGGCCGGTGGGGGTGGGTCTTGAACTATGGGTGTGGGTTGTGACACCGATCTCAGCCGCTTCAGTTCGATCCAGAGCCAGTCAGAGGCCAACACGGTGCGGCCATCCTGCAGGCGGATCTGGTAGGGCTTTCCGGACAGGGTGCTTTTACTGGCGCAGGATTGGATGAAATCGGGTGCGGTCACCACCCGGCGTCCCGCATTCTTCCATTTCAACCGAAGGTGCTTTGCGGCTTCTTTGGGGCTGTATTCAGCCCCGTTGCGGATGAAGACGGCGCCCTGAAGGGCAGCCACTGCTCCGATCAGGGACTCGATGGTCTGGGTTTCAGTGGGGGCCACGACGACAACCATGACGGCAGCCAGGCAGGGGAAGGGGTGCATGCCCACAGCATCTCAGATCGCTCAATGAAGGTGAAGTATCCAGGTCCAGTGAGCCCAGCTTCTCCCATAAACACCAAGCATCCCTTGGAGATGTAGATGAATCCAAAGCAAAAGGACCCGGCTCTGAGGGTCCTTTTTGGAACTGATCCGACCAGCGCTTAGGCCAGCTTGTTGACCTTCTCGGTATCCCCTGCGGAGATACGCGAGACTACAAAACAACGGACCCGGCTCTCCGGGTCCGTTTGGGAGCTTGGCTGGTCCGTTAGGCCAGCTTGTTGACCTTGGCGGCCAGGCGGGACTTGGTGCGGTCCGCGGCGTTCTTGTGCATGACACCCTTGCGGCAGGCCTTGTCGACCAGACCCTGGGTCTCGGGCAACAGCTTGGCGGCTTCGTCCTTCTTACCACCGGCGATCAGGGCCAGGAAGCTCTTGACGGCGGTTTTCAGGGTCGAGCGGTTGCTGCGGTTGCGCAGGCGGGCCTCGGCATCGCGACGGGCCTTCTTGGCAGCGGACTTGTGATTGGCCATGTTCGATTCTCCAGCTTCCGGAGCAGTCCCCCGTACAGGGGCATGGGGAAGCGCGAAAGACCATCCTATCGCAAACAGCCCATAGGTCAAGGCCAAAAGGCTGGGGTCAAGGCTGATTCGCCCCCTTCCGGCGGGGGCCGCCATGGGGCATGCTGATCGGAGGCGAATGACCTCCGGAGAAGGATGGGGTCATGTCGCAGCAGAAACTGGAATCCGTCGTGAAGATGGCGGCGAAGGCGAAGGCCCTTCGCAAGGACGTGCTCCTGCAGGTCTACAAGGCCCAGAGCGGTCACCCCGGCGGCAGCCTCAGCTGGATCGATATCGGCGTGGCGCTCTACTACCACGAAATGACCGTGTTCCCGGAGGATCCCGCCAACCCCGCCCGAGATCGCTTCGTCCTTTCCAAGGGCCACGCCTGCCCCTCGCTTTACGCCATTCTTGCGGATCAGGGTTTCTTCCCCCGGGCCTGGTTGGAGACCTTCCGCCAGTACCCCACCAAGCTCCAGGGCCATGCCGAAAACCACTACACGCCGGGTGTGGAAGTGACCACCGGCAGCCTGGGCCAGGGCCTGCCCCAGGCCGTGGGCATCGCCATAGGCTTGAAAGTCCAGAAGTCCGACAGCCGCGTCTACTGCGTGGTGGGTGATGGCGAAAGCCAGGAAGGAGTCATCTGGGAGGCGGCCATGGCGGCGCCCCACCACAAGCTCGACAACCTATGCGTCTTCCACGATCTCAACGGCCTGCAGATCGATGGGGAGGTGAAGAAGGTGATGAACATCCACCCCGTTGTGGACAAGTGGACGGCCTTCGGCTGGGCCGTGAAGGAAGTCGACGGTCATGACTTCACCCAGATCCTGGAAGCCCTGGCTTGGGCCCGCACCATCCAGGGTCAGCCCGCCATGATCTGTGCCCGCACCGTGAAGGGCAAGGGCGTGAGCTTCATGGAGAACCTGGCCGGATGGCACGGCGTGGCTCCCAAGCCGGCGGAGTTCGATCAGGCCATGGCCGAGCTGGTTGATTAAACGCCCTCTGGGACATGGACTGAAGACTGAGGACTGAATGGAATCATTGCGTCACACCTTCGAACAGCAGCTGGCGGCGGCTTTGCCCGGCGTGGATATCACGCTGGAAAGGCCCAAGTCCGGCGAGCTGGGCGACCTGGCCTTTCCCTGCTTCCGCGCCGCCAAGCAGCTGGGGAAGAACCCCGTGCAGCTGGCGCAGGAACTGGCTGGATCGATCACGATTGAAGGTGCCACGCTGGTGGCCGCCGGCCCCTACTTGAACCTGAAGCTGGCCCCAGAAACCCGTGCTGCAGCGGTGCTGGGGGCCATCCTCCAGGCGCCGCAGGATCAGCCCTACGGTTTCCGGCCCGCCAACGGCAAGAAGGTGATCGTCGAGTACAGCTCGCCCAACATCGCCAAGCTCTTCACCATCGGCCACCTGCGCTCCACCATGATCGGCCACGCCCTGGCCCAGACTCACCAGGCTCTGGGCTACGACGTGATCCGGCTCAACCACCTGGGCGATTGGGGCACCCAGTTCGGCACGTTGCTGGCCGCCTACACAAGGTGGGCCATGGCCGATAATGCGAACCTGGAAGCGGACTTCGACTGGGCCGAGCCTGCGCCGGACAAGCGCCGCACGCCGCTGTTCCGACTTTTCCAGCTCTACGTCCGCTTTCACGCCGAAGAAGAGAACGACCCGGCCATGCGCGACGAGGCCCGGGGCTGGTTCAAGCGGCTGGAATCCGGGGATGCCGAAGCACGCCGCCTCTGGAGCTGGTTCCGCGAGATCTCGCTGAAGGAATTCCAGCGCATCTACGATCGACTGGGCGTGAGCTTCGACACCCTGGCCCAGGGAGAAGCCTTCTACGAGGATCAGCTCGTGCCCACCCTGCAGCGCCTCGAAGACGCGGGCCTGCTGGTGGAAGGTGAGAAGGGCGCCCGCATCATCAACCTGGAAGATGTGGGCATCAGCACGCCCTGCCTCGTGCAGAAGGGCGATGGCACCAGCATCTACGCCACCCGCGATCTGGCCGCGGTCCTCTACCGCCAGAAGACCTATGGCTTCGACCGTTGCCTCTACGTGGTGGGCACGGATCAGGTGCTGCACTTCCAGCAGATCTTCGCCGTGGCGGAGAAGCTGGATCCCTGGTTCAAGGGCCGCATGCTGCACACGCCCTTTGGCATGGTGAAGCTGCCCGAAGGCAAGATGAGCACCCGCAAGGGCAACGTCATCTTCCTGGAAGACGTGCTGGATGAAGCCCGCGAACGCGTGGCCGCCATCATCGAAGAGAAAAATCCTGGCCTGGCCCACAAGGCCGAGGTGGCCGAGATGCTGGGCATGGGCGCCGTGGTGTTTTTCGATGCCATGAACGACCGCGTGAAGCCGATCACCTTCACCTGGGACCGCGTCATCGCCCTCGATGGCGACACGGGCCCCTACGTGCAGTACGCCCACGCCCGCATCATGAGCGTGCTCCGCAAGGCGGGCGGCGACTGGGCGGCGAAGGCGCAGGCCGGTGCGCCGGTGGGGCCCGTCGTGCCGTTCACTTCAACCTCATTGCCTGCCGATCTCGATGGCCTTGCCGCCCCCGAGGCGCAGGCCCTGTTGTTCGAGCTGGCGGGCCTGCCCGGCGCCATCGCCGCCGTGGCCGAAGGCTGCATGGCCACGCCCCTCGCGCGGCAGCTGGTGGCCGTGGCCCGCTCCTTCAGCGGCTATTACACAAATTGTCCCATTCTTGCCCCGGAGAACACCCCTGAGGTTCGCGATGCCCGGCTCGCCCTGTGCGTCGCCACGGCCCGTGCCCTTCGCCAGGGCTTGTTCCTCATGGGCATCCAGGCCCCCGAAGAGATGTAGGAGATCCCATGACCAAGTATGTATTTGTGACCGGTGGTGTGCTGTCGAGCCTGGGCAAGGGGATCGCGGCGGCGAGCCTGGGCGCGTTGCTGGAGGCCCGTGGGCTGAAGGTCACGCTCATGAAGATGGACCCCTACCTCAACGTGGATCCGGGCACCATGTCGCCCTTTCAGCACGGCGAGGTCTTCGTCACGGATGACGGCGCCGAGACCGATCTGGATTTGGGCCATTACGAGCGCTTCACGTCCGTGCCCACGACGCAGAACCACACCATCACGACAGGCCGCATCTACAACACCGTGATCCAGAAGGAGCGCCGCGGCGACTACCTGGGCAAGACCGTGCAGGTCATCCCGCACATCACGGACGAGATCAAGGGCGTGATGAAGAAGGTCGCCAAGGACATGGATGTGGTGATCGTGGAGATCGGCGGCACCGTGGGCGATATCGAAAGCCAGCCCTTTCTGGAGGCCATCCGCCAGTTCAAGCTGGAGGCCGGTCTCGGCAACGCCATCAACATGCACCTCACCTACGTGCCCTTCATCAAGGCCGCGGGCGAGCTGAAGTCGAAACCCACTCAGCACAGTGTGAAGGAACTGCGGGCCCTGGGCATTCAGCCCGATGTGCTGCTCTGCCGCGCCGAGCAGGACATTCCCCGCGATCTGAAGGACAAGATCGCCCTGTTCTGCTCTGTGACGCAGGATGCGGTGTTCAGCGCCCGCGACGCCCACTCGATCTACGAGGTGCCCAACAACCTGCACCTGGAAGGCCTGGATGCCAAGGTGGCGCAGTTGCTGGGTCTCGGCGAGAAGACGCCCGATCTCAGCGCCTGGCAGAACCTACTCCACCGCATCCGCAATCCCAAGGGCAGCGTGCGCATCGCCGTGGTGGGCAAGTACGTGGAGTTCAAGGAGAGCTACAAGAGCCTCATCGAAGCCCTCCATCATGCGGGCTACGGCCTGGAAACCCAGGTGGACCTGAAGTGGATCGAGGCCGAGGATCTGGAGAATCAGGATCCCGCCATCTTCCTGCAGGATTGCCACGGCATCCTCGTGCCCGGTGGCTTCGGCGTGCGCGGCACCCGCGGGATGATCAAGTCCATCCAGTACGCTCGCGAGCACAAGATCCCCTTCTTCGGCATCTGTCTCGGCATGCAGATGGCCTCCGTGGAATTCGCCCGCAACGTGGTGGGCCTCGAAGGGGCGGACTCCACCGAGTTCGACGACGCGCCCAAGCACCGCGTCATCTTCAAGCTGCGCGAGTTGGTGGATGTGGAGGAGCTGGGCGGAACGATGCGACTAGGAGCGTACCCCTGCCGCCTCGCGCCGGATAGCCAGGCTGCCAAGGCCTACGGCAGCGCCGACATCAGTGAGCGTCACCGCCATCGCTACGAGTTCAATCACGAGTACAAGAAAGCCCTGGAGGAGAAGGGGCTGATCTTTACGGGCATGAGCCCCGATGGCGTCTTCGTGGAGATCGTGGAACTGAAGGACCACCCCTACTACCTGGCTTGCCAGTTCCATCCCGAATTCAAGAGCCGACCCCTGAACCCGCATCCGCTCTTCACGGCTTTCGTGAAGGCCAGTGCCATCAACCGGGGCTGATACTCAGGACCTCTCAGCCGAAGCCGAGAAGCTGTCTAGATCTAACAAGAGCGCCCCAACCGATCGGGTGTTGACGAATTGTCATTTAATGGGTCACTAAGGCAGTCGCAAGTCAACAATTGATGCAGTTAACAAAGATGATCTTGGTATCATTTATATGGGCCCGGCGCATCAGGACGAACCGGTGCTCCAGTTCATTGCCATAGTCGACGGAGGAGGAATCATGCAACTTTCGGGCTTGCGCTACGGCTCCAAGCTTCTGGAGCTGGTTGAATTTCCCGTGGCGGAATTCATCGATGGTTCCGCCACCAATCAGGACATCCAGATGTTCCTGGAGAAACACAAGAAGCTGGTGGTGAAGCCAGCCTTCTACGGCGGTGTGGGCAAAAAGGGCAAAGCGGGATTGGTGCGGATCGTGAGCACGCTCCAGGAGGCCCTGCAGGCCAAGCGGGAGCTGTTCTTCGCCCAGCACACCTACGGGAACAAGACCGTCACGGCCAACGGCGTGACCATGGAGGCCTTCGTTCCCTCCGATCTGGAGGTCTACTTCAGCATCTCCAGCTCGAGCATCCACCGGGGCCCGGTGTTCACCATCACGCCTTGGGGCGGCGTGGATATCGAAGAGCTGCCGGATGAAAAGAAGGCCGTGGTGGAGATCGATCCCTTCATCGGAATCAACGCCTTCGAGATCACCAACGCCCTCACCGACACGGGTTGCCCCGAGGCCTTCATTTCGGCCCTGGTTCAGCACCTGCCCAAGCTGTGGGATCTCTACGATGGCTATGGGCTCACTACCATCGAACTGAACCCCATCCGCGTCCAGCGAAAGGGCAATCAGGTGCTGCCCGTCGCATGTGACGTGAAGGCCAGCTTCGATCAGGACAATCCCGCCTGGAAGCGCATCGGCCTGCCGGATGCCATGTTCCAGACCGAGACCACGCCCTTCGAGGCGGACATCAACGAGCTCCGCACCTATCAGGGCCAGAGCGATGTGCTGGAGATGAACCCCAACGGCAGCATCATCCCCTTCATGTTCGGCGGCGGCGCCAACAGTGCGGGCACCGAGACGCTGGGCGAGGCGGCCATTTTCTCATCGGATTTCGGCGGGAACCCACCCTACGAGAAAATCTACGAGATCAGCCGCATCGCCTTCGAGCACTGGTACGACAAGGCCAGCATGCTCTTGCTCATCGGCGGCAAGGCCAACAACACGGATATCTATGTGACCTTCAAGGGCGTCTTCGATGCCCTGCGCGACCATGTGTCGAAGGCAGGTTGGAAGCCGCTCTACGTGGTCATCGGGCGGGGCGGGCCCAATGCCGTGAAGGGCATGTTCTACGCCAAGGACATCCTCGACCGGCTGCGCCTCCCTTACAAGGTGTTCGGCCACGACACGTCGATGATCCTCACGCTGGAATACGCGAAAAAGGTCGATGTGTGGTGGCGCGCCGAAGGCGCCGAAGCCTACCGTAAACAGGTTGAAACGCAGGTCCGGGCCTAGGAGATCGACATGCGACGACTGAAGACCAAGCCATTCCCCTACTACGTGGGCCTTCACTCCCTCGAAGAGCTGGTCACCCGCGAACACCGCGTTTGCGTCATGAACATCCTGGGCAGCGAAAGCCGCAAGGTGACGCCGGTCTCCCACGAGTACAGCGGTGGCAACATCGTGGCCGGCGTGCAGTATGGACGCCGGGGCAACCTCGAAACCAAGATCGGCAGCATTCCCGTCTATCGCAGCATCCGCGAAGTCATGGACAAAGGCATCGCCTTCGACATGGGCGTGGTCTACATTCCCCCTCAGGGCGTGTGCAAGGCCGTGTCCGAGCTGGTGACCCACAATGAGGCGCTCAAGCGCATCGTCATCGTCACGGAGAAGGTGCCCGCGCGGGATTCCCGCAACATCCGTGCGCTCTGCCAGGAGGCGGGCGTGGATGTCATCGGCGCCAACTGCTTGGGCATGGCCAATGCCTGGGATCGTGTGCGCATCGGCGGCAGCCTCGGCGGTGACCATCCAGATGAAACGCTGGTGAAGGGCTCCATCGCCATCCACTCCAATTCCGGCAACTTCACCACCACCATGGCGGAATACCTGCGCACCGCAGGCTTCGGCATCAGCACCGCCGTGTCCAGTGGCAAGGATGTCTACATCCACTTCGCGCTGCCGGAATTCCTGTACGCGGCCCAGAACGACCCCCGCACCAAGGCTGTCGTCATCTATGTGGAGCCAGGCGGGTACTACGAAAAGATGGCTCTGGATTGGATCAAGGACCGCACCTTCGGCTTCACCAAGCCGATCATTGCCTGCGTCACGGGACGCTGGAAGAAGAACATCACCCGGGCTTGCGGCCACGCCGGAGCCCTATCGGGCAGTGGTGATGACGCCGAGAGCAAGGAACGCTGGTTCGACGAGTATTTCGGCGTCGATGTCTTCGATCCCAAGACCTGCCACGTCAGCAAGCGGGGCGTCCGGGTGTCGAGCATCCAGTACATCCCGGATGCGGTGCGGGCAGTCTACGAAAAGATCGACGAGAAGCCCGACTTCGCCACCACTGGGGATCTCTCGCTCAAGCTCTGGCTGGGCGACACCATGGTGAAGCTCCCGCCCTCGCTGGATCTTCCCATTACTCAGGCGCCGTCGCCCTACGACCACCAGATCGTGGAAGTGAACAAGCAGGTGGGGGCCCACTACCTGCGCCAGAACATGTCTGACAAGTCCGGCGCCACCCGCATGAGCCCCGAAACCCAGGTGTCGGAACTGCACGGCAAGTCCGTGCTGGATCTCTCCCGCAGGACGCTGGAGGAAAACCTGTTCTTCGCGCTAGCCAAGGTGATGCCGGAGAAGGCGGACATCCCCACCTTGAATCTGCTCCTGAACCTGTTCATGAAGATCGATGAACGGCGCATGGAGCTCATCGATGTGGGCCGGGCCAACGGTTGCACGCCCAATGCCTACCTGGCTTCCCAGATCGCCCTGGTGGGCAACAAGGATTTCCTGGCCAAGTCGCGCGAACAGGCCCGTTTCATCATCGACCTGATTCGCGAATTCGGACTGAATGAGCAGACGAAGGAGCTTCCGGCGGAACTGGACGACTTCGTGGTGAAGCACCTCCTGAGTGCCGAGCCTTCCCGGAAAACCGACGTGTCGGACCTGCTCTTCAAGGAGGTCAAGAAGTCGAAGAAGTCCTGCGTGGCGCTGAAGGTCTGCCAGCACATCATCGACCTGGCGGAGAAGAAGGGCCTGGAGATTCGCGATACCTACGAGTTCCTGCTGGCCACCATCGCCGTGTGCGTGCTGTGGAACCCCATGCTGGAGAAGCGCATCAGCCGTCAGCTGGTGGAGGATTCGGTCACCTACTTCTACCTCATGGCCCGCATCGTGGCCTATTCCGTGGTGAACCGCGAAAACAATCCCCACTGGAAAAAGCTAGTGGATCAGAAGCTATCGAACCTCAACCAGAGCTTCACGGAGAACGCCTTCAAGGTGCTCTTCGGCCGCGTGCCCGAAGCGACCGAGCTCATGGAGTTCCAGACCCTCCTGGGCCTCACCGTCACCAATGGTCCTGGAACCCTCTCGGCCAAGGGCGCCAAGGAAAGCGTCAGCGCCCGCAACGACATCTCCATGGCCTTTGTGGGTTTCCTCGCGAACACCGGCCGCGCCCACGGCGGCAATGGCTACGAGGCCATCGATTTCCTGATGGAACAGTTCAAGGATGCCGCCCTGGCCGATCCCGGCGATCCCAAGCACGGCCTGGATCTCAAGGCCATGGCGAGCAAGGCGGCCAAGGTCTACGGCGCCTACAAGAAGCAGGCCCGGGAGGAGGCGGAGGATGGCATCGTGAAACCCATTCCCTGCATCAACCACCCGATCTTCCGCGGCAACAAGATCAACGTGGATCCCCGCGAGCAGTTCGTTTCCAGCATGCTGGGGGAGAAGGGGGTCTACAACGCCTTCTGGGAGTTCTACCGCCACCTGGTAAAGGAACTCTACGCTGAAGGCATCACGAAGAATGTCTTCTGTGTGAATGTGGATGCCGTCCTGGCGGTCATCACCCTCAAGTTGGTCTGGAAGGACTTGCAGGCTGGACGTATCACCCTGCGTCAGGTTCAGGAACTGGCCTTCACGCTGTTCCTGTTTGGCCGCACCGTGGGAACCTCCGCCGAAATCGCCGACCACCGCGATCGCGGCATGGACATGGATTGCCGGACCCCTGAGCAGGATTTGGTGTTCGTGATGTGATCAACTTTCTCCGGGGGGGAACCCCCGGACCCCCGAGAGAAAGCCCGGCGGAGCCGGGCTTTCTCTTGTTCACTTTTCAATGTTGGGCATGGACTTCAATTCACCACGATGGACCGCAGGTTGAAGCCGCCACTGATCACTTCCAGGCGGATGACCACGAGACCGGCGGGGATGTCGGCGCTGAGGCTGGTGCTGTTGGTCAGGTGACTGTCCGGGGCCAAGGTGACCTGGCCTTTGGCCACGCCATTGACCCACACGCGAACGGTGGTGGCGAGGCTGGTCTGGGCATTCACCAGGATGGACCCCGTAAAGGCAGTGGGGGCGTGGCCCGAGACGGCGATCCATTCGCCCAGGTCATTGCCGCCGATGCAGGCGAGTCCATCGATGGTGGCGGGGTACTCGTAGCCGGTGCGGATGTGGTAGTCCGGCTGGTCGGCCGCGATGATGGCGCCTGGAAGCGCCTGCCCCAGGGTCACGGCGGCGCGGGGTTGGATCTTCAGCTGATCCAGTGCCTTGAACTTGGGTGAGGTGGTGTTGGTGATGTCGGGCGTGAATTCCCATTTCGAGGCGCCCACCAGGGTGTAGTACACCAACAGGTCGCCGCCCTGGCTGGACCAGGCATCGTGAGTCTTCACCACCATGTCCTGCATGCGGGCATCGGCGTTGATGGCTCTCGCCTCGGTGTCCGAGAAACTGTCGAGGCTGGGGCCTCCTTCGTAGGCGATGCGCTTGAGGCCGTAGTTCGCGGCCCACACGGCATCCACGCCCATGCCCTTGACGTTCTGCGTGCTGGGGTAGTTGCCGGTGGCGAAGAAGGCGTTGAGGTCCGTGTGGTTGGTTGGTTCCTGGTTGACACCGTAGTAGGCGGAGCCACCGGCGCCATAGAGATACGAACCCACCGTGCGCGCCGGGACCTGACGTTGCCCATAGGAATCCAGCCACCGCAGGGCCTGCTCCAGGGTTGTCTGGCCGTTGCCCTGCTGGGTCATGAGCAGGGGGCGCACCCGGTTCATCATGGAGACATCGCCGTAGACGGCGCGGAAGATGTCGCTGATGAGGGCCATGCGGTAGGCCGGATAGCGCCACATCTTGTACCAGATGCTGGTCTCGGTGGGCGTGAGGAGGGGATGATCCGCAGGCAGACTGCCCACGATGTCCTGGATGACGTGGAAGCAGTCGAAACCGCCCGCCGAGTTCCAGATCTCGTTGCCATATTCCAGGTAGATCCTCAGCGCGGGGTTGAGGGGTGGATAGACCGGGTTCGCCTGAGGGCTGCTGTAGGGATTGGTGCCGTCGGTGCCGTAACGCAGGGCCTGCGCCAGCTTCAGCACGTAGTCGTCGTCGACGGTCACGGGGATGTTGATCCAGCAATCTGCGTTGAGCGCGTTGGCCAGCTGGATCTGATGTTCCATGGCCACGCCAGTTTCCGAGGTCTTCCAAATGCCGCCACCGGGTCCCGTGTAGGGCAACCCGGCCTTGGACATGTGCAGGGGGGTTTTGCGATCTGCCCAATGCTGCACGAGATTCTGGTTGGTGAAGGTCCAGTCCATCATCCGCACCACGCTGGCCTTGCCCAGGGCCGTGAGGAAAGGCGTGGTGAAGACCTGGCTGCCATCGACGGGATAGCCCGGCTTGATGAGTCGGGCGTTCGTGAAGCCGGTGTTGGTGGCGCTGGTGGCGGTGCGTTTGGTGTTGCGGAAGATCAGGCCCACGCTGGCCGCGGTGCTGAGGTTGTAGGTGACATCCGCCGTCGTTATGTTGGTGGCGCTGTCGTAAGCCTTGTTGGTGATGGTTCCCGTCGCCCACATGAGGCTGAGGTCGGCTTGGCCGTTGAAACTGAGTTTGTGGGTACCATTCACCTCCGCGGGTGTGCCGCTATAGATGACGGTCGAGGCATCGGCGGTGGGCCAGCCCAGGGCATCCATGCCGGCTACCGGGTTGTGCCAGTCGGCAGCATCCTGCCAGGGACGGGCCTGTTTCATGGCATCGACAAAGGCGAGGCTGTGGTCCCAGTCGTTCAAGAACCAGGTGCCGAGGCCGATGTGATTCTTGGCGGGGTCGTTGTTGGGAAGCACGGGCAAGCCGGTGGTGGGCGTTGCCGTGGCCTCGGACGAGTTGGGGCTATCGCCGGTGGCGTACACGGCGGACACCACGTAGTAGTACGCCGTGCCATTGCTGCGGCCCGTGTCGACGAGATGGGTGACGCCGGGCGTCGCGATCTGGGCATAGGGGCCACCTGCTGTGGCCGAGCGTTTGACCTTGTAGGAGGTGGCACCGGCGCTGGCATTCCAGCTCAATGACACCTGACCATCGCTGCCCAGGGCCACCAGGCCCGTGGGGGCGGACATGGCGGGGTTGATGGCGATGGTGAGGGTCGCCGTTCCAGAAGCGGTGGCGTTGGTGGCGGTCACGGTGTACGAGGTGACCGAGTGGACGCTGGCAGGCGTGCCCGTGATCACGCCACTGCCGGCGTTCAAGCTGAGCCCTGCGGGCAGCGCCGGGGCGATGCCCCAGGTGGCCACGGCGCCACCCGTGCTGGTCGGCGTGATGGCGGCAATGGCGGTGCCCGTGGTGAAGGAGAAGCTGCTTGGGGAGTAGGTGATGGCGGGCGCCACGGGGCCGGGGGTTGAGTCTCCACCCTTGCTGCCGCAGGCGCTGTGTATCAGACCAAGGAGAAGGGCCAGGAGGGTGAAGCCCAGCCGTCTGCAGTTCGCCATCCATGCCTCCAAGCGTGATGCGGGTAAGACCGTAGTTACCTTTGCATAAAAGACGAAAAGGGTAACTAAGTCGTACGATCTAGGCGGGGCGCTGAAACCCCAGAATGCAAAACGGGCGGGCCCGGTGGCCCGCCCGTTTTAGAAACATGAAGCCGGGCTCTAGGTTCGCCCGCCCTCGGCGGCCCATTCTTCCAGCATGTCGGTGGTGACGGACTTGGGGCGCTCCAGGGGGTAACCCAACGCGCGGTCCCAGGTGATGTTGGCCAGCACGCCTAGGGCGCGGCCCACGCCGAAGAGCACGGTGTAGAAATCGTATTCGCGCAGGCCGTAATACCACTGGATGACGCCACTCTGGGCATCCACGTTGGGCCAGGGGTTCTTGGTCTTGCCCTGTTCCGTGAGGACGCCGGGGGCCACCTTGTAGATCATGTTGACGAGCTTGAAGAGCGGATCACTGGGCAGGTGCTTCTGGCAGAACTCCATCTGCGCGGTGTAGCGGGGATCCGTCTTGCGCAGGATGGCATGGCCGTAGCCGGCGATGACCTGGCCGGCATTCAACGTGTCCCACAGGGCCTTCTTGATGTTCTCTTCGGTGGGCTCGGCGCCGTCGAGCTGCTTCTGGAATTTCAGCAGCCAGTCCAGCACTTCCTGGTTGGCCAGGCCGTGTAGCGGGCCCGCCAGGCCATTCAGTCCGGCGCTGAAGCTGTAGTAGGCATCGGAGAGGGCAGAGGCCACCAAGTGGGTGGTGTGGGCGCTGACGTTGCCACTCTCATGGTCGCTGTGGAGGATGAAATACATGCGGGCCACATCGTCATAGGGCTTCTCGATGCCCATCATGTGGGCGAAGTTCGCGCCCATGTCGAGGCCCGGCTTGGCGGGAATGATGTCGTCGTTCTTGTATTTGTGACGGTAGATGAAGGCCGCGATCTGGGGCAGGCGAGCCACCAGATCCGAGGCATCCTCGAACATGGTGTCCCAGTGGTCGTTCTTCTTGATGGTGTGGTAGGCGGTGGCGAACTTGCTGTCCTTCTGCATGGACAGCACGGCCGCCGACAGCATCACCATGGGGTGGCTGTCCTTGGGCAGGGCGCGGATCACATCGAAGACATAGGCCGGCACCTTGGCCCGTTCCTGGAAATCGGCCACCAGTTCCGCCGTTTCCTCCGCGGTGGGGATCTCACCCGTGAGCAGGAAGAACCAGAAGGATTCCACCGTGGGGTACTCGCCGCCAGGGGCCTTGGGCAGAGCCGCGAAAGTCTCGGGGATGTTCTTGCCTCTGAAACGGATTCCCTCGGTGTAGTCGAGATAGGAAATGTCCGTCACCAGCGCGTGAATGTCGCGGGCGCCGCCGAGGGCCTGACTGATGGTCACCTGATCGATGACGACATTGCCGAAATCCTTGAGGAGTTTCTGGGTGCGCGGGCGGTGTTCCTGGATCTTCTCCAGCAGGCGGGCTTTTAGGCGGGTCATGGGGCGACTCCTGTGAAAAAGTGGAAGGATGAAAGAAATCCGACCGGAGAAATCATTATGCGTGCCTCCTTTATCGAGGGCACGCCAATCCTTTATGAGTATTGACGAATTATTGATACTCATTCCCGATGGAGTCAGGGCAGAGTATCACCGGTGTGCAAAGGAACTACCGTGACGTTAGTCAATCTACCCCTTGAGGTCTTCAAAGTGCGCAGGGCCCTGCTGGGGACTGTGTTCTTGGCAACGTTCTTGGCAACTGCAACGACCGGGAGTTGGGCCCAGGACACGCCACGACCCAACCGGGTGGCGTGGTTCGAGGGCTTCCCCGAACCCCTGCCGGAAGGCGTGACCGAGTTCGCTCTCGAAGCCACCAGCCAGATGCTGCGCCCAGATCTGGAGCGCAGTTCCGATGGCCGAACCTTCGCCCGCCTCGATGGCGAGGAGTGGCAGTTCACCGGGGATTGGGCCATCAAGGCCGGTTCGTCGCGGATCAATGTGCGGGCCCGCCTGGCCTCCCGTTCCGGCGGCATCGCCGATCAAGCCATGTGGAACTGGCACCAGGTGTTCTCCCTGCCCCAGGGCGGGCGGGAGGACGCCCCCAAGAACCGCCTGACCTACCACCTGGAACGGGATGGCCGCGTGGCGGGGGACCTTTCCCGCCCGGGGCTGGCCCTCATGGATCTCGATGTGGCCTGGATCCGGCCCTTCGGAACCCCAGAGGCGGGCGGGCGGGTGGGCGCCTCCATCCAGCTGCCCACGGGCAAGCAGTCTGACTTTTCCGGCGATGGCGGGACGGATGGCCTCGTGGGCGCGGCCCTCTGGCAGCGCTTCGGGCGGTGGAAGGTCTTCGGCCAAGCCGAGCGGGTGATGCTGGGCCTGCCCAAGGACAGCCCCCTGCGAACCGTGATGGACAAGACTTCCTTCAGCCGCGCCTGGGCCAGCCTCGCCTGGGTGGGCGAGGGACCGGGCCTGATCTCGGGCCTGGGCATCGAAGTGGCCATCGGCTATGCGGGGAGCCCCTACCGGGTGGGCCTGTCCCGCCTGGACCGCGCGGGCTGGCAGCAGCACTGGACCTTCCGGCACACCCGCCTGCCCCGATGGCGCTTCGGCTTCAGCGAAGAGGCTGGCACCTTCGTGGCACCCGATATCACGGCCTTCACTGCATATCGCTTCGGAGACTGAGGCAAGGGCGTTTAACCGCCAATGACGCGAATCGCCCTTCGGGCGCGCGAATAAAAGATTCAGGGCAATGGCCCGGCATGACCCTTGTTAGCCACTTCCTGCTTTATTCGCGCCCATTCGCGCCATTCGCGGTTCCTGTCTTCCACTTGGGGCTGCCACGCCCGGGGATGGGACCTGTAAACTAGGTGGTTCGTGCCGGAGTCCCCATGCAGCCCAACCAGTACCGCGATGTGCGCCTTGAGAAGCTCGACAAGCTGAAGGCCCTGGGCCTGGACGCCTGGCCACGCAAAGCGCGGCGCACCCATGGCATCGCAGAGCTGACGAAGACCTACGCCAATGCCGAGGTCTGGACCAACGAGAAGCTGGAGGGCCTGGGGCTTGCCGTGTCGGTCATGGGCCGGGTGCTCACCATCCGCGAGATGGGCAAGAGCGTCTTCGCGCACCTCACGGAAAACGGCGAAAAGGTGCAGGGCTTCTTCCGCATGAACGACCTGACCGAGCGGGACTGGGAGGTCATCAAGCTCCTGGACATGGGCGACTTCATCAGCGTCACGGGCCCCCTCATGCGCACCAAGACCGGCGAACTGAGCGTGCGGGTGAAGGAGCTCCAGTTCCTCAGCAAGGCCCTGCTGCCCCTGCCCGAGAAGTGGCACGGCCTGCAGGACAAGGAGCAGCGCTACCGCCAGCGCTACCTGGACCTGATCTCCAATGCCGACGTGCTGAAGACCTTCCAGACCCGTTCCCGCCTCGTGAGCGGCGTGCGCCGCTTCATGGAAGACCAGGGCTACATGGAAGTGGAAACGCCCATGATGCAGCCCATCCCGGGCGGCGCCACGGCCCGGCCCTTCACCACGCACCACAACGCTTTGGATATGCCGCTCTACATGCGCATCGCGCCGGAGCTGTACCTGAAGCGCCTCATTGTGGGCGGCTTCGAAAAAGTCTTCGAGATCAACCGCAACTTCCGCAACGAAGGCCTCAGCGTCCGCCACAATCCTGAATTCACCATGATGGAGTTCTACGCCGCAGGCCAGGATCTGCGCGACATGATGGCCCTTACGGAAGGCCTCATCTCGGGCCTGGCGCGCGAGGTGGTGGGTTCGGAAACGCTGCCTTGGGGTGAGCAGGAGATTTGCTACGCCGCCCCCTTCCGCCGCCTCACCATGAAGGATTCCATCGCGGAGTACGGCCACATCGATCGGCACCTGCTGGAGGACGGCGACTGCGTGCGCACCCTGGCCAAGGTTGTCCACATCGAGGACGTGGACAAGAAGACCCTGGGCACCCTGCTGGGCGACCTCTTCGAGCACCATGTGGAGAAGCAGCTCATCCAGCCCACCTTCATCACCGACTACCCCATCGAGCTGTCGCCCCTCACCAAGACCCTGGAGAATGACGACCGTTTCGTGGACCGTTTCGAGCTGTTCATCGGCGGCATGGAATTGGCCAATGCCTACTCGGAGCTGAACGATCCCATCGATCAGATGGGCCGCTTCCAGGCCCAGATGGATGAGCGGGAAGCGGGCAACGACGAAGCCATGCTGCTGGACCAGGACTTCATCACCAGCCTGGAGCACGGGTTCCCGCCCTGCGGTGGCGAAGGCATCGGCATCGACCGCCTCGTCATGCTGCTCACCAACAGCGCCAGCATCCGCGACGTGATCCTCTTCCCCCTCATGCGCCCCATGAAGCCCAGTGAGGCCGCTGACAGTATCGAATGATTTGTTTATTAACCGCAGATGTCGCAGATGGCGCAGATAAGGCCTGAATCCGTTTTTCATCTGCGGCCATCTGCGACATCTGCGGTTTCATGATTTGATCTTTATGACTTGATCTTTCGTTTCACTGAAGTCGATGTGATCGAATCGCCCTTGACCCGCTGGCATACTTGAAAACCGAAAATGGAGGCTCCCATGCCTGTCCCGATGCTTGAGCTCGCCCCGCAGAACGCCGCCATCAAGACCAAGGTCCTGGAGGGGCTCTCCGGCCTTATCGAGCGCTCGGCCTTCATCCTCGGCGAAAATGTCAAAGGCCTCGAGGCCGAGATCTCTGTCTATGCGGGCGCGGCCCACGCGGTGGCCATGTCCAGTGGCACCGACGCCCAGCTGGTGGCCCTCATGGCCCTGGGCATCGGCCACGGCGACGAGGTGATCGTCCCCAGCTTCACCTTCTTCGCCACGGCCGGCGTCGTGGCCCGCCTGGGCGCCAAGCCCGTGTTCATCGACCTGGAGCCCGGCACCTTCAATGCCACGGGCGCCCTGGTGGAAGCCGCCATCACACCCCGCACCAAGGCCATCATGCCTGTGCACCTCTTCGGCCAGCTGGCGGACATGCCCAGCATCATGGCCGTGGCCCAGAAGCACAGCCTGCCCGTGATCGAGGATGCCTGCCAGAGTCTGGGCGCCAAGGGCTGGGGCAAGTCTGCCGGCCAGTTCGGCGACATGACCGCCTACAGTTTCTACCCCACCAAGAACCTGGGCGCCTTCGGCGACGCGGGCATGACCGCCATCCGTGACGACGCGGCGTTGGCGGGCCGGGTGCGCCGCATGCGCGTCCATGGCATGGAGCCCGTCTACGTCCACCATGAGGTGGGCATGAACGGGCGCATGGACGAGTTCCAGGCCTTGGTGCTGCGGGCCAAGCTGCCCATGCTCGACGGCTGGCACGAGGGACGCCGCACCCACGCCAAGTGGTACCTCGAGCGCATGAAGGGCCTGACCGCCGATGAGGTCATCCTGCCTCTGGAGCTGGTGCCCGATGGCCGCCACATCTACAACCAGTTCACCATCCGCGTGAAGGGCGGCAAGCGTGACGCGCTGCAGGCCCACCTCAAGGAGCGCGGCATTGGCAGCGCCGTCTACTACCCCATCTGCCTCCACGAGCAGCCCTGCTTCAAGGACCTGGGCTACCTGCCGGGCCAGCTGCCGGAATCCGAGCGGGCCGCCAAGGAAGTGCTCAGTCTGCCCGTCTACCCCGAGATGACCCAGGCCATGCGCGAAGAAGTGGCCACCGCCATCCTCGGATTCTTCGGCAAGAAGTAGACGGTCCCCCTGGACAGCATTAATTCTGGGCCTGGGAGGCCGAGGCGGCATCCACCCAGGTCTCGAGAGAGGCCTGGGCATCGTCTTCCATGCCCAGGAATTGGATGCCGATGCCCACCATTTCCATGGGATCGTTGCCAGATCGCCCCCCCAGGACGTAGGACACCGCCGCGATGATCGGGGCCTTGGGCAGTTCGGGGTTCGTGAGGATCAGCTGTTCCAGCACGGCGCCCCGATCAAAGAGACGGGCATCTCGGGCGCCTACCAGGGCGAAACAGCCCCCGGTGCTGAGGTTCGTAATGCGAACCTCCTTGTACTGATGACCCTTAAGGGTGAACGAGATGCCGAACTCGGGCCCCACGATGATGCGTCGGGTGTCGCGTCGATCGGCGTAGGTGCTCATTCAGGCTCCGTAGGCGGGGAAATCCATGCTTGGGTATCGGCTGTTCCCAGGATAGACTGGACTTTCTGATTGGCCTCAACCCATCGGGGGACAGGGCGGATTCACAGAATCCGGCCCTGACGGCGCAGGACGCCGTCTCACCCACGCGGGGACAACGCGAGCAGGTGGCGCTGGCCAGACCCAATTCCTCACACCCCACTGGGAGAACCCATGGAAATCCTTCTGATCGAAAACGTGACCCACCTCGGCGTGCGCGGCGATGTCGTGAACGTCAAGGACGGCTACGCCCGCAATTTCCTGCTGCCCCGCAAGATGGCCCTGCCTGTCACCGCCGGCAACAAACGCCAGATCGAGCTGGAGAAGGTTCGCGCCGAGAAGCTCCGCGCCAAGGAACTGGCCGATGCCAAGAGCCTGGCCGAGAAGCTGGAAGCCATCAGCCTGGCCGTCTCCAAGAAGGCTGGCGAGAATGGCCACCTCTTCGGTTCCGTCACCAACGCCGACGTGGCCGAGCTCTTCAAGGGCAAGGGCTTCACGCTCGACCGCCGCGACATCACCGTGCCCCACATCAAGGATGCCGGTACCTACGTCGTGGATGTCCGTCTCTACAGCGGTGTCCATGCCAAGGTCAATCTGGAAGTCAGCGCCGCCGCGGCCGCCGAGTAACCAGCCCACCCCTTCAGTTCATAGGCGGCTGGCCCCCGTGGGGGTGCCGGTCGCGCTTGGGGTTCGCGCGATGTCGGGAATCCCATTCATTCATCTTCAAGGAGTCCATCCATGGTCAAGTCCACTGCCAAGCCTGACACCATCGGCATCGCCGAACTCGCCGCCAACCTCGCGGAAGCTCAGGACCTCTCCAAGGCCCGCGCCAAGTCCATCCTCGATGGCGTTCGCGACCACATCGTGGAGACCCTCCTCGCCGGTAACCGCGTGAACCTCTTCGGTCTCGGCACCTTCGAAGTGCGCGCCACCAAGGAGAAGATGGGCCGCAACCCCAAGACCGGCGAAAGCATCCAGATCCCCGCCGGCCGCAAAGTCGTCTTCAAGACGGCCAAGGGCCTCAAGGATCAGATGTAATCTGCGTTAGAGCACGAAGCAGAAGGCCGCCGAAAGGCGGCCTTCGTCGTTCAGGGAAGACGACTTTGCGGCCGTGCAAAGGCGTCTTCACCATCCGACCGCAGCCGCAGGCGGAGGGAGGGTGGGACGGAATCGGCGAAGCCGATTGCCGCCCGAAGGGCGAGGCGCGGAGCGCCGAGTCAGGACCGCCAAGGGCCTCAAGGATCAGATGTAAGTTCGCTCCGGCTGCAAACCTGCGGTTTGCAGATTGAAGAAGGCCGCCGAAAGG
>JAYVRY010000137.1:0-24826 GCA_043775845.1 Acidobacteriota bacterium
TGCCGTTCCATGCGACTCCAATCGCCATCGTTCAAGGGTTCCAGAGGCGCGTCCTCTTCCCGAGCGTGGCCCGGGTTCTTCCAGTCCAAGCGAGGCCCCTGCCCCACGAACCAGGCGCAGTGCGTGCTGTCGCACACATCCGCATCCACATGGCGCCGCCCCCGGGCCAGGAAGCGCAGCACCGCCGCGCCCAGTTCCAACCGCAGCTCAGGAACCCCATGAGGCAGCTCGGCGGCGAGCACGCCTTCCACATAGTCCCGGCGGGTGAGCGTGACCAGAAGATGGTCTCCCGCCACCTGCAGCCGTCCCACCAAGCGACGGCGGAGGCCTCGGGATTCCGAACAGAACTCCAGAAGCCCAGGCCCCACACGGTCCCCCGGTTTCAAGGCACGCAGGGCGCCAGCGCCAAGAAAGCCACGGCCATCGGCAATGGGGGAAGCGCCAACGTTGCGTACCGTGAACGCCGTGGCGGGCAGCAGGTCGAAAAGGCGCACGGTGACGGCATCCTTCGCCTTCAGCGGCACCGGCGTGCCCGGCCGCCGGGTCGCCAGGGGCGCGGCCAGGGCCTGGGCGGCCTGCGCGCCCGTGCCTGGGCGCAGGCGCGCCAGCATGGCCAGGTCGCCGCCATCCAAGGCCAACGCCAAGCCCACCGTGTGCGACGCATCCAGGGGCACGGTGCCCGTCTTGGCCCAGAAGCCCCAGGCGCCCAAGGCCCCGGCGGTGCCACTGTGGGCGCTTTCACGCAGTCCCTGGAGCACCTGCTGCCGCAGGGCTTCCCCCTTGGACCAGGGTTCCCGCAGCAGAGTGCGGTAGGCCTCCAGCAGTTGAGATGGACGGATGCGAAGCAACCTGGGCGCGGCCAAGCCGATGGCTTCATCGGGGTTCTCGGGCGTCGGTGCGAAGCCCGCCTGGCCGAGGCTTTCGGCCAAGTCCTTGGTGGGAGTGGCCGCCGCCAGCTGCCGGAAATAGGCATTGCAGGAACGGGCCAGGGCCGTGGCGAGGCCCAGTTCCCCATGCCCCTTCTTCAGCCAGCAGGTCTCACCTCCAGTGCAGGTGTAGCGCGGCGAAGCGGCATCTGGATGGGCCTGGGCCCAGGCCCTGGCCACGAAGGGTTTTTGCAGGGAACCCACGGCCAGGGGCGCATCCGAAGCGCCCGCCGACAGCTCCAGGCGCCCGTGATCCAGGCACCAGGTCTGAAGCACGGGCTCCTGAGCCGACAGGATTCCAGCGGCGAACGCCAGGAAGCACGTCGTGAAAGCCAAGAAACGAGGGCCTCCTCGAAGCTCAGGTCGGCATGGCTTTCTCACCATTCATCACCGTTTCTCACCGGTTCCCCTTGTTTTTCTTACGGTGATTATCAGCGTTCCTCAGCCTGAAAACCCTTCAATTTGGATTGGCAACTATCCGGTGAACAAATGAAACCGCTACCCGTGTGATGATTATAGAAACCAGAAAAGGATCGACCTGTGAGCCTCTACCTTGATCTGCAAAGCGCCAAAACAGAGGAAGACGTAAAAGACGCCTACATTAAGGCTTTGGGGTTGAAGGGCTACCACAAGAGCATGATAGACCTTCAGACGAAGGAGATTTGGTTCGAGGCGAAGTTCTCGGGCAAGGACACCACATATGAAATGTTCACCCAGCTAATGAACTATGTTCAGGTCGCCCTGGACAAGGGCGAATACATCCCGCCATTCCTGGTTGTGATGGACACGAAGAAGGCCGCGATCATGAAGAGCGCAGACGTGATCCCCTTCCTCTCGAAAAAGACAGTCAAGTGGGGGACTTCTGCCAGCAACTTCACGAAGGATGCCCTGAATGAGGTTTCCACCTACATCGGGACCCATTTCGTTTCCTTCAAGATCGCCACACACGAGAAAGAATTCATTGCCACGGTGAAGACGGCCATCAAGTCAGGAGAAATTATCCGGACCAACATTACGCCGGACAACCTGAAGCAGGTGTTCGACAAGTGGGTGGCAATGATCGGGCAAGAAATTGGTGGCGTCTCCATGGATGACTACGCTCTGCTTTTCTATGCCGACATCATGCACGATGGAACGGTTGCGACCCACAAAAACCTAACGGCGGAGTTGCTCCACAAGGATGGAGCGCCCGTTTTCAAGTTGAACGACCAAATCTACGAGCTTGGAAGCAAGGAAGGGTATCGACAGTTTTGGGCGATCTACCAGAAACCCCCCAAGGAGGAATATCGAAACTACCTATTGGAGAGGCGTGACAGTCTGATTCCCCTGGATGAGCGGAGTTTCAAGGGGGCCTACTTCACGCCGCTCTCCGTCGTGGATAAGGCCTATGATGTGCTCACCGAGACCCTCGGGGACGAATGGCAGAAGAATTACATTGTCTGGGATATGTGCTGTGGTGTTGGCAATCTTGAGGTCAAGCACAGTAACCCCAGGAACATCTATATGTCCACCCTAGACGTTGCCGATGTCGATGTGATGAAGGCAACCCGGACCTGCGTTTCAGCACAGCGGTTTCAGTATGACTACCTGAACGACGACATTACGGAAGGTGGCGAGATCGACTACAGCCTTACTGAAAAGTTGCCGCAGGGTCTACGGAATGCGATCAAGAATGGCAAGAAGATCCTTGTGCTTATTAACCCGCCCTATGCGGAGGCGACAAATTTCGAGAACATTGCCACCGGCACAAAAGCGAAGAATAAGACGGGGGTGGCCAAAACCAAGGTTGGTTCGAATCTCATGAGTGACTACGGACAGGCGAGCAACGAACTGTTCGTCCAGTTCTTAGCTCGGATCTCGAAGGAAATCCCAACTGCGACACTGGCTATGTTTAGCACGATGAAATATGTCAATGCTCCCAACTTCGAGAAGTTCCGCGACAACTGGAATGCCAAGTTCCTGGACGGGTTCGTCATCCACAACAAAGTCTTCGACGGACTGACCGGGAAGTTCCCGATTGGATTCTTGGTCTGGAAAACGGATCAAAATGCCAAGGCCAAGACTCCAATTACCGAGATCACAGTCAACGTCTACGACAAGACCGTGAAGCCCATTGGCGCAAAGACGTTCTACAGTCTGCCAAAGGCACTGCACCTCAACACCTGGATCAAGCGTCCAAGGGCGAACTCAGAGCCCGTAGTGCCACTAAAAAATGCCGTCTCACCCGCAGAGACGACTCCTCGCGTTAGCACATGGGCCGACGATGCCGTTGCCTATATGTATTGCGGTGTGAATGACCTACAGCACGCCGAACAGCAGACTGTGATCTACTCCTCCGCCTATCAGGGAGGTAACGGATTCTACATCACGCCCGAGAACCTCTGGCAGGCGGCGGTGGTATTTTCCGTCAGGCGATTGGTGAAGCCGACCTGGCTGAACGACCGTGACCAGTTCCTCCGGCCCACCCAGGAGGTGCCTTCCGAGTTCAAGGCCGACTGTCTTGTTTGGATGCTTTTCAACAGGTGCAACCGCACAGCGGCTGCTGACAAACTCCCATGGGCTGGCAAGAATTGGTCGCTCGTGAACCATTTCATCCCCTTCACCGAAGATGAGGTGGGAGCGGATGGCCGGTTTGAGTCGGACTTCATGGTCCGGTACATGGCGGCCATGAAATTCTCCAAGGAAGCGAAGGGCGTCCTTGCTACGGGTCGCGATCTTTGGAAAGCCTTCCATTCGGAGGTCGATCCACGCGGGATCAGAGATCAGTATTTCTTGAACAGGCCAGACGTTGGCTGGTTCCAGGTCCGGAAGGCGTTGGAGGAAAGAAAGGCCAACTCCGAAACCACACATTTCAGTTTCGACGCCTTTGATGAGGCATACACCTGCCTTACAGACAAACTGGCTCCCCAGGTCTTTGAGCTTGGCTTCATGCGCTGAATAGGCTTGCCACTCGTCAGGCCCTGCCCCATCCACGCCAACGTCAGGAGTGGCTGCGGCAGCGCCGGAGTTCTGAATGCCACCGATGACCAGGGTCCCTCACTGTCCTCCGCCAAAGGTCACGGTCTCGGTCCAGCCTGCGGCGCTGCGATGGCGCTCCACCCGGAGCGAACGGGTGGTGGGCATCCAGCCCAACAGGCCCAGGATGCGATCCGACAACGGCCGCACTTGCTCGGGACGCGCCGGTCCCTCCACCTTGGCCCAGCGGGCGCCTTCGGCCCGCACGGCGCCGAGATCCACCTGGGCCCAGCGGATAAGATCCGCATCCGCCTTGGGTTGGGGCATGTCCTTCAGATCGCTGGCCGATGCTCCCACCCACAGCAGGACGCCCATGCGACGCAGGGCCAGGGCGGGCAAACCGGGGCCCACCCGCAATTCCTGCGCGTCGCCCACCTTCTGCACTGAGACACGACCGGCGCGACGGGCCACGGTGGCGCGGCAGGCCTCCAGGAATTCCGCGTCCAAATTCGCAGGCCAGGGGAACACCATGCGGCGACCACCATCGGGCGTCACCGCATAGCCCCAGCTGCTCACCGGCTGGCGCGCCAACAGAGCCTTCCAGGGCACGAGATCACCCGCTTCCGTTTTCGCGGCGCCCGCCTGCAGCTTGGGCTTGGTGAAGTCCACCGCATAGCGATCCTCCCCGGTCTGGGGACCGGCCGCGGGCATGGCACCCACGACGGGGACCGGCTCATCGCTCAGAACGGGGATGGGTTCCAGGCAGGCGCGACGGAAGGTGGGCCAGAAGGCCTCGCCCTCGGCCTGCCAACCGGAGGCCGCGAAGCCCGCCCCGGAGAACGCGAACACGCCCTTCCGGGGTTCATTGCCACCTTCACGCACCTCCACCAGCTGGCCGCCCTCCAGGCGCAGCGCGGCGCGGATGCGGCCCTTCTCGGGACCTTCGGGGAAGGGAAACTCACGGCGGAAATAGCGATCAGTGCGGAGCTGGTCGAGGTTCAGTTCCATAGATACGAGGCCCGGCAGGGGCGCCTTGAAGCCACGGCCCGCGAGGGCTTCATCCACGGCGCGCTTGAGAGCGCGTTCGCTGGTGGCGAGGATCAAGCGGCCCCCCATGCGGGCCCAGGCCAGGCCCATGCGGCGGTCCTTGTCTTCGCTGGCATCGGCGGCGCCCTTCGCCACCAGGGCATAGGCCACGCCACCGTGGGTGCGGGGTTGTCCTTGTGGCAGGGCGACAGGAAGCTGAGCGAGGGGTGTCTCGATGACCAACACGGCCTCGAGATGACCCACCTCGAGAATGGCCAGCCCCACGGCCTTGGGTTGCAGCTTGCGGATGACATTCCAGGTCCAGGGCAGGTCGCCCGCGAAGCGGCCCCACTGGTCTTCCAGCTTGGTGCCCACCTGGGTGCGCCGCCAGGCGGTGACGAGCGGATCGTCCTCGCGCGGTTCGCCGTTGAGCACATCTCGGTAGCCGCCCTTGAGGGCGGCGTCGAAGGCTGAGGCATCGGGGATCACCAGGCGCACGGGGCCATCGGGGAGCGGCAGGGACGCCTGGGCTTGCAGCGCAAACGCCACGAAAGTTGAGAGCAGGATGGAGCGGATCATCGGGTGCCCTCCGCCTTGAGAATGCTGGACAGCAAGGCCCAGGTGAGATCCCGGGGGCGAATGGGCGTGGGACGGCCATCCACCAGGTGGTAGGTGCTGGGCGGCGCTTCGGGCATCGCCAGCTCCGTGCGCAGGGCCTTGGCGTTGGGCGCATTGCGGTCCGTGAGGAGCCGCAGCGCTTCCTTTACGCCGTTTTCGTTCCCCACTTTGCGGGCGATGCGGGCGGTATCCGCCAGGGCGCCGTTGATGTCCGCCGTGCGGAAACGGCGCTGCACCAGGAGCCGGGCCAAACCATCCGGCGAGGTTCCCTCAAGGGCCCACTGCGCGGCTTCGGCGGAACGGGGCAGGAGCCCGCGGGCGGCGCGAAGGCGCAGCAGCATGCGGTCGCCTTCGCCATCATTCCTGGAGGCGCTGCCCAGAGCGAGACCCGCCCGCAGCAACGCATCCTCATCGGCCGCATTGGGACTGCGCAGGGCCGCCCGAGCCGAAAGCACATCGAGGGGATGCGCCTTCAAGCGGGTTCCCAGGGGACCCACCACCGCTTCGGCCTTGCCATCCCAGGCGGGCAGAGCCTCGGCCCAAGCCTGGGGGGCCTTCTCGTCAAGCGGAGCGGGCGAACCCATGCGGCGCCAGGCATCGAAGGCCTGCACTTCTTCCCGGGCCTCCCAGGCCGCGCGGCGGCGGCTGTCGAAGAGGGCCTTGGCGGCATCTGCGGGCCGCTTGAGCGCCACGAGGATGGAGGTTCGTTGGGCGGCCATCGCGTAGCCGTGGCGGCGAGGCCAACGGGCCAGCCAGCGCGGCGCTTCCTCGGGCAGGCTGGTGGCCAGCGTCACGGTGAGCGGTCCCAGTTCTTCAGCCCGCACCTCGCCGCGGAACCAGGCCTCCTCCAGCTCGCGGCCCAGGTCGGCGATCTCCGTGGCCGGGGCCAATTCGAAGGCCAGCTTCCAGGCGGGCAGCGTGGTGGTGACTTCCTGGCGCCGGGTCTTCAAGAAGGCACGGAAGCGGGCTTCCACCGCGCTGGCGGCCTTGGCGTCGCGGAAGGGCGCCAGCCAGTTGCGCAGGCGGTCGACGGTGGCGTCGCCCGCACTGACGCGCTCAGGAACGGCGACTTCCTCGGCCCCATCCCCGCCCTCGGGGGGTTCAGTCAATCGCTCCGGCACAGTGAACGCGAGGGACTCGCTCTGGTTCATCTGGGTGAGCAGATGCTCGGCAAGACCCAAGGCCGCAGGGGCTTCGTTGCGGGCCAGATGCACGCGCACGGCCAGGAGATCGGCCACATCATCGGCGCCCGGATGGGCCAGGCGGCTAAACAAGTCGGGCTTGGCCACGGTGGGATTGAGGGCTTCATCCATGGCCTTCAACACCGCCAGGCGCTCGGACACCACCTGCCGCTCCAACCACGAGACAGCGTGAGGCCAGGGGCCGCCCAGCTTCGCCAGGCCACGGCGTGGCAGAGAGGCGCTGTCCTGGGCCCAGAGTTCCCGCAGCCAGTAGCGGATCTGTTCGGCATTCAACTGCCCTTCACGCTCCCGCCAACGGTAGGCGAGGGCCGCCCGGTAGCCGCTGGGATCGGCGGTCATGAAGCGGGCGGCATCAGCCGGACGCAGGTCGCGCAGGTAGGCCAGGAAGGCGGGACTGACGGGACGACTGGCGTCCATCACATCGAGCGGTCCGGGCAGGCCCGCATCTTCGGCCAGGGCCGAAAGGGCGCGGAATTCTTCTTCCGTGAGCTTGGCCTGGATCCCCAGCACGTAGGCGCCGAAGGCTTCTCCGGCCTTGTCCTTCTGGTTGGCCGCCATCAGCAAGGCCAGCTTGCCTTCCAGCCAGGCGCGGTCGTGCGCGGCACCGGAACGGTGGTTCATGATTTCCATCGCGAGGGGAAGGTTCTTCTCTGCCCGGGCCAGGCGCATGGCCAGCAAGGTGCGGTTCGTTTCACCGCCCCGTTGCGGCGCGTCCAACGGCAGGTAGGGCGCCGTGGCATCGCCCTGGCGGTAACGAGCCAGGGCTTCCAGCACGTACCAGGGTTCGCCGGGGCGCTCGCCCCAGAGGGCGCCCGGCACGCGGCCCTGATCCACGCCCGAACCGATGATGCGGTCATCGCCTTCCTCTTTCAGTTCACCCTTGGCATCGCGGCGCGGTGTGAACTCGGGCCAGACCCACTGACTGCCCTTGCCCAGCACCTCGCCCACGGTCTGGGGACCGCGGAGCTTGGCGATGAGGGGATCCTTCACCGCATCCGGCGTGCCCTGCACCAGGCGGCCCAGGGCCGTGGTGACCTGTTCCACCACGCGGTAGCGGGCCACCAGCACGGGGTTCTGGGATTGCAGCGCCGGTTCCCAGAAGCGGAACCAGGCCAGGCGCGTGTCGGGCGCCAGGGCGGCCAACATGGGTTCCGGTTTCCAGCGGCGTGCACCCAGCACCCAGAAGCGGTCCCAGAGTGCGCGATTGCTCATGACTTCGGAGAGATCCTTCACCTTTTCGGGATGGGCCGCCACGGTGCGGGCCCAGACGGCAAGCACGCGGTGATCATCCAGCCACAACGACCAGGGCTGCCGTGAGGTATCTGCGGTCACGGCCCGAACCACACCCGGGGCGTTGGCGCCCCGTACTTCCCGCATGAGTTCCTGCCAGCGGGGTTCCACGAAGCCCAGCAGTTCCTCACCGCGATCCCGGCGGGCGAGGTCGCGGGCCCAGAGGCCTTCCACATCGGGCGTCTGGATTTCCCACCACTGGTTGCCATTCAAGGTCTTGGAAATCACCAGGGACGCACTCACGGATTGCACAAAGGCCACCGGGGCCCCGGTCTGCCAGGAACCTGGGCGGCCCGCCAGCATGCGCTGGGCCAGGGCCATCCGGAAGGCCTCCTCCAGCTCTGCCCGCTGGGCGAAAGGCCACCAGGTGGTGAGGGCCTTGTCGGAAGGCTTGCCATCCCGGGGCCAGACGAGACGCAGAAGTTGGTTCAGGACTTCTTCGCGCTGTTCGCCTCGGCCGAATTGCACCAGAGCCCGCGCCAGTTCGGAACGTCCCTGGGCATCCGAGGTACTGGCCATGAGCCGCAGGAACTGGTTGTTCAACAGGGCGATCTGGGCCTGCCGCTGGGAATAGAGACCGCTCGACACCAGGTCCTTGGCGTCACCCTTGGGCGAGATGAGACGCAGGGCCAGATCCGGGAAGCCCAGGTCCAGCAGGTGCTCCGAGGCTCTGGCCCTGCGGGCCTTCAGATCGTTGGCGTTGACCTCACCACTGCGGCCATAGGCTGCCAGGGCGGCCTCTTCCATGGCCAATGCCTTGGCGCCGTCCCCAGCCTGCGCGTAGAGCTGGCTGCGCCAGCGGGCGACGCTTTCATCGGCGAGGCGGGGCTTGTTCCAGCCTTCGAGGAAGTCGGCGGCTTCGGCGGGTTTGTCGGCCCGCACCAGCAGGTCTGCCGCCTCGCGCCAGAGGTTCTCCTTTTCGGGGCGCACGGCCACGGCGGCCTTGGCGGCGGCGAGGGCACCCGTCACATCGTGGTAGGCCATCTTGATGTCACGCACAGCCACGGCCCAGCGCACATCGCGGGGGCTGCGCTGCAATTGCTTCTCAAAGAAGGTCAGGAGCTCGGGCCCCTTCCCTGCCCGCCGGGCGGAACGTGCGGCGGCTTCCACCCACTCGCGCTCGGTGCGGCGGTTGAGGGCTTCGATCCAGAGGCCCGGAAGGGGAGCCGTGCCCCCTTCCAGATCCACGGCCCGAGCCAGGCCGTGGTAGAGCTCCGCATGCAGTTCGGGCTTGAGCTTGGCGGCTTCCACCTTCCCAAAGGCGAAGGGATCCCAGGCCGGGTTTTCCTTCAGCGACAGGCGGGCCATGAGCTGGATGGCGCCCAGGCGGCGCCCATCGTCCAATCCATCCGAAGCCAGCAGCAGCACCACCGCGCGGCGGGCCCGGGGCAGGTCGTTGGCGGCCAGGCAATCCTGCGTGAGACGTTCCAACAGCGGCTCGCGGTGGCCCGTGGCGGCCTTGGGCAGCACGGCTTCCAGGGTGGCGCGGGCTTCTTCGCCCTTGTTGGAACGTTGCAGGAACGCCAAGCGATCTTCCAGCAGGCCCAGGCTCCAGGGGAAGCGGCCCGTGACTTTGCGCCACTCCTGAGCCGCAGCTTCCACGCCCTTGGCGCGCTCAAGATAACCGGCCCGGCCCGCCTCGGCCCGCAGCCGCACACTGCCCTCGGGCAGGGCACCGATGCGCGCCTCCAGGGAGGCCCACACCCCATCGGCTTCGGCGGCCCGGCCCTTGCCGGACAGGAAGTCGGCGCGGGCCATTTCCTTCTGGATGCGATCTTCTTCCGAGGGTGCCAGCGCGGCGCGGCGCGCCATCAGGCCGTTCTCGAAGGTCACGACCTGATCCGGGGTCCAGCGGCTCGCGATGAGTCGGCGGCTCCAGCTTTCAACGGCATCCACGAACTCCACCACCGTGGCCTTGGGGGCCATGTCGCGGGTCTTCGCCAGCAGCAGGTCGCCGATGCGCTTCACGGCATCATATTCCTTGGGCCGCTCGACCACCTTGCGATCGTCGCGCTGGGCGCGGCCCACGGCATCGTGAGGCAGGTCCATGCCATCGATCCAGGCATCCGCATCCCAGTCGAAACCAGGCGCCGGAGGTTCGATGCCCGCCAGCGGATAGTAGCCCGCCAGGGCGCGTTCATCCTCGGCACTGCCGGGCTTGAGGGCCTTGATGCGGGCCTCCACGATGCGGTACACGCGTTCCCGGGCCAGCAGCTGTGCCAGCCTTCGAAGGGAACGCTGATCCTGTTCGAACCACTCGAACCCGTTGGCCTCTTCGGGCCGCAACGCGTTCAGGTATTCCTTCACAGCGCCGTCGAGATCCTTGAGGTTCTCGCGCAGTACGCCCGTTTCGAAGGCGAAGAACTTGGGCCGGTTGAGGCGCTGACGGCCTTCCTCCACGACGGCCAGGGCCTCCTTGTCGTGGTGGTAGTCCCACAGCAGCGTGGCCCATTCGGACATGCGCTGGGGATTGCGCGCCTCGCCATCGGCCAGGTGCTTCCAGATCTCCATGGCCGCCTGGGGCTGGCCGCGGTCTTCTTCCAGCTCGCCCAACTCCGTCCAGAGGCTGCTGGGATCTTCCAGTGCTGGCGCCGTGCGGGCCACGAGGGTCATGGCCTTGGCGGCATGGGAGGTTTCCAGACCATTGAGCGAACGATGCAGCGACAACACACGATGGGCCAGGTCGCCATCGCCGGGGTAGCTGGCGGCCAGCCGATCACCCGGTTCCATGGCCCGCTCAAAGCGCGAGAGGCGCGACCAGCCTTCGAAAAGGATCAGGTCCTCCACCGGCGTTCGGTCCGTCTTGGCTTCCAGGGCGAGCAGGCGGCCTTCCAGCAGGCCCTTGCGCATGGCCTCCACGAAGTAGGCCTCGCGGTGGTCAGCATCCACGAAGAGGATCGCGTAGTGGCGTTCCGCCAGCAGCGAGTCGGGAACCAGGGTGACGGTGTGATCGCGCTTCGCCTCTTTGACCAAATCTGTACGTTTCTCCCAGGTGCTCACGGCCATGAGCTGTTGCGCTTCGCGCACCACCGTGGGGCTGTGCGGGAAACGCTCCAGGGCCTTGAGGCGCACCCAATCGGCCCACAGCACCATGCGCACGCGGCCACCGACCGTGGGCTGCTCGGGCACTTCCACGCGCACATCGCCCGACCCGCTCACCTTCTGGAAGAGGGTCGTGCTACGGAACCGATCCGCCACGGTCTGGGCCAGCGAGCGCAGCTCCTGGTGCTGGTTCCGCCGGGCGTACCAGCGGGCGGCCTTGTCCCAGATGCCAGGGCCCTGGAACTTTTTCAGGGCGCGCTCGAAGCGCGGCCCCAGTTCGTCATCCAGGTTCCAGTTCCCCAGGCGCGAAGCCAAGTGCAGCCAAAGGTTTTCATCATCCGGCAGACGATCCATTTCCGTGAGGATCAGATCCAGCGAGGCGCGGTGATCCGGGTTCAGATGATCGAGGCGGGAGAGGCTTTCTTCCAGCAACGACGGGTAGTTCTGGACAGCCTGATTGCGCGCTGGGCGGGCCCAGGGACGGGCTTCGCCGGCGACATCGCCGTAGCCGTTCTCGTTGGAGGCATCCTCACCCTCCTCGTTGTGGACGGGTGAGACGCCAGCCTGCGCCATGGGTCGAGTCCCATTGGGTGCCAGGTATTTCAGGCGGGCCTTGTAGAGGCGGACTTCTTCACTGAGGGGCACGCCCACCTGGCGGGCCGCCTGCAGCGCCACCCGGCGGGCCTCGTCAGCCATACCTGCGGGCGCGGCTTCCACCAGGGGCAGGAGGGCCAGGGCCGCCTTGCCTTCACCTCGTTCCACATGCTTGCTCATGAGGGCCACGCGCAGGCCGGGCAGGTCGGCGTGATTCGGTACTCGGCGCACCAGCTCGGCCGTAAGGAGCCGTGCCGTGGCGAAGGTGCGCTCGGAAAGGCTTTCGTTCTCCAGGCGCTCCAGGGCGCCCTTCCAGTCCTCACCCGTGAGAAGGAAGGAAAGGCCGCCGGTCCAGAAGCCGGGCGTGCGATCCATGCTCGCCACCCATTTGTAGGCTTCATCGTTGTAAGTGCCCCAGGCCAGGGGCCGACCCCCCGCCGCGAGGGCGAGGTGAGCCAAGGCGGCCAGATCCGCCGTCTGTTCGTCGGCAGTGCCCTGGTGGGCAGCGGCGAGGCGGGCCCGGAAAGCTTCCGGCGTGGCATCGATCTCCGCGTGGAGGCGGGCCATGAGCAGCTGTTCCTTGCGGCCCAGGTCCTTGCCGTAACGGCGGTCCACCTGACGAAGCAGATCCGCCAAGGCATCCCCACGGCCCTGGCCGCCAAAATAGGTGGCCAGGCGCACGAGGGCGGCGGCGTCAAAACGCGCCTCCAACGTGGTGCGCCAGGAGGCAGGAGATGTGGGTGAGCCCTTGTCCACGCGGGCCACATAGGCTCGCCGGAAGTCCATGCTCCAGGGATCGGATGCTGCGCCATCGAGCACCTGGAAGGCGCCCCGATGATCGCCGTGGGAGGTCAGCAGATCGACCCGCAGCAACAGGCGCCGCTCGGGTTCCAGAGCCTGTCCCGCCGCCAGTGCCTGGTCCGCTTCCGGCAGACGGCCCGCCTTTTCCAGGGCGCGGACATAGTCTTCCAACGCCCGGGCATCCTGGGGGAAGAGGGCCACGCGGGCCTTTCGCAGGAGCAGAGCATCAGCGGCTTCGGGATGGCGGTCGGCCCATTCGATGCGGCGATCGGCGAGGTCGTGCTTGGCCCCATCGGGCAGACCTGGCAGCGCCTTCTCGGCGGCGCGAAAAGCCGCCTCCAACTCGCGGTGACTGGCGGCCCAGCGGGCGGTCTCGTCCCAGGCCTGGGCGCCCTCGCGGGCGGCCCACTGCTCCATGGCGGCGAGCGCGCCTTTGCGGTCACCGAGGTTCAGACGCGCATCGGCGAGATGGCGCAGCGCCGCCGATTCCGTGCGGCCCTCCAGCAGCTTGGCCAGCTCGGCCGTGGGCGTGGGGTAGTGCACGCGATGCCCCTCCACCAGGGAGAACCGGGTGGCGAGGGCGTAGATCCAGTCGGCTTCCGTCAGCTCGGTCCAGGGCACCTGGGTGGCAGAAATGCCCACGACGGCGATACCCACCACGGCGGCGGCACGGAAGGGCTTGAGGGCGCGCGTGTGATCAAACCAACGATGAGCCAGGGTGCTCAGGCGATCGAGGCTCATGGCTTCACCTCCACGGTGGCGCGGGCAAAGCCCCGGTTCTTGGCGGCATCCACGGCTTCGAAGAACACTTCCTGCGTACCGCCGGTGCCTGCGGGCACGCGCAGCAGGCCCACGCTGCGTTTCGCGGTGGCATCCCAGCGCAGGGGAATGGGTGGACCATCCCCCAAACGGGCCGTGAAGAGCACCACATCCTCATCGGTGCGGGCCTCGACGCGCAGCACATCTCCGGCCTGCACGGTGCTGGGCAGCTGGGGCTGGATGTCGGGAGCCTTGCCATCGAGCACGAAATGTTTGGTCTCGCTGAGGTGGGCGCCGCTGCGGTCGCGCAGCAGGATGCGCACAGGATAGCGGCCATCCTTCAGGCCCTCAGGCACCAGGAAGCGGCCCTCCCACACATTCGAGTAGGGGCGGCGCACCAGATCCAGCTTCAGCCCGAAGGGGAAGAGGGCCGTGGCCGACGCCGTGCCTTCATCGCATTCCACGCGCAGCACGGGATCGCCGGGCTGGATGCGGCGGGGCCGCAGCAGGGAACGCGGTGCGGCCAGGAAGGCGGTGTAGGGCGTGATGAACTTGTAGCGCTTGGAGAGGTCGATGATCTCGTTCACCCATTCGCGGCGCTCGCCTTCGGCCTCGATGCGGGCCAGCAGATCATCCACGCGGGCGCGGGCCCAGCGGCGGGGTAGATCCCGGGCCTCCAGGGCCTTCTCGGGGAAGGCGCCATCGAGACCCACTTTGCCACCGGGGAAAAGTGGCGAGGCCAGTTCCAGCCGCACCTTCGGTTGGGGCACGGCGTAGCGGCCCACCCAGGCGGAGAGGCTGCCGGGCTCCAGGGGCTGCACCAGCACTGGATAAACGTGGCGGAGTTTGGGGTCGCCGCCGCTGACCGTGAACGGCAGACTGGCGTCGGTGGTCTTGACCGCTGTTTCGCGCTCCACGGGCGCCAGCAGCCGCTTGTAGAAGAGGTCGCCCTCGATCTCGGTGGCGGTGTTGGAGAGCACCTGCACTGCTGCTGCGCGCAGCGATTCGCCCGCCTCGCCCACGGTCACGGCGGCGAAGAGGGGTGTGGTGCCCAGCGTGCTGCGCAGGGATTTGGAGCCGGGAATCCCCTGCCCGCTAGTGAGCAACAGGATGCGACCCTGCTCGCCCACCAGCTTGCGGGCCACTCCCAGGGCCGCGCCCAGGTTGGCGCCGGGCCCGAGGGCGCGGGCACGCAGGGCCGTCAGTTCGGCCTCGATGTCCTGGGCCGTGGCGGGGCGCAAGCGGACACCTTCGGCTGGGGTGCGGTCATAGGGAATGAGGGCGAAACGATCCGCGCCGTTGAGGGATTGCAGCACGCGCACCAGATGCCCGTAGGCAGTTTCCAACCCGGCCCAGCGATGGCTGAGCGAGGTGTCAAAGAGAATGGCCAGGGACTGCGACGGCCGCTTGGCCTCGACCGGTCCCACCTTGGCACCAGCCTTGACCTTCGCGCCCACCGCTGGGAAGGCTTCCAGGAGGAAGAAGCCATCCTTCTCAGGAGGAATCTCAGAGGGACGTTCCCAGGGCGCCAGGGCAAAGCCCTCGGGCAACAGGCCCTCGGGATTGCGGAAAGACGTAAGACGCAGCGCTTCGCCGCCCTTGGGGCGGATGCGCAACACCAGGTCGTGGTCGAGGCGCACGTTGTCGCCGGTGAAGGCCGCGCCACCGTCGCTGGCGGCGAGAGCCAGACCCGTGGCCACGGGTTCGAAGGCGCCATCCATGAGGGCGATCTTCACCGTCAGATGGGCCGCCACGGGGGCTTCCCCATCGGGTGGCCGCAGCACGAGGCGGAACTCGCCCACGCCGCCGATGAAGGGCACCTCTTCCTGGAACTGCAGTTCCAGCCGCTTGGTGGCATGGGCGGGAATGGGGGCCACCGTCACTGAGAACAGGGCACCGCCCGAGGGCCGAGCCGAACGCCCGTCACCGGGATCGCCATCTTCCTCTTCGCCCTGTTGCAGCAGGCCGGGATCGATGCGCTGGCGGGCGAGATCCTGGTAGATGGAACGGGCCCGCTTCTTCTCGAGAATCACGCCGGGGATGCGCTGCAGCCCATCCCAGATGGCGAAGTCGCCCACGGCCGCCGAGGCGGGCAGTGCGAAGCGGTAAGTGCCTTCCTGGATGGTGGAGGTGTGATTCTCGAAGACCTGCCGCACGTTCACGCGGGCGTAGCCACGGGCGATGCCGATGTCGATGGCCATCTCGCGCAGCGAGAGCACGCGGGCATCAGGGCGCCCGGTGCTGGTGGGCACGAGGAGCCCCGCCTGGGCCTGGAGAGGCGATAGGGCGGAAGCGGCGAGAAGGAGGAGGGACCCCAGGAGTGGACGCATGATCAGACACCTTCATCCGAAAGGGGGAGGTTCAGGCGGGCGAGCCCTTCATCGGTACCGATGAAGAGACAGCCCTTGCCGGGCAGTATCGCAGTGATTCGGGGAGAGGGGAGCGGCAGCCGCAGCGGCAGGAAGCGATGCCCGTCGGCGCTGAGGCGGTAGAGGCCCTTGCCATCGGTGCCCAGGTAGAGGCGGCCATCGACTTCCACCAGGCAGCCGGTGTTGACCTTCAGCCCTTCGGTTTCAGGAAAGCCGTCGAATTGGCCGGGCCCCTTGGGGTTGGCCTTGGAGGCCGTGCGGCGGGTCACGCCGCCGCCGTAGGTCCCGATGAAGAGTTCCTCGCCGCGCAGATGGAGGGCCGTGATCCACGGGTGGGGCAGCTTGCCCTCCCCCGCCGTGACGCGCCAGGCCACGCGGTTCCCCGCGATGGCGCCCAGACCCGTGGGCGTGCCCACAAACAACTGCTCACCTGATGCCAGGGCCAGGGCCTGGTTTCCGGGCAGCCCATGGAAGGCGGACAGGAAACGGCCGCCCGGAAGTGACACGCCCTGTCCAAAACCCACCGCGACGCCACCCGACGTGGCCGCCAGGGAAAAGGCCGCGCCCACCTCGCCCCCTTCGAGCGGCTGCAGGCGCTGGCCGTCGAAGCGGGAAGCCCCGCGGAGGCTCGCCACGTAAAGGCTACCCCCACCGTTCAGCAGGGCATTCACGCCCCAGGCCTCGCTGCCGGGAACGGTCGTCCACCGCAGCGCTTGAGTCTTCCCCTGCCCTGCAAATTCACCCAGGACGAGGCCGCCGTTGAAGAGCCCCACCACCAACCGCGATTCCAGCTGCGCCAGCGCATTGATGTGGCTGGGGCCCGGCGGCAGGGCTTCCGGGCGGGGCCTCGCCAGCACCCAGCCCACAGCAGCGCGGCGGAAGAGGCCCCGGGTGGTGTCCACGAAGAGCGTGCCCTGGGCCGTGAAGAGGCGCCGAGCAGGCGCCGTCAGCAGTTCTTCCGCCGCGTGGCCACCCTCGAAACGCAGCAAACGGCCCTTCACCACAGCGAAGCACTGCGGGCCAAGCAGGGCCGCATCACTGGCTTCCTCCGCGCCGCTGACGGGCGTGAAGGTCGTGCCTTCCACGGAACCCTTCGCAAGGCCCAGGGGCGTGACCACCAGCAGATCACGACCCGATACGCCTACCCATTCGATCCACGGATCGGGCGTGGCCACCACCGTGGCGCGCAGACCCTCCGCGCGGCGCAAGCCTTCCTCGCCCCCGGCGAACACCGCGCCGCCCTCGCCCAGGGCCACGGACTTGACCGGCGCGGCATCCACGCGATCGAGGCTGGTGGCGCCCCAGGCCGCCCGGTAGAGGCCTTCTCGCGCCCCGATCCACAATTCGCCGCCAGCACCCTCTTGCAGCGCCCGCACGTGCAAGGTGCCGAAGCCCGAACGCAGCTCCTCCCATTGCCCTTCACGGAAGAGAAAGAGGCCACCAGAGGCCAGTCCCACGGCGGCGTGCTCCCGCCATGACACCAGGGCCGATGCCCGCAAGGTGGGCAGGCTGGTACCGCGATCACCCTTCTCATCGGCCACGCCGAAACCACCAGCCGTCACCAGTGCGCCCGAAGTCAGCGCCACACCTTCCACCTCGCCGCCGCCCCAGCGTTCCAGGGGATGGTCGATGCGGGCCAGCGGAACCAGCTGCAAAGGCGCCGAGGCGCGGAGCGGTCCCTCCAGGGCCTGACCCACCTCGCGGCGCAGCTTCACATAGGCGCCCACGGCCACGCCGATGGCACACATACCGAGGGCGAGAAAGAGCACACGCCTGCGCGACAAAGACCAGGGCATCTGCGTTACCAGTGAAAGAGGGTTGGATAAAAGGGGCCCAGGTCAGGACAATCCGTTCGGGTGCCTCATTCTGACCATGCCCTCCCTTCAGGGCCAGCGAAAAGGGTGTGATGCAGGTGGCATGGAGCCTCGCGGATTCCCTGGCAGACTGGTTCCATGGCAGACCGTCGCGTGCTCGTGAACCTCCGGGGCCTGTTGACCCCCGATCCCGCCCGCGCCTGGGTGGTGGACCGCATTCCCGATGCAGCCCTGGCACTGGAAGGCGGTCGCGTGGCCTGGATGGGACGTGCCGTGGACCTGCCCACGGCCT
This sequence comes from Acidobacteriota bacterium, assembly GCA_043775845.1. Lineage (GTDB taxonomy): Bacteria > Acidobacteriota > Holophagae > Holophagales > Holophagaceae > Geothrix. The sequence continues at coordinate 17,689 of JAYVRY010000137.1, forward strand.
GGGCCGAGGCGCCCAAGGTGGACGGCGGCGGCGCCTGGGCCACCCCGGGCTTCGTGGATCCCCATACGCACCTGCTCTTCGGGGGCAACCGCTCCGGCGAGTTCAACCGGCGCCTGGCCGGTGTCAGCTACCAGCAGATCGCCGCCGAGGGCGGCGGCATCCGCGAGACCGTGCGCGCCACCCGCAGCGCCACGGTGGAGGAACTGGTGGCGTCGGGCGAGGAGCGCCTGCGAGCCTTCCGCCAGCGGGGTGTGGTGCACCTGGAATGCAAGACCGGCTACGGCCTGGAGCTGGAGGCGGAATCCCGCCTCACGGCCGCCTACGCGGAACTGCAGCGGCGCGGCTGGAGCCTGGATGTGACCCTGCTGCCCGCCCACGACCTGGCCCCGGAATTCGCGGGCGATGCCGAGGCCAATGCCCGCACCGTGGCCCACGAGTGGCTGCCGGAGCTGGTGCGGCGCCATCCTGGCGTGGCGCGCTTCTGCGATGTATTCGTGGAGACCGGCGTCTATACGGCGGAGCAGGGCCGCATGATTTTCGAAGCGGGCCAGCGCCTGGGCCTCATCCCCCGCATTCACGCCGACGAGCTCACCTGGACCGGCGGTGCGGAACTGGCCGCTTCCCTGGGCGCTGCCAGCGCCGACCACCTCATGTTCTGCAGCGATGCGGGCATGACGGCCATGGCTAAAGCGGACGTCACCCCCGTGTTGCTGCCGGGCACCACGCTCTTCCTGGGCATGCGGGACTGGGCCCCGGCCCGTAAGATGATCGAGGCCGGCTGCCGCGTGGCCCTGGCCACGGATTTCAATCCGGGATCGTGCCCCTGCGTGGATCCCCTGACGATCCTGCGCCTGGGCTGCCTGCAGCTGCGCATGACCTTCGAAGAGGCCTTCACGGCCATGACCCTCCATGCCGCCCGTAGTCTGCGCCGCGACGACCTGGGCCACCTGCACATCGGCGCCCGCGCCGAGGTGCTGCTGTGGGATGTGAACGAGATGTTGGAGCTCATCTACTGGGTGGGCGAACCCTACCGGCCCAGGTTCCTCCCGGCTTGATCAGGGGTTCGTGACGCGTTTCCGCCGAGCCCTGGCGAAGGCGCACCAGACCACATCCTCCTTCAGGATGTGCTCCCGCATCCAGGCGTAGAGCATCTGCGACAGTTCCAGCCCGGCGCTGGGATCACCCTTCTCCACACGGTTCTGGATCGAGTGGATCTGGTGTTGGAAGACCTGGTGCCCCCGCCGGTGCTCCGCCAGATCGGGGTATTTGATGTGTTCCAGGAAGGCTTCTTCGAAGGGGAGGTGGGTATCCACATGCCCCAGCACGAAGGCCAGCGCCTCCTCGGTGGCACCCGTTCCGGCACCCGTCTTGAAGGCGGCCTGGTACTGCCGGATAGCCTTGAACAGCGCCTCATTGGGCTCATCAATGCGGGCCACTCCACACTTCCAGGGTGCCTTTTCGCCGCCCAGCCGGAGGCCGGGATCCGATGGCGTGTCAGCGAGGACTTCTGCGGCAGCGGCTTCTCTCCGCAGAATGAATCGCCGCAGGAAGACCTGGAAGGGCATGTAGAGGATGCGGAAGGAACGGGGCTTTCTTCGCTCCTGAAAGGCTGCTGGCACGGGAACTCCTGGGGGGGCCACGGAAAGTCGAATGGGGTTCCCCACTTTGTTAGCACCCAATGACGCCCAGAAGTCGTTAAGAAAGCTTAAGGAATTAGGAAAAAAACGAAGCCCCGGGCCGATTCCCGGGGCTTCTCCTGCGAGTGGGACGGCCTACTGTTCGACGCGCTTTGAGGCCTCCTGCACGATGTGATAGATCCGCTCCTTGGCGCGCAGTTTGATCTTCTTCAGCTCCACCTCCTCCAGGGATTCCTTCGCGGAGAGGCTGGGCTTCTTCTGGAGATCACCGAGCCGCGTATCGGCGGACTTGTGTTCTTCCATCAGCTTGCGGAATTCAAAGTGCTCTTTCATCAGGCGCTCTTGAACATCTGGGCGCAGAAAATCCATGACTCCTCCGTGCCATGGCGGGACCGGGTCGGGCTCCGCGAGGTGATTGGGTGGCCCAAGGTTAGGACCGCATTTCGGGGCGTCAAGCCCTATTCGGGGGAGCTTTGGAACTCCTTTGACATCCATCACTTCCATGCGAACCTTTGGCCATGTCCCTCGCCATCGACGCACTGCTCCTCCATCGGGTAGATGGAGTGCGCCTGCTGGGGCCCCTGAGCCTTAGCCTGGCCTCAGGCGAACGGGTGGGGCTGGTGGGCGAAAGCGGCTCGGGCAAGAGCCTGCTGGTGCAGGCGATCTTCGGGGTGCTGCCCAGAGGTGTCGTCCAGACAGGTGGCGTAATCCGAAGCTTTGGAACCACCCCAAACCTCACCGATCCCACCCACGGCGGGCGCCTCAGCTGGGTGCCCCAGGACCCCCTGCAGGCCTTGAATCCACTGCTGACGCTGGCGGAACATCTGGTCCTTCTGCCGGGCATCCATCGCCAGGAAACCGCCTGCGATGGCCTCATCCGCCTGACTCCACTGCTGGAACAGCTGCGCCTGCCCACCGACCCCGGCTTTCTGGCTCGCTTCCCCCACCAGGTCAGCGGCGGCCAGCGCCAGCGGATCTGCCTGGCCATGGCCCTCTCTTGCGACCCGGAACTGCTGATCCTGGACGAACCCACCACGGCCCTGGATGCCTTGGTTCAACGGGACTTCCTTGATCTACTGGGGGAACTTCAGCGGGAGCGCCGCCTGGGGACCCTCTGGATCACCCATGACCTGGCTCTGGCCGCCGAAGTCAGCGACCGCCTGCTGGTTTTGTATGGCGGCGAGCTCCTGGAGGCCGGTCCAACTGCCCAGCTACTCACCGCCCCGCGCCACCCCTACACGGCCCGCCTGCTGGAGACCGTGCGGCGAACGCCATCGACCGAGGCCGGCTTCCTGCCTTCCCCCCAGGACCGCTCCGCAGGCTGCCCCTTCCAGCCGCGTTGTGGGCAGCCCCAGTCCACCTGCGCCAACTGGGCTCCCTGGCAAGGCTCCAGCGGGGCAGGTCTCCGTTGCGAGCACCCGCTGGAACCCGCGCCCCGGCCGTGAGACCATGGGTTGCAAGGTCCCGCAGGCTGCGGGTCCGGACAAAGGCTCCCCATGCTGACCTTGCCCCTGATGCGCGCGCTCACCTTTGACGACGTCCTGCTGGTTCCCGGCTACTCGGAAGTCCACCCCAATCAGGTGGAACTGGGCACCCAACTCACCAAGGACATCAGCCTGCGGATCCCCCTCCTCTCTGCCGCCATGGACACCGTCACGGAAAGCCGAATGGCCATCGGCTTGGCCCAACTGGGCGGCATGGGCATCATCCACAAGAACCTCAGCCCCGCACGCCAGGCTGAGGAAGTGGACAAGGTGAAGCGCTCCGAATCGGGCATGATCACCGATCCCATCACCATCACACCCGATGCGCCCATCCGCGATGCCGAGGCCCTCATGGCCAAGTTCCGCATCAGCGGCGTGCCGGTGGTGGAAGGCCACAAGCTGGTGGGCATTCTCACCAACCGCGATCTGCGTTTCGAGACCCGCTGGGACATCCCCGTGCGCGAGGCCATGACCAAGGACAACCTCATCACCGTGCCCGTGGGGACCACCCTGCAGGAGGCCCGCGCCATCCTGCAGAAACACCGCATCGAGAAGCTGCTGGTGGTGGATGGCCAGGGCCAACTCAAGGGCCTCATTACCGTCAAGGACATCGAGAAGTCCATCGAATACCCCAACGCCTGCAAGGACAGCTTCGGCCGCCTGCGCGTGGGTGCCGCCGTGGGCGTGGGCAAGGACCTGCTGGAACGGGCCGCCGCGTTGGTGGAGGCCCAGGTCGACCTGCTCTGCCTGGATAGCTCCCATGGCCACAGCCAGGGTGTGCTGGATGCCGTGAAGGCCCTCAAGCAGGCCTTCCCGAACGTGCCCGTCATCGCGGGCAATGTGGCCACCTACCAGGGCGCCAAGGATCTCTGCACGGCTGGCGCCGACGCCGTGAAGGTGGGCATCGGACCCGGTTCCATCTGCACCACCCGCATCGTCACCGGCGCGGGCATGCCCCAGATCACCGCCGTGAGTGAAGCCAGCCGGGCCTGCCGCGAGGCCGGCGTGCCCTGTATCGCCGATGGCGGCATCAAGTTCAGCGGCGACGTGGCCAAGGCCATCGCCGCAGGCGCCAATGCCGTCATGATTGGCAGCCTCTTCGCGGGTACCGATGAGGCCCCCGGCGAGACCATCTTCTACGGCGGCCGCACCTTCAAGGCCTACCGCGGCATGGGCTCCCTGGGCGCCATGAAGCAGGGCAGCAAGGATCGCTACTTCCAGGAAGGCAAGGACGACACCAAGCTCGTGCCCGAGGGCATCGAGGGCCAGGTGCCCTACAAGGGCAAGATGGGCGACCTCGTGACCCAGCTCCTGGGCGGCCTGCGCGCGGGCATGGGCCTCAGCGGCGGCAAGAACATCGGCGACTTCCAGCAGAAAGCCACCTTCGTCGAGATCAGCGGATCGGGCCTGCGCGAAAGCCACGCCCATGACGTGATGATCACCAAGGAAGCGCCGAACTACCGGATGGAGTAGGGCGTAAAAGAAGAAGGAGAACACCGATGAACACCGACAACTGCTGATGAACACCGATCAAGAAAAAGGACTGCGTCCGGATCATGATCCATTGTCGGAGGCTGTGATCGGGTTGGTGTTCAAGGTAGCCAATGCTCTGGGGGCGGGGTTTCTCGAGAAGGTGTACGAGAACGCACTTGCCATCGAACTTCAGGGCGCTGGGATCGCATTCGAGCAGCAGGTTCCGATCACGGTGTTCTATCAGGGCCAAGCGGTGGGCAGCTATGTCACTGATCTGGTGATCGAGGGCCGACTCCTCATCGAGCTCAAGGCCTGTCGGACCTTGGAAGATGCCCACACCGCCCAGTGCCTGAACTATCTCCGAGCCACGGAGCTTTCCACATGCCTCCTGATCAACCTCGGTACCCCAAAACCCCAGATCAAGCGCCTTTCCCGCTAGATCCCTCTGCTTTTTTCGGTGTTCATCAGCTTTTATCGGTGTTCATCGGTGTTCTTCTTTTATCTTGAATCGTCAGTGTTTTGGAGCCCCCATGTCCCTCCTCGTGAAGAACGTCCGCCTCGTCGATCCCGCGCAGAGCCTTGATGGCCTAGGCGCGTTGTTGGTGTCCGAAGGCAAGGTCGTGGTCATTGGCGCGGACGCGGCCAGCCATCCCCAGGCCGCCGGTGCTGAGGTCCTCGACGGTGGCGGCGCGGTGCTGGCCCCTGGGTTCGTGGATCTGCACGTGCATTTCCGTGAGCCTGGGCAGACCCGCAAGGAAAGTATCGAGAGCGGCAGTCGCGCCGCCATCGCCGGGGGGTTCACGGCCGTGTGCGCCATGGCCAACACCAAGCCCGTGAACGACTCGGTGGCCATCACGGAAATGATGCTCAGCCGCGCCGCCAAGGCCGACCTCTGCCGCTACTTCCCCATAGGCACCGTAAGCCGGGACATGAAGGGCGAGGAACTGGCCGACATGGGCACCTTGAAGGCGGCGGGTTGCGTGGCCTTCTCCGACGACGGTCTGCCCATTTCCAGCGCTTCCCTCATGCGCCGCGCACTTGAGTACACCCGCTGGCTCGACATGCCCGTGGTGGCCCACGAGGAGGACAAGGATCTCGCGGGCAAGGGCTACATGCATGAAGGCGCCGTGAGCGCCTCCTTGGGCTGCCTTGGCATCCCCGCCGCCGCCGAAGAAGCCATGGTGGCCCGTGACATCGTACTGGCCGAGCACACCGGCGGCCACCTCCACCTGGCCCACCTCAGCACCAAGGGTTCCATGCGCATGGTGCGTGAGGCCAAGAACCGTGGCCTCAACGTCACCTGCGAAGTGACACCCCACCACTTCGCCCTGTCGGACAAGGAACTGATGAAGTTCGACAGCGACTACAAGATGAACCCGCCCCTGCGCACCGACGCCGACATTCAGGCCGTGCTGGAAGCCATCGCCGATGGCACCGTGGATGCCATCGCCACCGACCACGCGCCCCACGGTTGGGATGACAAGGAAGTGGAATTGCCCATCGCCGCCTTCGGCGTCATCGGCCTCGAAACCGCCCTGCCCCTCACGCTGGAGCTGCTGGTGAACCGCGGCATCATCAGTCTCTCAAAGGCCATCAGCCTACTGGCCTGGGAGCCCGCCAAGGTCTTCCACCTCGACCGCCAGGGCCTCGGCAGCCTCAAGCCGGGTGCCCCCGCCGACTTCGTGCTCTTCGATCCCAACGCCAAAGTCCAGGTCGATCGCGCGTTCATCCAATCCAAGTCCTACAACACCCCCTTCAAGGGGTGGAGCCTTCCTGGCCAGATACTCGGCACCTGGGTGGGTGGTAAGCGGGTTTGGGGCTTGGCGCCGGTTTCAAAATGATGACACCCACACCACATGCTGATGAGTGCATGCCCCTGAGGCCCCTGATGGACCTGGATCAAGTCATCTATGACCACGCTGAGTGGAAAACCAGATTCCAGACAGCCATCCTTCAGCGAGAACGCATGGATGTGGCAGCTGTTTGTTCGGAGGATTGCTGCAACCTCGGGAAGTGGCTGCGGGGAGTAGGCGAACGCAGTTCGGGCCATTTGACTGCCTTCACGTTTCTCGTGCAAACCCACGCAGCCTTTCACCGGGAAGCGGGCAGGATTGTCAGCCTCATCAATGCCGGGGATGTCGAAGCCGCAGAGGCAGAACTCGAGTACGGCACCTCCTATTCCCGGGCGGCCCAGGGCGTGGCTCTTGCCATCATGGCCCTCCAGGAGGAGATGCCCAGCGATATGGTTTGATCAAGGGCACGGGGGTCTGATCGGATCCGAGTCGAGAGGCTGGGCCCCGGAAACCGTACCGACTTCATGGCTTTCATCCGGTGACCGATAGGTGGATTGACCATTCCTTCCGGGAGGCTCCACATGAACTTCGATGAGGCGATCACGGCTCACAGTCAGTGGAAGATCCGATTGCAATCGGTGATCAATGGAACCAGCAAGGAGACCCTCGACCCCGCCGTGGTGGGCCTCGATAACAAGTGTCCCCTCGGCCAGTGGATCTACGGCGAGGCCACCCAGTTTTCTACCTTGTC
>JAYVRY010000138.1:0-6462 GCA_043775845.1 Acidobacteriota bacterium
ATTCCGGCAAGGCCACCACCAGTTCCGATGTCTTCGCCCTGGGCGTCATCCTCTACGAGATCCTGTCCGGGGGGCGCAAACCCTTCCGGGGTGATTCCACCACGGCCGTGTTGAACCGCATCCTCCTGTATCCGCATGAACCCTTGCGTTCCATGGAACTGCAGGACATCCCCACCTCTCTGGTGGCCGTCGTGGAACAGGCTCTGGCCAAGCAGCCCGAGGAACGGTTTCCGGATGCCGAAGCCCTGGGCACCGCCATCCGGGAAGCCCTGCTCGAGCCTGCGAAGGCCCCTGTGCCCGTGAAGGTTTCGGCGGCGCCAGTGCCGAAAAAGGACATCACGGGCAAACAGATCCGGGTGGGCAAGGGGGGGCAGGGGCAGTGTTTGAGCCTGAAGGTGGCCCTTCGACAAGCCGTGTCCGGTACCGAAATTGGGGTGCTGCCCGGCGTCTATCGGGAATCCGTGGTGGTGGACAAGGATGTCGTCATCCTGGGCCTGGGTGAACCTGGCGAAGTGGTCATCGAAGGCACCACCGGGCCAGCCCTGCTGATCCAGACCCCGGGGGCCTGTCTGCGCGGGCTGACCATCCAGACCACGGCGGCCGCCCCCGCCCTGCGGATCACCTCGGGCGCCCCCAGGATCGAGCTTTGCACCCTGAAAGCAGGAAGCGCCTGCGCGGACCTGGATGGCATCGGCGCCTCAGCGGAGTTCCAGGACAGCACCTTCCAGGCGGAAGGGGGCCATGGCCTGCGGCTGGGTGTCGGTACCCAGGCCCGGATCGAGGGCGGGACCATTCATGGATTCTCGAAGGCGGGCGTGGAGGTGGAAGCCGGCTCCCAGGTCACCCTTCAAAGTGTTTCCCTCGGCCCGGGGGAAGGCGTGGGACTGAAGGTACGAAGCCGTGGCCAGGGCATCCTTGATGGCTGCACCCTGTCGGCAGGGGCGGGGACCGTCGAGGTGGAGGGAGAGGGCCGGGTTCAGATCAGCCATTGCCGTTTGATGGACAGCCAGTTCGCCGGGTTGCTGGCCCTGGAACACAGCCAGGCGGTGCTGGAATCCTGCGACATCGGGAATCACACCTGTTCCGGGGTGCATGTGCTCGCGGGCGCCAACGTGGTCCTGCGCAAGTGCCGGCTGGCGGGAAATGCCGGGTTCGGCATGTCGGTCATGGACCGGGGGCTGGCCACCATGGAGGACTGTCTGGTCCAAGCCAATGGCGGCACAGGCCTGCTCATCCATCACGGCGCCACGGTGCAGGCCCGGAACTGCACCTACACCGAAGGAAGGTCCCTGGGCGTGGACTGCGCCGAGGGCGGCCAAGGCGTGCTGGATACCTGTGAAATCTCGGGCAATGCGGGGGCCGGTGTCCAGGTGGAGCCTGGGGGCAGTCTGTTGTTGGTCCGCTGCACCTTGAAGGAGGGCCAGGATACGGGTTTGTTGCTGCTGGAGGACTCCCAGGCGACCCTGGAGGAGTGCGTGCTCCATCGCAACGCTCGGGGCGGCATCATGTTGGCCAGGGACGCCGCCGATCCAGTCATGCGCGGCGGCAACCGCATCGAGGATGGCTTCCTGCGCGTGGATGGCAACGGCAACCTGGTGAAGGTGGCGCCGGTCTGAAACCTACTCCAGCCCCGCCAGTTCATCCAGCAGGTGCTGCCAGGAGGGATCTTCGGCGGAGGGCCAGGGCACCGGGCGGATCAGTGGATCTTCCAGGTCAAGCAGGGACTCTCCGCCCCGGGCGATGAGGGCCACGGGCAACTCGCGGGATTCACCCAGACCCTTCTGTAGGCTTCGAAGGTTCTGGAGGAAGGGGGCCACCTCTGCAGGAGCCTCCAGCATCAGGAGCGGACTGATGGCATTCTTCTCAATTCGGAACTGTGCCATGGCCAGATCGAGGGTGTCGACGGCTTCCGCTCGGTGGAACCCAGCGCTGGCGAGTGACTGCAGAACCTGGTCGCGGGCGGCTCCGGGTTCGAGCGCCAGGATGAGACGCGTGCAGCGCCGGCCCAGGCGCCGGAGGGCATCGGGCGTCTGTTTGCCGGCGGGAGGAATCCGGGCCGCCTGCACCTTCTTGTCGGCGGCGGGGGCGGGGCTCCGGGGCCCCGTATCGCGGGCTCCCCCGCTGGCGGCGATGGAGGGAGCGCGTTGCATGTTTTCGCGGATGATCAGGACATTCTGGAGTTCCCGGAGTTCTGCTTCCTTGAACTCTCCAAATTGGACCCCGACGATGATCTCGCCATCGTGCTCCCAGGCGTTGGCCAACACCCCGCGGGCATCCAAGACCGGCAGGTTCGGGAGATCCCGGATCTTCAGCATGGGAAAGGCCTTGCCCCGCTCGAAGAAACCCAGGCCGGGGGTCACCCGCATGTGGTCGTCGAGCCGCATGACCCGGTCCACCCGGAAGGCCAGACCACCCTGGGACAGGTTCACCAGGGGGCCGGAAACGCCGTGCCCCGGGATGCCCCCATCCTGGGCCACCACGTAAGCCTTCTCCCGGGGGCGGAAGGGATAGCGCTTATGGCGGCGGCGGTCCGACGGCGCGATCCGCGCAGGGATGGCGAAACGGTAGAGCAGGTAGTCCTGACGGCCATGGAAAATGGTAGGAGCTTCGATTCGCTGTTCCGCCAGGGTGAAGGTCATTTCGAAGGTCGCTCCCAGAGCCAATTCATGGGGCAGGGGCCGGATGAGCTTCAGATGGAGCATGCCCTTCTTCGCGTCGATGTGCTGGACCCGGGCTGTGTAGGGGAGCGTGTGCGAGCCTTCGACCTTCAGGGGGAATTCCAGTTCCTGTTGCAACAGCTCCTGCATGGACTGAAGGATTTGTACAGGATCCTCGATGGGCGCTCCACGCCCGGTCCATCCGCTGGGTTTGACTTGATTCATCGACCCGCCTTCACCAAGGCATCGGGTGGGAGCTGACTTGTATTGAGTCTTAGACGTTGAACAGGAAGTTCATGAGGTCGCCGTCTTTCACCACGTAGTCCTTCCCTTCGGTGCGCATTTTCCCGGCATCCTTGGCGCCCTGCTCACCCTTGCACTGGATGAAATCGTCATAGGCGATGACTTGGGCGCGGATGAACCCCTTCTCGAAATCCGTGTGGATGACGCCTGCGGCTTGTGGCGCGGTGTCGCCCTTGTGGATGGTCCAGGCCCGGACTTCCTTCACGCCAGCCGTGAAGTAGGTTTGGAGGCCCAGCAGATCGTAGCTGGCGTGGATGAGCACATTCAGGCCGGGCTCGGCCAAGCCGGCCTCCTCCAGGAACAGGGGCCGGTCTTCTTCGGGCAGATCCTGAATCTCCGCTTCCAACTTGGAGCAGATGGGGATGCAGGGGGCCTGACGCTCAGCGGCCAGGGCCTGGAGCTTCACATAGTGGGCATTGCTTTCGGGGTTGCGGATGTCCTCCTCCCCGATGTTGCCCACGAAGAGGGTGGGCTTCAGGGTGAGCAGGCCATAGGACTTGATCAGGGCCTTGTCATCGGCTGACAGGCCCGCCGTCCGGGCCCACTTGCCGTCATTCAGCACCTCGTAGACCCGCTCCAAGACGGCCACCAGGGCAACTGATTCCTTGTTGCCGGTCTTGGCGATCTTGCGGTGGCGCTCCAGGCCCTTCTCGATGCCATCCAAGTCTTTGATGACCAGTTCGGTCTCGATGATGCTCAGGTCCCGCTCGGGGTTCACGCCGCCTTCCACATGGGTGACGTTGGTGTCCTCGAAGCAACGAACGACCTGCACGATGGCGTCGGTTTCCCGGATGTGCCCCAGAAAGGCGTTGCCCAGGCCCTCACCCTTGCTGGCGCCGCGCACCAGACCCGCGATGTCCACGAATTCCTGGGCCGCCGGGAGGACCCGCTGGGGTTTCACGATGTCGGCCAGGATCTGGAGCCGCAGATCCGGCACGTCCACCACGCCCGTATTGGGCTCGATGGTGCAGAAGGGATAGTTGGCCGAAGCCGCGCCCGCACGGGTGAGAGCGTTAAAAAGGGTGGATTTTCCTACATTGGGCAGACCCACGATGCCACAAGCGACAGCCATTCCATCCTCCAAGCCTTCCAGTATCCCAGAGACCACATGTGACGAAAAGAACTGCTTCCGGGGCTTGCGCGGGGCCGCATAGCGCCATACTCTCCCCGCCAAGGTACCGGGTGGACTCAGGGGAGGTGGCATGATCGTGCGGGCGGAATGGCCGGGCTACGTGGTGGATGTGTTGGTCCGCCCCGGCCAGGAAGTGGAAGAGGACGAGCCCCTCATGATCCTTGAGGGCACGGATTCCTCGCGCACGTCTTTCTACATCAATGCTCCCGAGGGCGGCAAAGTCCGGGAGATCCTCCTGGAAGAAGGCGATTTCGCTTACGAAGATGATGATCTCGTGGTGATCGGGGATTCGGACCGGGACGAATAACCCGCCTCAGGGCTAGACTGAAGCCATCGTCCTCATGAGGTGGCAGATGGTCGTGGTGCGGGCCGAAATGGCCGGGAAAGTCCTGGAAGTCTGCGTCGCCGAGGGCGATTCGGTGGGCGAAGACCAGGATCTGGTCATCATCGAGTCAATGAAGATGCAGATTCCCGTGGGCAGCCCCGAAGAAGGAACGGTCAAAAAGGTCTTCGTGGCCCCCGAGCAGTTCCTGAACGAAGGGGATCCCATCGTCGAGTTGGGCTGATGGAGATCTGGGTCGAGCATCTGCAGGGTTCTGACCGGGGCATCAGCCTGGTGGGACTGGACCGCCCCGAGGCCAAGAACGCCTTGGGGCGAAAGCTCCTGGCGGAATTCCGGGAGGCCCTGAAGACCCTTGCGGCCAGCGCTTCGACCCGGGTGGTGGTCCTGCACAGCCTGGTTCCAGGCGTGTTCTGCGCTGGGGCCGACCTGAAGGAACGGGCTGGGATGACCCAGGAGGAGGCCAGCGCCTTCGTCCAGGGGCTTCGTGCCGCCTTCACGGAGCTGGAGGCCCTGCCCATGCCCGTCATCGCCGCCATCGACGGCGCGGCCTTCGGGGGTGGCCTGGAACTGGCCCTGGCCGCCGATCTCCGCGTGGCGGGCGCCGAGGCCAAGATGGGCCTGGTGGAAACTTCCCTGGCCATCCTTCCCGGGGCTGGCGGAACGCAGCGGCTGCCGCGCCTTATCGGGGTCGCCAGGGCCAAGGAACTCATCTTCACGGCTCGGCGCTTCGGAGCCGAAGAGGCCGGGCGACTGGGGCTGGTGAACCGGGTAGCCCCGGCCGGGCAGGCCCTGGCGGGCGCCCTGACCCTGGCCCGTGAGATCCTGCCGAACGGCCCCATCGCCCTCCGCATGGCCAAGCAGGCCGTGGGACAGGGCATGGAACTGGACCTGGCCGCCGGGTTGGCGCTGGAGGAGGCCTGCTACGCCCAGATCATTCCCACCCAGGATCGACTGGAGGGGCTGGCGGCCTTTCGCGACAAACGCACACCCCAATACAAAGGCGAATGATGGGCCACTCCCACGGCACCGGCACCCATGACGGACATGGCCATAGCACTCACGACGGGCATGGCCCCAACTCTCACAGCGGGCATGGCCCCAACTCTCACAACGGGCATGGCCCTACCACTACCGGGCGGTTGGCGCTCAGCTCGCTGATCTTCGGTTTGAACTTCCTGGTCCAGGGGTTGGGAGGTCTGTGGACCGGGTCGCTGGGTCTGGTATCGGACAGCCTCGAAAACCTCAATGATGCCGTGGTGAATTTACTGGCTATGGGCAGCATCCGACTGGCCAACAAGCGGGAGCCCTGCGACCGCTGGACCTACGGCTGGCATCGCATTGAAATCTTCAACACGCTGCTGGGCGTGTTCTTGCTGGTTGTCCTCGCGGGCGCCGTTCTGTTCGAAGCCTGGAACCGCATCAGCCATCCCCATGTCATCAAGCTCGGTTGGGCCATTGGATTTTCCATTCTGGGGCTGGTCCTGAACCTAGCCGCCGCCTTCGTGCTCGTGCCGGCGAAGGGCACGGGGCAGGAACGGGATCTCAATCTGCGCAGCGCCTACCTCCACGCCTTGGGTGACAGCCTCGCCAACGTGGCCGTGGTGCTGGGCATGGTGGTGATCCGCCTCACCGGCTGGCGCTGGGTGGATCCCCTGCTGGCCGCTGGCATTGCCGCAGTGATCCTGCGCGGCGCCTTCCTGCTCCTGAGGGATGCGGGGGGCATCCTCATGCACCGAGCCGCCTTCGATCAGGAGGAGGCCAAGGCCGCCCTGCTCCAGCTACCGGGCATCTGCGGTGTGGAGGATCTTCGCTCCTGGCGGGTTTGCAGCCACCTGACGGTCTGCACCGCGCATATCATCGTGGAGGCCGAGCGGCTGGAAGAGACAGAGGAGCACCAGCACCGCATCGAGCACCTATTGGCGGACCAGTTCGGCGTCCGCCACCTCACCCTGCATTTCGAAACCCAGGCCATGGCCGAGCGGCACCAGCACCGCTTCGTACACGAGCACGAGGCGGAGGCGGATGGA
>JAYVRY010000139.1:0-2007 GCA_043775845.1 Acidobacteriota bacterium
AGATCATCCTGGATCTTGTCGAGGCCTTCAGCCATGGGGTCCTCCTGCTTACCCGGAATTGGACCCGAAATTCAGCCTTTGGCCAAGGAAAGGTTCAAGGGAACCTCGACGGCAGCTCTCTCAGGACGGCTTGGACCCGTTCGATGCTCCCCTGATCTGGGCAGACCGGGGCCCGCGGGATGGATCCGTACCGCTATTCCAGGGCAGGGGCCTGCGGAATCTCCACCACGAAGGCGCTTCCCCTGGGCAGGTTGTCCTCCACCCAGATCCGTCCCTGGTGGGCTTCGGCCACCATCTGGCAGAAGGCCAAACCAAGTCCCGAACCCGTGCGGAGGTCCGGTCCACCCCCGTCCAGGCGGACGAATTTCCCAAAGACCTGCTCGCGCATCGTTTCGGGAATGCCTTCACCCTGGTCCCTGACTTCCAGGCGCACGCAGTTCTCGCCAGCCAAGGCCACGACCCGTGTATGACTGCCGGAAGGGGAATACTTCAAGGCGTTATCGACCAGGTTCAGCAGGAGCCTCTGCAGGAAGGCCTGGTCGGCCTCCACCTCAAGGTTGGCGGGGCAATTCCAGGACAGCTTGTGGTTCCTGGACTGGGCCTGGGATTCCGCTTCCTGTAGGAGCCGGGGCAGCCAGCCACCCAGGAGAAACCGGGTCTTGTGGAGTTCCAGCCCCACCTGCTCGGCGCGCCCAATATCCAGGATGTTCTGGATCATCCGGCCCATGTACTGCGCCGTGTCCCGGAGTCGGCGGATCTGCACGCCGGAGATTACGCTATCCCCCTCCGCGGCATCCAGGAGCTCCAGCCCCATCTGGATGGCCGAGAGCGGATTCTTCAGATCGTGCACGATGAATTCGAACAGCTGTTCGCGCTGTTTCTGGATGTCGAGCAGGTTGTCCCGTTCAGCCTCGACCTCCGCCTGGAGGCGCTTGATCCTGAGGAGGCTGCGGATCCTGATGATCAGTTCCGCCGAGCGGATGGGCTTCCGCAGGAAGTCGTCCCCTCGGGCCCTCAGGGCCAGGGCGTGGATATCCGGGCGCTCGTCGCCAGTTAGAAAAATGATGGGGATAAGTTCGCCATGCGGCTGCTCACGGATCTGACGGCAGACTTCCAGCCCATCCATGCCAGGCATCTGGATATCCAGCAGCACCAGGTCAGGTTGGTAGCCCGCGAGCAGCTCCAGGGCCTCGGGGCCGTCCTCCACGGTCCGCACCTGGTAGAAACCACGCTCCAGCATGGCCTGGATGCTTCGGCGGGCCAGAGCGTCGTCATCGACCACAAGGATCCGCGCCCCGTGGTCAGCTCGACGGAAGTACACCGGATCACATCCCATTTCAGCCCTCACCACGTTCTTCGGGTGAAGGCCGCGGGATCTGAAATTTCGGAGTTGATGTCATGAAAGCAAGAAGCGGATCCGAAGGTGGAATGTTACGGGCCAACGCCTTGTCGCAGCACTCAGGAATCAACCTGCGGATCGGGTTTTGATCGGTGGAGCTTGCAAATGCTTGGCCTCCCGCGCGTTGGGATAGGCCGAATGGCCCTATTCCTTGACCAGGCCATCCACATACACCCATCTGCCGTGCTCCCGCTCGAAGGTACTGGTCTCGGTGTGGAGGCTACGGCGGCCGTTGGTCTGAAGGCTAGCCTGAAAGACGACGACACCCGTTTCATCGGCCTTGCCGCCCTGCTCCCTGCTGACAATCTTCAGGGCGACACAGCTGACGGACTTGCAATAGAGGACCAGTTCCTCGCGGTTCTCCTCGCTCCGCTTGGTCTCGGGGCGGGTGGCGATGAGGTAGTCCACCTTACCGAGCGCATAGGCGGAGAAGCGCGAGCGCATGAGCTGTTCCGCCGTCTCCGGGGCCGCGGTGCCGCCATGGAAGGGACCGCAGCAGCGGTCGTAGGGCTTCTTGGAGGTGCAGGGGCAGGGGCGGGACATGGGGGCCTCGTGGAGCGGTGCGCGCGGGCATCACACACTCCAGCGTAGGGCATACCGGTGGCGGG
>JAYVRY010000140.1:0-24572 GCA_043775845.1 Acidobacteriota bacterium
TGAGAAAGAACGCCTCAAGGCTTCCGTGGCGAGACCCCTCAAGGCACTGGAGGAAACCGTCCAGGCCCTGGAGAAGAGCCTGGCCGCCCTGGAAATCGAGCGCGTGGCCGCCAAGGCCCAGTTCGATGAGCTACATACCGTCTTCCTCGACGAGCACGCCAACCAGGTGGAAGGGCGCAAGAAACTCCTGGCCAAGCGGACCAAGCTGGAAGCTAAGATGACGCCCTCCGAGGTCGCCCGCTTCCATCGTCTGGCCGCCGCCCGTCAGGGCCGGGCCGTGGTGATCGTGGAGAACGGCGCCTGCTCCGGCTGCAACGTGAAACTCCGTGGCCCCATCCTCTTCCAGTTGAAGGAGGGCAAGACCCTCATCACCTGCGAGTCCTGCGGGCGGACCCTCTTCCTGCCGTGAGCCTGGTCGATCGCGTCGAGGGCCTGCGGGCTCGCATTCAGCGTGCCTGCGAGGCTGCGGGTCGCGATCCCTCAACCGTTGAGCTGCTGCCAGTCTCGAAGAAACAGCCCCTGGCGCTCATCCGTCAGGCCACCGATCTCGGTTTCAGGCGGTTCGGCGAAAACTACGTGCAGGAAGGTGCCGACAAAGCCAGCGCCGAACCAGCCCTGCAGTTCGTTTTGTTGGGCCCCCTGCAACGGAACAAGGTCAAGCCCACCCTCCAGCACTTCACGGAGATCCAGAGCCTGGATCGCCCGGATCTGGCCGAGCGCCTGCGGCGACTGGCCGAAGAACTTGATGTGGTGCGGCCCGTCTGGATCCAGGTGGATCTTTGGGACGAGGCCACCAAGCTGGGCGGCTGCAGCGAGGCCGACCTGCCCGCCCTGCTCGACGCCTTGGGTGGTGATGCCCGGTTGCCCCTGCGCGGCTTCATGGCCATCCCGCCGCCTGAGCTGATCAGCGCCTTCGCCGAGATGGCCGCCTTGCGCGATCGCCTGCAGCAGGAGTTGGGTCAGGCCCTGCGCCTCAGCCTGGGCATGAGCGGCGACCTGGAAGAAGCTATCGCCGCGGGTTCCGACCAGATCCGCATCGGCACTGCCTTCTTCGGGGAACGATCCTATTCAACCCGATGACGTCCCTGCCCGCAGGTAGGGCCTCGCCCTCACTGCGGCTTCGTGGTTCGATGACAGATCACCCCTGGAGCTGTCATGACCACCATCAAGACCGAAACGGCCACCCTGCCGGTTTCCGCCGACACGTTGTACACCTTCCTTGCCGACCTCTCGAAGCACCGCAGCTTCCTCGAACCTGGCGCCATGAACTTCCAGGGGGATGTCGACCGGCACAGCTATGTCATCGAAGTCATGGGCATGAAAATGCCCCAGGAATTCGTCGCCAAGACCCGCACGCCAGGCCAGCTGGTGAGCCTGGTCCCCGGCGCCAAGAAAATGTTTGACCATGAGCTGCACTTCGAGATCACCGCCTCCAGCGATGGTTGCACCCTGCGCCTGGTGGACGAAGCCGACATCCCCATGATGATGGCCATGATGGGCGCCGAGAAGCTGCTGCAGGGCCAGCTGGACAGCGCGCTCACGCGCATCCGGGAGCTGGTGGCCGAGGGGAACCTAGCCTAAGCCGAACGAAAAGAAAAGGAATTCTGGAAGCGGAGGACTGCGGAGGAGAGCTGAGAAACGAGAACACTCATCTTTCTTCTTTCTCCGCTTTCCTCAGCATCTCCGCTCTCCTCCGCGTTCGCGAAGCGTTCTTTTCGCATTCGCGTCTTGGCCAGACGCTGCAAAACCCGCCATGCTGAAGCCTCACCATGCACATCCTTCCTGTCTTCTTTGCTCTCGCCCTAGCGCCCCTTCGCGCTGAAGGGCCCGAAGTTCGCACCACGGCCAAGGACCGCATCGCACTCAGCGTCACCATCTACCAGAACAGCCTCGCCGCCATCCGCGACACCCGCCGCGTGAGTCTGCCCGAGGGCCCTAGCCGCCTCGCCTTCGCCGACCTGGTGCCCACCCTGCGCCCCAAGAGCGCCACCCTGCTGGATCCCGGCTACGGCATCCAGGTTCGCGAACGCAATTACGAGTTCAACCTGCTCAGTCCAGCTTCCCTCGTGGATGCCAGCCTGGAGCTACCAGTGCGGATTAAGGGTGAGGAGGGTCGGCCGGATTTGGACGGAACCCTGGCATCCCTGCCGTTGCTGAATCCGAGGATGCGAGTTGATGCCAAACCTCTGGAACGCATCGCACGGCTATCCAGGGCCTATGCCCAGCATCCGGATCCAGATGTGCTGGTGGCGCTTCCAGAGGGCCTTAGAAGCAGCTCACCTGCTGGCTTAGCCTTTACACAGGTACCACCGCAACTGCGAGCCTCCCCCACCCTGCTCCAGGATCTCATCGTTGAGAAATCAGACCCTCGGGATCTCACCCTGCTCTACACCGCTACAGGATTTGAATGGACGCCACATTATGTTGCGACCATAAGCACCGATGGAAAACGTATGGACCTAGATGTATTCGCAACAGTCAAGAACGAAGGCTCACTGTCACTAGAGAATTGTTCCCTTCAACTGATCGCAGGTTGGGTTGATTGGATGCCAGACCCACCTGAATCCGCAGGCATATCCGATAAAACGGCCACGGTAGAGGTCGTAGCCAGTTCGGCTGCAGGTCCACCAGTCTTCCAGGAAGAGAAACTGTTCGAATTCCCTCTGTTTTCCCTGAATCATCCCGTCACCCTTCATTCCAATTCAGACAAGCAACTCATCCTGTTTGGTGCCCAAAAAATCCCCCTCATCCAACGGTTTTTGGTTGAGTGCCCATACGACGACTACACCCAAACGACTCCCGCTACCTACTTAGCGTCTTTGAGGTCCCAATCCGGACAAGGATGGGAGGAAAGACGCTTCTCACACGTTCAGAGGGTGGGAAAGTTCCAAAACACAAAAGAATCAAATCTTGGACGTGCATTGCCAGGCGGTTCACTGACGCTTCGATATCAAGATCCCATGGGTGCACTTGTGATTCTCCCTCGACCCGAGAATTACGGTTGGGAGTTCCCAGAGGCCGCTCCTGGCGAAGAAATCGAACTCATTTTGGGCCGAGCCCGAGGCTTCAGGGTATTCAGACGAGATACCTATCAGAAACTGAAACAAGCTGAATCAATTAAAGATGATTCAGGTAAATGGCGCCCCCAGCGCCGTTGGGAATACGAGATCGAAATCCGGATCGCCAGCGATCTTTCGGAAGCAGCCGGCATTATCGTGCGAGAACCCCTCATGTCCGACTGGAGGGTCCTTTCCACCACTCACAAGGGGAACCGATCTGGTGAGAACGCCTTCGACTTTGCCGTATCCATTCCGGCCAAAGGGCAGGCCCTACTCCGCTACACCGTTGTCACCTCAAATGAGCCGGTTCCGAATTCAAATTAATTCCATTCCGCCCTGAAAGGATCTCCCCCCTCACGACATCACCAGGTATCGGGCACCCTTCCCGCCCACCATCCTTTCCGCTCTGGAGGTTCCATGCGCCCCACCCTGCTGCTTGCCGCCCTGCCTTCGCTTCTGGTTGCCCAGGAGACGCCCACCCTGTTGAAGGATCAGAAGGCCCTGGCGGTCACGATCTACAACGACAACCTGGCCCTGGTGAAAGACACCCGGGAGGTCCGGCTGCCCAAGGGGGAAACCCGGCTGGCCTTCCAGGAGGTGTCGGCCATGATCCGGCCGGAGACGGCGCTGCTGCGCAATCTCACGGCGCCCAAGGATTTCTGGGTGGCGGAACAGAACTTCGACTTCGACCTGCTCACACCCCAGAAACTGCTGGAGAAATACGTGGGCGAGAAGGTGACGGTGGTGCGCAGCGTGCCCAATGCCGATGGCGCGGGCTCGAAGGAGATCCGCGAAGAAGCCACGGTGCTGGCCACCAACAACGGCACCGTGCTCCAGTTCGCGGATCGCATCGAGACCAGCATCCCGGGCCGCATTGTCTATCCCAAGGTGCCGGGCAACCTGCGGGCCCGACCCACCCTGGTCATCAGCCTCAATAGCGGTGCGGATAAAGCCCAGCAGCTGGAACTGAGCTACCTCACGGGCGGCCTCTCCTGGCGCGCGGACTACGTGGCCAACCTGTCTTCCGATGAAAAGACCCTCGACCTCAGCGGATGGGTGACCCTCACCAACCAAAGCGGCGCCGCCTATCCCAATGCCACCCTGCAGCTGGTGGCGGGGGATGTGAATCGGGCACAGCAGCATCCAGAGCAGGTCATGGGCGCGGTGGCCATGATGTCCAAGGCCGAAGCACGGGCCCCCAAGATGGCCGAGGAGAGCCTCTTCGAATACCACCTCTACACCCTGGAGCGCCCCACCACGCTGGCTGTGAACCAGACCAAGCAGGTGGCCCTGCTCAGCGCCAGTAGCGTTCCCGTGCGCAAGGAATACCTGCTCCAGGGCCAGAACCACTACTACTCTGGCAGCTACGGCGACCTGGGCGAGAAGCAGAAGGTGGGCGTGTTCGTGGAGTTCGACAACAAGGAATCCAGCCGCCTGGGCATGCCCCTGCCCAAGGGCATCATCCGCGTCTACAAGCGCGACAGCGATGGCCGCGCCCAGTTCGTGGGCGAGGACAACGTGGACCACACGCCCAAGAACGAGCTGGTGCGTCTCAAGCTGGGCGATGCCTTCGATGTCACCGCCCGCCGCAAGCAGACCGATTTCAAGAGCCTGGGCCGCCAGGGGAAATTCGGCTACGTGTATGAATCCGCCTTCGAGGTCGAACTCAAGAACGCCAAGAAGGAAGCCGTGACCGTCAACCTGCTGGAGCCCGTGCCCGGCGACTGGGAACTGCTCCAGAGCAGCCATCCCCACACGAAGGAAGCCGCCGGCACCGCCCGCTTCAAAGTCACCGTGCCCGCTGAAGGCAGCGCCACGCTGACCTATCGGGTTCGGGTGAAGTGGTAGGTCAATCCGTCGGGAGTCCGCCATACTGAACCCCCATGCCCCTGCCTGCCCGTTTCCTCGCCCGCCTGCGACGCCTGCCCCTGCGGTTGCGCGGCCGCCTGGGTGGAGGCACGGAAGGCCTGCATCCTTCCAAGTTCAAGGGCGCTGGTCTCACGTTCGTGGAGAACCGGCCCTACGTGCCGGGCGATGATCCGCGCTTCATCAACTGGCCCCTGACCGCCCGGGCTGGGGAACCCATCCTCAAACGCTTCGAAAGCAGCCGCGACCTGGTGCTGTGGCTGGTGGTGGATCCCTCGCCTTCCATGTTCCTGGGCGACGCCGTCTCGCCCCTGCGCTGGGCCATGGAACTCTGCGGGGCCGCCTTCGCCACCCTGCAGGCCACCGGCGACCGCCTGGGCCTCATCGTCCCCGGCGATGGCCGTACGCCCCCCCTGCGCATCGCCCCCAAGCGCGGCCGCATCCACGGCCTGCGCATCCTCGAAACGTTGGCCGAACGCGGCCCTTCCCTGCCCACGGAGGCCTCCTGGCGCGAGGCCCTGGGTCACTGGGGTGAGCACGGCAAGGGGCACCGGCTTTGGCTCTTCAGCAATGGCGCGGGCCTGCAGGGATTGGCGCCCCTGCTGAAACCCCTGGCCACGCGCCACCGCCTGGTCTGGTTCCAACCCGAGGACCGCACCGAGCGGCGGGGCATGACCTGGCCCGATCCCGGCTTCACACCGGCCATCGAGCGCCAGCGCTGGGACATCATGGAAGACCCCGTGGTGAAGCTGAATGCCTGGCTCCGGATGGGGGGGGCGTGATGGGATTGGGATGGGGTTCCGTCCTAGGCTTGTCCTCGCTCGGATTTCGCATGCGAAATCCGAGATGTATAAAGACAGGAATGGGACTGGTGGCTGGCTGCCTGTCGGTGATGGCGGGGCCGGTTTGGAAGGCGCCGACGGAGTTGAAGCTGGGCGAACTGCTGGTGCTGGAGCTGCGCGAGGAGGATCCCTCGAAGCCCACACTGCCGCGCCCCACCGTGGAGGATCGCCTGGGGCCCCTGCGGCTGCGGGCCATGGAACCTCTGCCGGATGGCCGGGGCTGGCGCTTCCAGGTGCAGGCCCTGGAACCGGGGCAGGCCGTGGTTCCGCCGCTCGATCTCGGCAATGGGCAGCGCAGTCCCGAGCTGCGGGTCTGGGTGCCACGGAGCATCCCCTACGGTGGGCCCTGGGTGGGCTTCGGTGGCGGCAACGACGACCGCCTGCCCGCCATCCCTTTTCCGTGGGCCTGGGCCAGCCTCCTGCTCCTGCCGCCCCTAGCCCTCCTGGCCTGGTTGTTCCGGCTGTGGCGGAAGGGTTCCGCCAAGCGCCGCCTTCATCATGCGAATCGAGCCTTCCAGCGCCACTGGCCGCCGGCGAACCGCGAACGGAGCACGCTCGACGCGGGCCATGATCTGGGCCGAGACCTGCTGGCCGCGCACTTCGGCGACACGGCCCGGGCCTGGGGCCCCGATGATTTCAAAATCCATCAGTTGAGCCCCTGGGATCAGTGGGTGAAGAGCCTTGATGCCGCCCGCTTCGGCCGCACCGAGCCCCCCTTCCCGGCGCCCGAGCAACTGGTGGCGGTGCTCCAGGCCAAGGGCCGATTGGGGCGTTCATGATCGCCCTGCGCCATCCTCTGCTGCTGCTGCTGGCCGTGCCGTTGATGCTCTGGGCCTGGCGGGTCGTCTACCGCTGGGGCATTCCTTCGTCCCGGCCTTCCAGCACCCTGGCCCGCCATACCTCCCACTGGATGCCGGTGTTGCTAGCCCTCACCCTGGGCATTGCCGCAGCTGGCCCGGAATGGCGCAAAGCGCTGCGGGGCACGGCCCCCGTGGTGGATTTCGCCGTAGTGCTGGATGGCAGCAGCAGCATGCGAATCCTCGACCGGCCCGACGAGGACCGCTGGCACGCGGCCCGCCGCACCCTGGCCCAGTTCGTCCTGCGGCGCCCTGACGACCGTTTCTCGCTCATCCTGTTCAGCGCCCACCCCGTGACCCTCAGCCCCCTCACGGCCGATCACATGCGCCTGTTGCGCATGCTGGCGCGGCTGGACATCGACAGCCGCGACGACGGCACCGCCATCGGCTCGGCGCTCATGACCGCCGTGCGGCGCCTGGAAGAAAGCCCCGCCCGCAGCCGCGTCATCCTGCTGATCACCGACGGCGTCCAGAACCGAGGGCGAGTGACACCCATGGAGGCCGCCGAAGAAGCCCAGCGCAACGGCATCCGCATCCATGCCGTGGCCCTCGGCACCAACGGAGAAAGCCTCGTGCCCCTCGATGGCGGCGGCTTCGCCCGGCTCCATGTGGAAGTCGATCACGCCACCCTGGCCCAGGTGGCCCACCTCACGGGCGGCGAATCCTTCAGCGCCGAAGATCCCAGCGGTCTGGAGAAAAGCCTGGCTGCGGTGGATCAGCTGGAAAAGACCCTGCTGCCCGTGGAACCGCCCACGGAAGGGCGACCCCTGGCCTCCTGGTGCCTGCTTCTGGCGGCCCTCCTGGCCCTGCCCCTGGCCCTGGATCTGGCCTTCAAGCGCGGGAAGCCTCGCCCCGCCTGGATTCTAGGAAAATAGCCCATGGCCCTCAATCCCCTCATCGCCCCTTCCCGACTGGATCAGCTGCTGGAGCAGGTGACCGTGCCCGAGGCCTTGCGGGAAGCTGCGCTGGCCTGGGCAGATCGCCTGGACAACTACCAGGGGGGCGTCGTCAAGGAACAGGCCAACCGGAGCCAGTTCCTGAACCTCCTGTTTCAGCAGGGCTTGCGTTACTCTCCCAATGGTTCGGTGCCTGCGGATCAACCCTTCTCCATGCGGGAAGAACACGCCACCGAAACGGACGCCGAACGGCCTGACGCCTCCTTTGGCCGCTTCGGGGGGTCAGCGGGCGAGAACGCCACCTATGCCGTGTTCGAGCTGAAAGACGGTGGCACGGATCTGGACAAGTCGCCCAAGGGCCCCTACACCAAGAGCCCCGTGGAGCAAGGCTTTGCCTACGCCGACAAGCACGCCCACGCCGAGTTCATCCTCGTCTCGAACTTCCGCGAGATCCGTCTCTATGCCCGGGAAGCCAGGCAGCTCAAGGCCTGGGTGTTCGAGTTCCATCGCCTTCAACACGAAGACCGTGAGCGCCTGCTGCGGGAGCTGGCCTTCTTCCTGAGCCCGGAAAACCTCATTCCCACCCGCCCCGGCCAACGGCCCCGCCTGCTCGAACAGATCCAGGCCGCGCCCCTGGAGCAGGAGCGCATCACCCGCGCCTTCTACCAGGAGTTCCGGGGCGTGCGCGATGTGGCCCAAAGCCACTACCAGCGCCTGCTGGAGGACCAGAACGATTCCCAGGCCCCCGCCAAGGCCCTGCTGGCCGCCCAGAAACTGCTGAACCGCAGTCTGTTCGCCGGATTCGCGCAAAGCCGCCGCCTGCTGCCGGACGGCCTGCTGGCGGACCTGCAGGAACGCACGGGCCACCTGGAGGAGAAACCCCTCCACCGCAACCTTCAGATGCTGTTCAAGCACCTGGATAAGGGGTTCCGCCGCGAATTCCGGGGCAGCCATGCCGTGTTGGAGATCCAAGCCTTCAACGGTGGCCTCTTCCGCAGAGATGACACCGTGGATGGCTCCGGCTTCGCCCTCACCGAGGATCTGGCCAAGCAGTTGCTGCACCTGGCAGATCGTGATTTCGTGACCGAGCTGCCCATCAGCGTGCTGGGCCACTGCTTCGAATCCAGCTTGGGCGACCTGGATGCCGCTCGGGGCGAGCGACAGGACACCCGCCACAGCGATGGCATTTACTACACGCCCGATTGGGTGACCCGCTACATCTGCCGTCACACCCTGGGGCCCCTGGTCGAAGACTGCAAGTCCAAAGCCCTCGAGTCCACCAGGAAGGCCCTGGGTCCGCGCCCGGAAGGTGGCAACGAAGCTGCGTGGATCCTGCACCGCTTTCACGCCACCTGGCAGGCCGTGGCCGATCTGCGCATCGCAGATCTCGCCTGCGGCAGTGGCGCCTTTCTCGCCATGGGACTGCGCGTCTTGCGCGAGTTGCTGGAACCCGCCTACCGCCATGCTCTCGCGGCGGCGGCGTCCTTGCCCGATGTGCCCGAAGACACCGTCCACGACGACCTGCCGGGCTTCCAGATTCTCCAGGACACACCCCGCAGCCGGGCCATGGCAAGCCTGAAGGAACTGCCACCGCTGGAGCACTGCTTTTACGGTGTTGATCTGCACGCCGAGGCCTCTCTGCTGGCCCAGCTTTCTCTCTGGCTGGAAAGCGCCACGCCTGGCCGCAAACTCGCCAACCTGGGCGAGCAGATCCGCGTGGCCAACAGCCTCAGCGCCGACTGGCGCCAGCTCTTTCCCCGTGTCGAAGCCTTCGATGCCGTGATCGGCAACCCGCCCTACGTGCGCATGGAGTTGTTCAAGGATCAGAAAGCGCACCTCAAGGCGGCCTTCCCCGATGTGCATCAGGAGCGTGCCGACCTCTACTGCTACTTCTTCCAGCTCAGCGCGGAGCTGCTGAAGCCAGGCGGGCGCTACGGCATCATCGTCAGCAACAAATGGCTGCGCGCCCAGTACGGCGAACCTTCCCGCGCCTTCCTGAAATCCCGCTTCCAGCTGGACCGCCTGCTGGATTTCGGCGAGCTGCCCGTGTTCGAGGATGCGACAACCTACCCCATGATCCTACTAGCCACGCGGGCGGATGACGGCACGGAGCAGGCGCTGCGCTTCGCCAAGATTTCCACCCTGCCCCACAGTGATGTGGATCTCGAAGCCATCGACGACGCCCACGGCCATGCCGTGCCCGCATCCCAGCTCAGCGACGGGGGCTGGCTCCTGGTGAACGCAGCCGAAGGCGCCGTCGATACCGAACGAAAGCGCAAGGGCCTCACATTGCGGGAGTATCTGGGCGAGGCACCCATTTGTCGGGGGATTGTCACCGGCCTGAATGAAGCCTTCTGGCTGAGTCAACGCCAGCGTGATGCTCTGGTGGCCAAGAACCCCGAGGCCAGCCAGATCCTCAAGCCCCTGGTCATCGGGGATGAGGTGCGCCGCTGGACCCTGCGCCAGGATGAACCCCGCTTCCTCATCTACACGCCCAAGAGCCGCTACACCGAAACCGAATTCAATGATCGCTTCCCTGCCGTAGCCAAGCACCTGAAGCCCTTCCGCAGCCTCGAGAAGAACGGCAAGACCGCCGGCCTGGACCACCGCGCGACGAAACAGGCCTGGTTCGAATTGCAGCAGGCGCAAGAGGCTTATGAGGGCCTGATGGATGGATCTGTCATCGCCTGGCCCGATATGGCCGTCACACCCCGCTTCGCCGGTATCAGGCAACATCTGATGGCCAACACGATCTACTTCTTTCCCCACGAGGATCCTGCTTTGCTGGCCTTCTTGAATTCAGGGTTGCTTTTAAGCCACATCAAACGTGTGGCCAGCCAAATCCAAGGGCAAACCAATCGCTTCCAAACTCAGTTCATCGAGACCTTCATACTCCCGAGGCCTTCTCCGAGCTGGGAGACCATCAGACTCATTGCTCGTAACATTCAGAAACAGCATGCGGAACTGGAGTCCCACCGCCGCACCTTCCTCCGTTTCCTACGCCAGGACGCGCCTTGGCAGCTCGCCACCGTGGGCGAAAAACTGGATGCCTTCTGGGCGTTGGACGAAGCCACGGCGCTGGCGGAGGCTCTCAAGCGGCGGAGCAAGAAACTGAAAGAACCCACCCTAGGCGACCGCGACTTCCTGAAGCGGGCCTGGCGCGAAGCCCGAGATCCCATCCTGGAATGGCGCGGCCAGATCGTGAAGCTCGAAACCGAATTGGACGCTGCGGTGGACGCGGCCTGGGAGGCATGATGGCAAACTTGGCCACCCCGCGAGCGCCCCGCATCCCCACACCCCGCCTTCCGCAGGCGGTGGCGGAGGCGGCCTCGCACCTGCTGTTCCACCGCCGCGCCACGCGCCCCGTGCAGACGCTGGCCTGGGCGGCGGCATCAGGGCTGGCGGCCTTGCCGACGAAGCCCACTGCAGAGGCAAACCGCGTGAGCCTGGAGATGGACCTGGATGTGTGGCTGGATGCCCTGTTCAACGATTGGTCCCTCGCCCCCGACCCCTGGCCCAAGGCCGAAGTCAAGGTGGCGCTCCCCATCCTGCAGCAGGTGGTGATGAGCCAGCGGGCGATCCTGCCGCCCCTGCCTGCCTTCCCAGCGCGTCCCACCCTGACGCCGCCCGTTCTCGACAAGCTCTGGCACCACCTCGATCTGGCGGGTTGGCGGATGGACCGCTTCCTGTCGGACCCCGCCCTGGAGCCGCATGTGGACCGAGAGGCCAGGGTGCTGCTCCTGCTTCAGGAAGGCGTGGACCTCCTGGAACAGTTCCACCTGATGATGCAAAAGACCTACACAGATCACGCGGCCTCGGCCAAGGACTACACCGAAGAGCTGGCCTTCCTGCTGCATCGCCTCCACACGGCGCTGGATGCGGCTGCCACCGCCGCCGGGGGCGATCCCCTGGATTGGCCTGTGCCGGACTACAGCGCCTTCAGTGGCGATCCCTATCCACTGCCTACGGGCCCCCGGGACACGGCCCTGCCCAAGGCCTTGGCCGGGGATCTCCAAAACGCCCTGGAGGCTCGGCGCAGCTCTCGACCCTTGGCCACGGCCCTGCCCCTGGTGCAACGCTATGCGGCCATGAGGCACGCGCTCATACCCCATTGGACCTGGTCCCCGGCCCGCGATGGCCGGGAATGCGCCTTCCTCCTGTTCGAGTCGGGTTTGGAGGAATTGCCCGACTGGAAGCCTGCCCAGGCCCGGGAATTGGCGCGGCTGTGCACCGCGATCCACCGCTGGAGCGAGGATCAGCCCACGCCGCCCCTTCCAACCCTGGAATTGAATGTCCACGATGAGCTTGCGATGGACCTGTGGTCGCACCAGGACCTGATCATGCTCGTGGGATCCATCCTGGGGGTGGAACTCGGGATCCTGCCCGAATTCGGGGATGCCCGCGCCCTGAAGCGTGAGCGCCGCCTGCGGGATCAGTGGGTGGAGATGCAGTCCATGCTTTGGGGAGCGATCTACCACTGGGGCCTAGCATCCCCCGAGGACCGCTCCCTCGTGGCCAGCGTGCTCCCGATCGCCATGGGTGCGCTCTACCAGGAGTTCCGGAACCAGATCGCCAAGGTAGATCGCGCCTTCCTCCGCTTCGTGCCCACGCCACTCGAAGCCCTCGTCCCCCGGAGCAAAGCCCCCGTGATGGGTTTCCGGCGCCACAAGAATCGCTGAGATGTCCCTGCCCTTCTCCCACCCCTGGCTACTGGCGCCCTTCGGAGCCACGGCCCTTGTCGTGCTCTTCCTGGCCTTGCGCGCGCACCTGCGGCCCGGTTTGGGCGTGGTGGTGGTGGGCCAGCGCCCGCTCTGGCAAGGCCTGGGCATGGTTCTCATGGTCACGGGGCTGGGCGTGGGCCTGGCGGAACCCCGGTGGGGCCTGCCGGAATTTCCGCGGCTCACCGTGCATGTGGTGCTCGATGCCAGCCGCTCCATGACCGTGGCCGATGCTGAGGGACGAACGCGCTGGGAAGCGGCCGTGACCGCCCTGGATCGCATCTGGTCGCGGCCCCAGCCGGGCCTGCGCTGGAGCCTCGACCTGCTCACGGGCGACGACATTCCCGTGCAGCCCCCCGGCGAAGACCGCACCCTGCTGCGGGAAGCCCTGCGCGCCATGGCCCCCGGCAACATCGGATCGCCCGGCACCAGCCTCGGGCGCGGCCTGCCCCAGGTCGCCGCCCAGGTGGATCCGGACCAGCCCGCCGTGCTGCTGCTGCTGAGCGATGGCGAAGAAACCTGGGAAGCCCCAGAGGAGGCCCTGGCCCGCGCCGTGGCGCCCCTCAAGAAGGCCAAGCTGCCTGTGTGCGTCATGACCTATGGCGACGGCCAGCCCCACCCCGTACCGCCCCGTGCCGGTGCCGGTGCCGGGACACCAGGGGCCGAGCCCGCAGTCAGCACCGCTCATCCCGAGTTTCTGGCGCGGCTGGCAGAAGCCACCGGCGGCCGGGTTTTCAAAGACGGCGAAGCCGCAGCAGCGGGTCTCCAGGCCCTGGCTGCGGGACACCTGCCCCTGCCCGCCAGTCGTTCCCTGCAGCCAGCCCATCCAGAAATCGGAGCCTGGCTGGCCCTGGCGGGCCTGGCGCTGTGGCTCATCTACTCCGGCAAGCCCCTGGCCCGTTGGCGGCCGGTCCTCCTGCTGCTGCTGGCCCTGGGTTCAGCCTCTCTGAACGCCCAATCCCGCAGCGCCGCCCTGACGCCTGCGAGCGTGAAGGCCTGGCTGGCCCAGCGGGCCATCGAAGAAGGCGATCTGCCCAGCGCCCGCCGCTGGCGCCCGGCCGATGCCAAGCCCGCCCACGTACTGCTGGCGGCGCAGATCGATCTGCGTACGGGCTTCCCCGAAGATGCCTTGAAGGCGCTGACCTCCCTGGTGGGCCAAGGCGCCCCCCGGCCCATCCCCGCCTGGCGGGCACCGGCCTTGCTGCTGGCCGCCCGCGCCCACCTGGAGGCCAAGCGCCCCGAAGAAGCCCGCACCCTGCTGGAACGGCTGCTCCTGGAACAGCCGGGCCAGCGGGATGCCATCCATGACCTTCAGACCTTGGTGAAGGACGCCCAGCCGCCTCCCCCGCCCAATCCCAAGAAACCCCCGCCGCCACCCCCGCCGCGCCCCAGCATGGGCGCGCAGCAGGACGAACTGGAAGGCCTCAAACAGCGCCTCCCCAAGCCCCCGCAGTCGCCGGGCGGGGTGAAGGATCAGTAGGAATGAGGGATGAGTCTGGACTCCTCCCTAATTCTTCGCATTCAACCAGGCCGCGAACTCGGCGCCGCTGCGGAAGGCGCCCACCTGGCGGCGGAGCTCCTTGCCGTTGGCATCCAGGATCACCATGGTGGGGAAGGCGTTGAGCTTGAAATCCTCGGCCAGCTTCGTGCCTTCGGCCACGGGCGTTCCGTCCTTCTTCTGCACCAGGGCCGAGAACGGCACCACTTTGGCGAGGGCGGCCTGGGCCTCTGTCGTCGGAAACACGTTCTTCTGCAGGAGCTGGCAGGGGCCGCACCACTCGGTCCAGAGGTCCATGAAAATCACCTTGTGCTCGGCCTTGGCACGCTTGAGGGCGGACTGGTAGTCGTGCTCCCACTTGGCTCCGCCTTCGGCGAACAGCGGAGCAGCAAGGAGCAGCAAAACGGCGAGAGGCTTCATGGTGGGACTCCAGTGGGCGGCTTGGCCGCATGCGGTTTGGATGGAGGCAGGGTGGCTTTTGTTACAGGGATCAGAATACCCGGCTAATCCCATGGCCCAGGCCCCCGTATTCCCATGCAACCCGGCGAGTGCCGAACCCCAATCCTTTCAAGGAGGCCGCCCATGCGCGCCATCATGATCCCGCTGGCCTTGGCTGCCAGCCTCACCCTCCCTCTGGCCGCGCAAAGCGCACGGTTCATCAAGGTCGACGTCGTCTCCAAGTCCTTCAACCACCACGGCCACCACAAGGGTGAAGCCAAGGGTGAAGAAGGCCCCACCGAAGTCCACATCCGCATGCCCATCTCCCTGGCCAAGGCCGCCCTGGACATGGCCGGTGAGGGCGAGATCAAGGTCAATGGCGAGACCAGGAAGGGCATGAAGCCTGATCAGCTCATCAAGCTGCTCACCGACGCCAAGCCCGGCGACATGCTGCTGGAAGTCACCACGGACAAGGGCGATCACGTCCGGATCACGATTGAGTAGCCGGGAGCCCCGGTCCGTGTAGGAAAACTCATCACGGTGGCCGTCCTCTCCCTCGGCCGTCGTGATGAGCTTCCCAGGCCCCGCTCAAGCGGGGCCTCTTCGTGTACGGTCCCTGGCCCGCTCAGGCGGGGCTTCTTCGTGTACGCTCAAGGCTATGGAATCGTTGACTGAACTCCGAGTGCGCTACGCCGAAACCGATGCCATGGGCATCGTCCACCACGCGACTTATCCGATCTGGATGGAGCTGGGCCGCAGTGATTTCCTGCGGGAACTGGGGCAGAGCTACGCGGAATGGGAAGCCCGGGGAGTGCGGTTGGTGGTCAACGAAATCCGCGTGCGTTTCCGCGCCCCAGCCCGCTATGACGAGCTGGTGCAGGTGAAGACCTTCCTCCAGGAGACCGGTCGCCGCCGGGTCACGTTCGGCTACCGGATCGAACGGGATGGAGTTCTGCTGGCGGAAGGGGAAAGCATCCACCTCGTGGCCGGATCAGACAATCGGGCCCGGGTACTGCCTGACGATCTTCTGGCCTTGATTCAATTCACTTGAAGGCAAGTGGACATCAGGGCCGCCAGCGCGTCCATGACCCGGCGCCGGCCGTGGCTGAAGGCGTCCGTCTGAAAGCTCTGGAAGCTCAACAGGCCCAAGGGGCGGGCCCCACGGCCCAGCGGCACCCCGTACCAGGAATGAGGGATGAGGCCCGTGGCCTGTTCTGAGATGGTCAGCAAGCTGCCAGCCGAATGACCTTCTTCCATGGTGCGGATGTAGAGGGGGCGCTTCCCGGACAGCACCCGCTCCGACAGGCCGACCCGCTCGGAGAGGCGCCGGGAAGGGTGGTGCCGGGCCCTGCCCCCCTCGTGGTAGAGCACGAAGCGAAGTTCATCACGATCCCAGTCCGCCTCTGCCACATAGAAACAGGCCAGCCCCAGGGGCTTGAAGCTGATGTCGAGCAGGGTCTGGGCCAGCGCTTCGATGGATTCCCCGGGCCGCATGTGTTCCAGGGCGCCCAGCAGCAGCCCCCGGTCCTGATCCAGGTGGCGCACCAGCTCCTGGGTGTCCTCCAGATGGGATTTGACGGATTCCAGCTCGGATTCGAGCTTGAACAGGCGCTCATCCCGCTCCAGGAGCGTTTCATCCTGCTTTCTGCCACCGAAGAGGCTCATGCGGTCACCGGGAGGCTTTGGATAGAAGGCAAAATGATGTTTTCCTAGAACCATGAAACCAATGCGACGAACCCTCTCCCTGTTCAACACCCTGACGCGTCAGGTCGATCCTGTGGTCCCGGTGCTGGAAGGGCAGGTCTCTTTGTACACCTGCGGACCCACGGTTTACAACTATGCCCATATTGGAAATTTGCGCACCTTCCTCTTCCAGGATCTCCTCAAGCGCACCTTCCAGGCCGCCGGCCACCAGGTGCGGCACTGCATGAACATCACGGATGTCGAGGACAAGATCATCCGCGACTCCCAGAAGGAGCTGCCCGCCGAGGCCACCAACGCGGATCGTCACGCGGCCATGAAGGCCCTGACCGACCGCTACACGGCCATCTTCCTGGAAGACCTCGACACCCTGCGGATCCGCACGGCGGACCACCTGCCCCGTGCCACCGACTACCTACCGCAGATGATCGACCTCATCCAGGCGCTCGAAGCCAAAGGCCTCGCCTACGCCCGCGAAGGCAGCGTCTACTACCGCATCGCGGGCCTGTCCCAGTACGGCTGCCTGGCCCACCTGGACCGCGAGGGCATGCAAGTGGGCGCGTCGGTGGATGCCGACGAATACGAACGGGATGCCGTCACCGACTTCGTGCTGTGGAAGGCCACCAAGCCCGGTGAGCCCTCCTGGGACAGTCCCTGGGGCCAGGGCCGGCCCGGTTGGCACATCGAGTGCTCAGCCATGGGCATGGACCTGCTGGGCGAGCGCATGGACATCCACAGCGGCGGGGTGGATCTCATCTTCCCCCACCACGAAAACGAGATCGCCCAGAGCGAAGGCTGCCTGGGGCATCAGTGGGTGAACCACTGGGTGCACGGCGAATTCCTCATGGTCGAAGGCCAGAAGATGTCCAAGAGCCTGGGGAATTTCTACACCCTGCGCGACCTCGTTGAGAAAGGCGTGGATCCCGTGGCCTTCCGCTACGCCATCCAGAGCAATCACTACCGCAAGGTGCTCAACTTCAGTTTCGAGGGCCTGCGAGCCGCCGAAAATTCTCTCAAGCGCATCCGGGCCTTCCGCAAGCGCATGGAAGGCGAGGGCGTGGCCGGGGCCGGCCCCTGGAAGGAGTCGCTGGATCCCTTGGCCCGTTTGGCCCAGGCCCAGGAGACCTTCTGGAAGGCCATGGCGGATGACCTCAACACCCCCGAGGCCCTGGCGGCGATCTTTACCCTCATCAGCGACCTCAACGCCCAGGACGACCATGTGGCCCTCACCCGCGAAGAGCGGGACGCCGTGCTGGCCTTCCTCGACAAGGCCGATGCCATCTTCGCCGCCTGGCCCCACGAAGAAGCCAGCCTCGATGCCGAAGTGGAAGCCCTCATCGAAGCCCGCCGAGCCGCCAAGGCCGCCAAGAACTGGCCCGAAGCCGACCGCGCCCGGGATCAACTGAAGGCCATGGGCATTGTCCTCGAAGACCGCAAGGACGGCAGCACGGGGTGGCGCAAGGGGTAGTGGTACTGCCTCAACCCGATCTTCACCGACTCATCCTGTGTCACAACAAGACGAGCGCCCCTGGCCGGGGCTGGATCCCGCTTCAATGTCGGAGGCGTTCATCCAACAGGGCGACCTTCACCAGACCTGGCGTCAGTTCCTCCATGCACTGCCTTCGCTGACAGTCCCGTTCGCGGCAGGGGGAGCAGCTGATGCCGGTGCGGAGGATGCGGCCGGCGGTCTGGGGCAGGCCCGCCACCACGGGATCGCTGGAGCCATAAAGCCCCAGGGCCGGGATGCCCAGCACCACGGCCAGATGCAAGAGCCCCGTATCCGGCGAGACCACGGCATCGGCCTGGCGCAGGGCAGCAGCCAGTTGCCAGAAGCCCAGGCGCGGGAGGGCCTCGACGCCTGAGACGCCGGAGAGCCAGCCCCGCAGGTCGTCTTCTTCGGGGCCCAGGGACCAGCGCAGGTCGCAGTGGTTCTTCAGAAGCTCAACCAGGCTGAGCCAATGGTGGAGAGGCCAGCGCTTGATGGCCCCGCGCCGCGAGGCCCCGGGCACCAGCACCACGCGGCGCTTACCGGTCTGCAACCAGACCTCCCCGGGATCGGGTAGCGTCACGTCCTTCAGCACAGGCCGGAAGCGGCCCAGGCCCTCGATGCCCCGGCTCTGGCCAAAGGCCTCCGCCAAGCCCAGGGCCTGGTCGTAGCGGGTCTGGCGGCGGAAGGGTAGCGGGTGGGTCTGCAGCGATCCCGCGAATTCCTTGGTGACGCCATCGCCCCAGCGTTCGGTGATGTTGGCCAGTTTGGGGATCAGGGCCGCCTTGAGGATGCCGTGGAAATCCAGGCTGACCTCGCCATCCTTGACCAAACTGGCTACCCGCTTCAGTTCACCGAGGGCCGAGAAGGGATTGGACAGGCGCTTCCGCCGCACCACCACAGGCTCCAGCCAAGGGAGCGGCTCCAACAGGAAGGCATGGCGATCCTCCACCACGGCCCGGAACCGGGCTTCGGGAAAGGCCAGATGAAGGTTGGCCCAGGCGGGCATGACCCGAAGGATGTCGCCGAGGGCGGAGAGGCGGAGCAGAACCAGATCCATCCCCCCATGCTACCTGTGGAATTCGCTAGGCTGGACAGATGAGACCCTTCGCCAAGGATCAATCCAAGAATCCCCCGCCCAAGAACTGGCTGGACCAGGTGCTGCGCCGCTTTTCCCGCATCGCCTATGGCTTGGCGGTCCTGCTGCTGTACGCCCTGGCCTCCACCGCCCTGGGCCTGGCGCTGGCGCCATCACTGTGGGTTTGGGCCCATCTGAAGGCCTGGGCCGACCACCTGCCCTCGGTGCTGCCCTGGGTGGTCGCCGGATTCGCGTTGGCCCTCTGCTTTTTCATCTTCGGACTGGCGCTGCTGGTGGTGATCCCCCTCTACAACTGGGTGCTGCCCACCCGGGTGAAGCCCTTCCGGGGCGGCTATTACACCCTCCACGCCCTGCCCTGGTTCCTTCACAACGGGCTCTTCTACCTGGTGCGCTTCACCTTCCTGCCCTTCGTCACGCTCACGCCCTTCGGGGTTTGGTTCTTGAAAGCCATGGGCATGAAGATCGGGCGCCACGCCTTCGTCAACACGGAATACATCAGCGATCCCCAGCTCATCACCATCGGCGATGATGCGGCCCTGGGCGGCAGCGTGCGCATTTTCGCCCACTACGGGGGCGGCGGGAACCTGGTGATCGCCCCGGTGATGGTGGGCCATCGGGCCACGCTGGGTTTGGCCTGCTGCGTCATGGGGGACGTGGTCATTGGCGATGACGCCACCATCCTGCCCGAAAGCGTGCTGCTGCCGGGGAGCCGGGTGGGGGCGGGGGAGACCTGGGGCGGCGTCCCCGCGCGCAAAATTGAGCGCGAGGAAATGGAGAAGATCAAGGCCGAGATCAGGGGGATGGCTGAAACCATAGGGTGAGGACTAGCCAATCTCAACGAACCCCGGAACAATGGAGGCTTCTCCGTGGGGACCTCTCCCTTCTCACCATTGGTCGAAACGATGCGCATATCCGCCTTCCTGTCTTTGATCGTCCTCCCTGCAGCCTTGATGGCCCAGGCTCCGGCCCCTTCCCTGGGCGACCGGGTGAAAGCCGAGCGGCCTGCCATTGAGCAGCTGATGACCCAGCTGAACTACCCCGAGGCCATGAAGCGCGCGGAGACCCTTCTCCCCGCCACGCGCCCCGCCTTCGACAAGAAGGACAATTCGACCCTGGTGGCCAGCTGCACGGCGAACCTTGAGATGGCCGAGGCCCTTCGCCTGGCCGCCGAAACCGCCGACTCGGCTGGTGCCTGGGAGAAGGCCCTGGATTACGCCAAGACCGCCAAGACCCTGGCCATGGAAGCCCATGCCGGCGTGAAAGAACCCTTTGCCCAGACCATCACTTACTACAAAGAGTCCGGTGTCCGGGCCAAGCAGGTGCTTGAAGAAAACGACGCCCGCATCAAAGAGCTGAAGGCCAAGACCAACCGGGATGCTGGCGAGGCCCAGGAGTTGGAGTTGGCCGTGGGCGTGGAAAAGGAGGTGGTCGACAGCGCCAAGTGGGTGAAGTTCTTCCAGACCTACCTGGATGTCACCAAGCGCGAGAGTGAGGCCTACGATCCCCTGGTGAAGGTGATGGAAGACAAGCTCAAGAGCGAGGCGGATCAGGTGGCCGAGTACAAGGCCGGCAAGGGTGAACGGACCAAGTGGGTGGATGCCGTCATTTCCAGCGCCGCCTACCTGGAAGCCCAGGGCGACAAGGCCGGCAAGGCCCGCTGGCTCTACCGCCTGGCGACCATCGATCCCGACAACAAGAAAGTCCAGCACCACCTGGATGTCCTGAACGGCAAGGCCTCCGCGCCCCCGGCCAAGCCCATCAAGAAGGTTAAGTAGGCCGGATCGCCGCCAGGCCTGTACCCTGAAGGCATGGCCCGCCGCTCAGCCCCCCGCATCCCCGTTCGCCCCCCGTCGCGCACTCCTGATCGACGGGCCAATCCCCAAACGTCGAAGCCCCAGACCGCTGCATCCCAGGGCCTGGGGCTTCGGCCTTTTGAATCCTTCGAAGCCACCTTCCTCGGCCATCCCGAGGGGGCCGGTGGCTTCCTGAGGCTCGTGGGCGCCCCCAAAGGCCCCCGCATGGACCTGCTGGTGGACTGGCGGGATGCCCATGGCGCCATCCACGGGGATCGCGTGGTGGCCGAGGTGAACGGCGAAGGCTGGGATGGCCGCCTCAAGGCCAGAGTGATTGAGATCAAGGGACGAGGCGATCTGCCCATGCCTGGCACCCTTCAGAAGCAGCCCTGGGGCTGGCGCGTGGTGCCGCTGGAACCACGCCTGTCCCAGCTCATCTCCGTTCCACCCACCGACCTTGCCGAGGATGGCGAACTGGTCAGCGTGAAGCTGGATGCCGATCCCGAGGCCAAGCAACTGCGCGGTGTGGTGGTGGCGCGACTCGGCAAGAAGACGGACCTGAAGATCGAGAACAAGCTCACGGCAGCCCTGTTCAACTTGCACACAACCTTCCCCGATGCCGTGATGAACGAACTGGCCCCCTTCCCCACCTCCATCCCCGCAGAATGGATTCAGGGCAGGCAGGACCTTCGGGAGACGCTCACCTGCACCGTAGATCCGCCCACGGCCAAGGATTTCGACGATGCCATCAGCCTGGAGATTCTGCCCAAGTCCGAGGGTGGCGGCTGGCTGCTGGGCGTCCACATCGCCGACGTGAGCCACTACGTGGCCGAGGGCGGCCCCCTGGACGAGGAGGCCCGACTGCGGGGCACCTCGGTCTACTTCCCAGACGAAGCCATCCCCATGATTCCCGAGCGGCTCAGCGGCGATCTCTGCAGCCTGCGCGAAGGCGTGGACCGCCTCACCATGACCGCCTGGATGACCCTCTCGCCAGAGTTCGAGGTGGTGGAGACTCGGTTGTCGGAGAGCGTCATCCGCAGCGCCAAGCGGCTCACCTACGACGAGGTGAAGGAAGCCTGCATCGAGCTCTCCAACCGCAAGCGGGCCGAACTGGGCGATGACCTCTGCGCCATGCTGGATGAGGCCCTGGTGCTGTCCCGGCGTCTCACGCAGATTCGCCTGGGGCGCGGGGCCATGAACCTGGACACGGAAGAAGCCGAGTTCGTTTTCGACGAAGAAGGGCGCCCCGTGGACGCGCGACGCTACCCGCGCCACGATGCCCACCGCATGATCGAGGAGTTCATGCTGCTGGCCAA
The DNA here is from genome assembly GCA_043775845.1 of Acidobacteriota bacterium. Classification (GTDB taxonomy): domain Bacteria; phylum Acidobacteriota; class Holophagae; order Holophagales; family Holophagaceae; genus Geothrix. Next base: position 21,570 of record JAYVRY010000140.1, read on the forward strand.
CGAAACGGTGGCGCGCTTCTTCACGCGAAAGAAGATCCCCTCCATCTACCGCATCCACGACGAACCGGACGCGCTGAAACTGGAGATATTTGCCGAAGTGGCCCGCACCTTCGGCCTGCTCAAACCCAAAGAGATGCCCACGCCCGACCATCTCAACGCCATGCTCGACAAGATCCGCGGCGGCCCACTGGAGGCCATGATCAACACCCTGTTGCTGCGCAGCCTGAAGAAGGCCGAATACAACGTCGACAACATCGGCCACTCGGGCCTGGCCCTGCAGGACTACCTGCACTTCACCAGCCCCATCCGCCGCTATCCGGATCTCATCGTCCACCGCCTGCTGCGCCAGGTGCTGCGCGGCCGGGCGCTGCCCGAAGGCCTGCACAGCCATCTGGCCGTGCTCGCCAAGGGCGCCAGCGACTGCGAGCAGAAGGCTACCGAAGCCGAGCGCGAGAACGACAAGTGGAAGGCCTGCCTTCTGATGAAGTCCCGTATCGGCCAGCGCTTCAAGGGGCGCATCCAGGGCTATTCAGCCAAGGTGGTCTTCGTCACGCTGGACTCCCCCTTTGTGGAAGTGGGTGTGCCCCTGGCGGCCCTGGGCGGCAGCTTCTGGGTGGATGAACACCGCACCAAGGCCACAGGCCTGCGGGGCACGGTGGTACTCACCATCGGCGATGGGGTCGAGGTGGAAGTCACCACCGTGGACGAAGATCTCCGCCGCATCAGCGCCTGGATCACCGAAGCCAAGGCCCAGGATGCCCATGGCAAGGCCTTCCAGTTCGTGCCGACGCTCGCAGCGCCTGCCGTATTGAAGGAGGGCGACCTCGAGAAACCCAAAGCGCGCCGCGAAACCAGAACGGGTGGGGAACGGAGTCGCCGCGATTCGACATCAATGGGCCGCCCCCCGAAGAAGGCTCGCGCAGCCAGTGGCAAATCCCGTGAAGCCAGTGGCAAATCCCGTGAAGCCAGCGGCAAGTCCCGCGAAGCCAGTCCGAAGCCACCGAAAGGTAGCATCAGGAGCACCGGCAAGCGGAAGGCCCGATGATCGTGGCGCCCTCGCCGGTCCGCTGCCTGGGTGTCGACCCGGGCTCCCTGGCCTGCGGCTGGGCCGTGGTGGAGCGCTTCGGATCGCGCATGTCGCTGGTGGAAGCCGGCGTCATCCGCAGCCCACGGGGCGCTGACTTCGACCAGCGCATCCTCCGTATCCATGAACGGCTGGCGGAGGCCATCGCCGCCCACGCTCCGGGTTTCATGGCCGTGGAATCTCCCTTCGTCGAAAAGAACGCCGCCACAGCCCTGAAGCTGGGCCAGATCCGGGGCGGCATCCTGCTTACGGGCGCCCTGCACGGGCTGCCGGTGGGCGACTACAACCCCATGCAGGTGAAGAAGGCCGTCTCGGGCTACGGCTGGGCCGACAAGAGCCAGGTGGGCAAGATGGTGATGACCCTGCTGAACCTGAAGGAGCCCCTGGCGGCCGACGCGGCCGACGCGGCGGCCGTGGCCATCGGTCATCTGCTGGCCACCCGGCGGGCTTGATTGAATCCATAGACCACAGCCATCGCATGGCCAAGGCTTGAGTTCAGGGCAGACAGCAAAAGGCCCGACACTCGCCGGATCGTTTTACGTGCCGAGCTACTTACGGGACTTGGAAATCAGGAAGGGCCCGAGGGCCAGGTGCATCAGCCCGGACCGCTGCATCACGTCGATGGCGTCTGCGGGCGAGGAAACGATGGGTTCGCCGTGGAGGTTGAAGGATGTGTTCAGGAGCGCCCCGCGACCGGTGCGTTCCTGGAACCGCTCGAGAAGGCGGTGGTAACCGGGGTTTTGGGTCCTGGTCACGATCTGAGGCCGGATGGTCGAGTCTTCGGGATGGCAAGCCGCCTTGACCTCCGCCGTGTTCCGGGAATCGAAGGCCAGGATCATGTAGGGAGCCTCGAAGCCCTTGGGGTTGTGGATATACCGATCGGCGGCTTCGGCCATCACCGAAGGCGCGAAAGGCATCCAGAAATCCCGGCACTTGATCGCGTTGTTGACGATCCGCACGACATCCGGGCGGGTTGGATCCGCAAGGATGGACCGGTTGCCCAGGGCCCGGGCCCCGAACTCCTCACGGCCATGCGTGCGGGCCACGATTTCGCCTTGGCTCAGCAGGTCAGCCACCGCCCCCTCAAGGTCGGCAGGTGTGGACACGTCCCATCCCAGTTCCCGAGCATGGTCAGCGGATTTCTGGTAGGCCTCGGGTGAGTGTTCGGGGCCTAGATACATGGATTCCAGGGGCTGAATCTGGTCCGCCAGGCCCCGATCCGACATGAAAGCCCAGGCGGCACCCAGCGCGTTGGTTTCATCACCGCAGGAGGGGAAAATGTAGAGGTCATCGACTTCGGGCAGTTCGCCGATGGTCTTGTTCAGCTTGACGTTCATGAAGACGCCGCCGGACAGCCGAAGCTTCCTGCGGCCGGTTTTCTTCAGCCATCCCCGAACCCACTCGGTGAGGAATTCCTCGGTGAAACTCTGGAGGCCGGCGCAGATGTAATCGAACCGGACGAATTCCAGGCGCTTGCGCCAGAATTCGTAGGCATAGCTTGGATTTGGAACACCGGGGGCCAGCCCCCAAGTGCCGTCCTTGAGTTCGAAAGCGCTGCTGAACAGCTGCTTCGCCTGCTCCACTCGGTCACCGCTGGCATAAGGCGCCATGCCCATGAGCTTGTATTCGTGCTCCATGGGAACCATGCCCATGAGGGCGGTGATGACCTCCCATAGGTTGCCGATGGAGTTTTCTTCATCGATGGTCGCGATGCGTTCCAGCTTGCCTCCGGGCCGCGGCAGGGAAACGGTGGCGCAAAGTGAGTCACCGGCGCCATCCACCGTGATCACCAGGGCATCCTCGTCCATTTCTCGCCCGAAATAGGCCGTGGCTGCATGGCAGCGGTGATGCTCGATGGTGAAAACCTTCTGAGGGTCGACATGGTGCGCCAACAAGCGCTGGAGATGGCGCTGCCGCCG
>JAYVRY010000141.1:0-24516 GCA_043775845.1 Acidobacteriota bacterium
CATGAGCTGTGGGGATCTGGCCAAGGCGGGCCTCTTTCTGGCCAACCACGGCCAGCGGGCCGACGGCTCGCGCCTGCTCACCCGCAGCGAAGCCAAACGCATCAACGCCATCATGCTCACCTGCGGCACCTATGACGCCGCCGGGGACTTCGCCTACCGCGTGGGCCTGCCCGGCAAGAGCGGCGTGGGCGGCGGCATCCTGGCGGTGTTGCCGGGGCGCGGCATCCTCTGCGTGTGGAGCCCCGCGCTGGATGTCCACGGCAACAGCGTGGCGGGTGTCGAAGCCCTGGATCGCTTCACCACGCGCACGGGCTGGTCGGTGTTTTGATTTTTTTAACCGCAGATGACGCCGATTTCGCAGATGGCGACGCGGAGCTTTTTATCTGCGGCTATCTGCGACATCTGCGGTTAACACCTCGGTCTTCTTGTTCCGCAGCAGCCAGGCCGCCCAGGCGGTGAAGAGGGTCACGGCGCCGAAGATGAGGGCCAGGCGCAACCAGGGTTGGCCGTAGGGAAGGCGCTCGTTCACGCGCAGCCAGGCCATGCCGAGCCACGCGACGCAGCCACCCCAGAGCACGGCGCCCACCAGCGTCTGCAAGAAGTGGCGGGGTATGAACAGCAGGATCGCCAGGAGTAGCGTGAGAGGCACGGCGACCAGGAACATCAGGCCCAGGCGCAGCGAGAGGGCACCCAGCATGAGCAGGGCCAGGAAGGCGGGCAGGCGGCGCAGGACGAACATGGAAGGGCCTCAGTCAAAGTGAGTGGCAGCGCCGTTTTTCAGCGCCGGGTCAGCAGGGCCAGTCCGCCCATGACCATGAGGATGCCCAGGGCCTTCGGCAGGGAGAAGGCTTCCTTGAAGAAGAGGAGGGCGATGGGGATCAGCAGCAGCGAACTGGCCCCGTTCACGGCCACGTTGACCCACTGCAGCGAACCACCGGCGCGGTAAGCCAACAGGAAGCCCATCTCGATGAGGAGCACGCCCAACCCCAGCACCAGGGCCACGCGCAGGCCCGGTCCTGTGGCCATGCCCGCGAAGGCCTGCCGCCAGGGGCCCACCGCACCGGCTGGCTGCATCCAGGGCAAGGCTAGGGCCGAGAGTGAGAAGGCCACGGCATAGGCCGCCATGAGCACCGCCATGGGGTGGGCCGTCTGCGGCACCAGCTTCTGGCCCGTGTGGTAGACGACGGCGCCCACCGTGGCCAGGGCCAGGGCGAAGAGCAGGGGCTTCATGGGGTTCCTTTCGGTGACGTGGCTCGGAAGGAGCGGCGCGCTTCTACGCTGAGAAACGACCAGGCCAGGAAGCGGCTCTGCTTCTGGCCCTGGGCCATGGGCACCACGCGGATCTCTGTGGCGCCCACCTGCCGCAGCCGGTGCTGGAGTCCCGGCAGGGTCATGGATTTCGAAACCAGCGACGTGAACCATTTCACGCGGTCGGGCAGCGTCACACTCTCCTCGATCATGCGGCGAAGGAAGCCCGCCTCGCCACCGTCGCACCAGAGCTCCGAGCCCTGGCCGCCGAAATTCCGGGCGGGCCTGGAGGCATCGTGGCCCAGCTTGCGCCACTTGTCCTGGGCGGCCGTCCTGGCCTCTTTCAGCGAGCCATGGAAGGGCGGGTTGCAGAGGCAAAAATCGAAGCGTTCCTCGATGGACAGCACGCCAGCGAACACGGTGTTTGTCTGGGCCTGGCGCCGGAGGCTGATGGCCTCGGCACAGGCGGGATTGGCGGAGAGAATGCGCCGGGCCGAGTCCAGGGCGGTGGAGTCGATATCCGTGCCCACGAAGGTCCAGCCGTAGTCGCCGTGGCCGATCAACGGATAGATGAGGCTGGCGCCCGTGCCCACATCGAGGCCGCGAATGTGCGGGCCGCGCGGGATGCTTCCGCTGGCATCCGACGCCAGCAGGTCCGCCAGGTGGTGCAGGTAATCCGCACGGCCGGGAATGGGCGGGCAGAGGTAGCCTGCGGGCAGGTCCCAGCCGCGGATGCCGTAAGCCTCCGCCAGCAGGGCCCGGTTCAGGGTCTTGACGGCTTCCGGATCCGCGAAGTCAATGCTGGGCCCGCCGTGGGGCGCGCGGCGCACGAAGGTCTCCAGCTCGGGATGGAGTCGCACCAGGCGCACGAAGTCGTAGCCACTCGCATGACGATTGCGGGGGTGCAAGCCCGGTTTGACGGGCGGCGCTGGCCTGGGGCGTCCGGAAGGTGCCGACATGCTTCCAGTGTCCGATGAACCGGGATTTCCCGCGACCTGATTAGGAAAGGGGCCGCCTGAGTAGGGAAAGGACCGCCTGACTAGGGAAAGGACCGCTCCAGCACGATGGCCTCCCCCATGCAGGCGGGCATGGGATTCCGGCATAAGTTCGACGAAGCCCTTCCGCTGCCTTAAGGTCAGGGGGTCATGGCCGAGGACCGGTATCTGGAGAATCGTCTGCGGGGTCTGCGGTCCTCGCCATCCGGGTGGCCAGGAACCAGAAGGCAAAGGCCAGCAGGAGCGTGAGCACGGCCACCGTGGTGGCCAGGTGGCGCCCGTGCCAGAGACCACCCCACCCGCGCATGAACTCCGTGGCCAGCACGTTGACCTTGCCGCCGTAGAGTTCCAGGTCGCGCAAGTATTTCTTGGTGTCCTGGGGCTCATAGCCAAATGGATTTGGCGCTTGGGGCGCGGCCAGCAGGTAGATGAGCGTGGCCGTTCCAAGCCCCGCAGCGAGCAGGCCCGCCGTGAGTTGGCGGATGCGCCGCAGCCTTAGATCGAGCGTGGCGCCGAGCCGAGCCAGAAAGCCGTGCTCCAACTGGCTTTGTAAGGCCGCTTCTCGATGTGCGAGGCCCTGTTCGATGCGGGCGCGTTCTTCGGCTGACAAGGCCAAGCCCCGCCGCTCCGCCTCGGCCATGGCCAGTGTCACGGCTTCGGCGCGGTACTGCTCGAAGCGGGCCAGGTACTGTCGCAGCTCCGCATCCGTGAAGGCGGGAATCCGCGTGCGGAAGGTGTCGGTCATGGCCCGCCCTGGGTGCTGTTCAACAGGGCCTCGATGAAGTCCGGTTCGACTGGGACATGGAGCTGGTGCTTGGGACCCGCATAGCCTTCGAACAAGCGTCCATGCGCTCGCAGCGACATCTCGCCATCCCGCGCGTAGTAGCCCTCGACCCAGTCCAGCAGGAAGGCCAGCTTCTCATCCTGCTCCGCCTTGGAGGCGTATTTGTGCGGCTCCCATGGGCGCCGGCGGCAGTGCTCCAGGCAGACATTCAGGCCGGGCTCCAGGAATACGAGGATGGGATCGTGGCGTAGCGCGACGGTGATGAGGTCGGCGTAGCAGCCTTCGATGATCCAGTCGGTGCGGGTGGCGCAGTAGGCCTCCACATCCGCCCGCGCGTCCGCCGGGTCACGGGGCACGGCGATGCGGCCCGGTTCCCAGGCCAGGGCATCGAGATCGAGGGGGCCCAGTCCGGCCAGAGTCCCGAGCCGACGGGCCAGCGTGGACTTGCCTGAGCCCGAGTTGCCGAGGATGGCGATGCGCAGGGTCAATGGCCCTCCCTTTAGGGCCAGTCTACGTGGCTCAGGGCATCATGGGCAGTGCGGCGTGGGATAGTCAGGTGAGGGCAGGCAGGGCCAGCGCGATGGCCGCGAAGTGGCAGCCCGCCGCCACGATCACCAGGAGGTGGAAGATCTCGTGGTACCCGAAGCTCCGAGGCCAGGGATCAGGTCGCCGGAGCGCATAGATGACAGCCCCCACGGTGTAGGCGAGGGCGCCGAGGATCACCAGGCTGAGCACGGCCGGTCCGGCAGCGCGGAGCAGTGAGGGGATCAGCGCCAGGAAGGTCCATCCGAAAAGTACGTAGATGCCAGCCATGAGGGGCTTGGGGGTTCCCGGCCAAAGCAGGGCCAGCACCACGCCGCCCAGCGCGCCCGCCCAGATGAGCGCTAGCAGCAGGTACCCAGAGGCGCCGAGCAGCAGACCGAAAGGCGTGTAGGTGGCGGCGATGAGCAGGAAGATGACGGCCTGGTCGATGCGACCCACCAGGTCGCGCGCCCGGGGAGTCCAGGTGGGCAGGTGGTAGATGGCCGAGGTGGTGAAGAGCGCGAAGAGGCTCAGGCCGTAGATCGCCGCGCCCAGCTTCGCAGCCGAACTCCCGGCGCCGAACCACAGGGCCAGGGCCGCTGGTGCCGCCAAGCAGGCCGCCACCAGGTGGGAGACGCCGCGCCAGCGCGGCTTCTGCCGGGGTTGGACGGCGAGGTCCGCGACCGGGTTGGACACATGGGAGGTACCGCTCCCCACGTTCACCAGTCCGGGCACGGAGGGGAGCAAGGCTGCGGTGAGTGAGGATCCTGGTTCCATGACCTCGTTCCTCCTGAAAGAGCGATCTGGAGTGCCTTCTCGCCCCTTCGCCAAGGCGAGGTGGCGCCTCCTCAAGGTGAGCCATGGGTGAGACTTTCCCGGCACGAGGCCGTGAAGGTACCCGCACTTCGCGGGAGACACGGCATCAACGGGAGGTGACGGTTTAGGTTCCAGAGAGGGCGCCACAGGCTAAACCAAAGCTGCTTGGCGCTGTATTCAAGGGGTCTGCTCAGCCCTATGCGATCGTCTGTACGCCTGTTTCCCGGGCAGGCAGCATTCCATCTGTTCCGGTAGGAGGAACACCATGCTGCGCTTGTTCATCGGCATTTCGTTTCTGCTTTGTGCCGCCCTTGGGGCCCAGCCGCCTGGGTCGGCGCCGCGACTCGAGACCTTCAAGCGGGTGGACCAGCTCGAACTCAAGGCCCATGTCTTTGAGCCGCCAACCTCGTCTATGGCGCTTCGACCGGCCATCCTGCTCTTTCATGGGGGTGGGTGGAACAGTGGTGATGGCAGCTGGGTCTACCCCTCGGCTCGGCGTTTCGCCGCCCTGGGTCTGGTGGCCATCGCCGTCGACTACCGGCTCTCCGACGAGAAGGCGGTGACGCCCATCGAGGCCATGGCGGATACCAGGGACGCATTTCGGTGGGTGCGGGCGCAAAGCGCGCCGCTCCGCATCGATCCCGCACATGTGGCCGCCTACGGGGTGTCGGCAGGGGGCCAACTGGTGGCGGCCGCAGCCATGATCGGCCGGGTGCCCGGGGGTCCGGTGGAAGCTTTGGATCGGCCCGACGCGCTGGTGCTGTACTCGCCTGCCATCGCCATTTCCGACAGCGGCTGGGTGAGCAGGCTCCTGCTGGGAAGGGCCAGCCCGGAAAGCCTTTCTCCGGATGCCTTCGTGACGGGCGGCTTGCCCCCCATCTACATCAGCCAGGGCGAGCAGGATTCGTTGACGCCCTTCGCGCCGGCAGTGCGTTTCATGCGGCGCATGCGCTCCCTGGGCAATGTGTGCGAATTGACCCGCTACAGCGGCCTGGGCCACCTGCTGTCTCGGAAGCTGGATGAGCAGGAATGGCAGTTCGATCCCGATCCAGTGGCGCGGGCCAATGCTTGGCGGGCTGAGGAGGCCTTCCTGGCCCGGCAAGGGTTCCTTCCGCTGCAACCATCTGCCCCCTTGTCGCCGGAAGCGGTGGTTCGCGCCCTCACCGAGGCGCTGAATGCCAAGGATGCGAAGGCCCTGGGCGGCCTGGTGGCGTCGGACATCCAGTGGCTGACCCTGGCTGGGGATGGCATCAAGGCCGGAGCCAAGGGCCGGGAGGCTTTTCAACAGGCCGTGGCCGCCGGATTCCGCCGGGAGCCAAGCCTCCAGCGCGAGCTACACATGCTGGCCACCAATGGACCTTTTGTGTCTGTTCGCGAGCGCGCGGTGTGGACCGGATCGCAGGGCGAGGCGCGGAGCCGGACGGCTTTCGTCATGTATGAAGTGAGTGGCGGGGCGGTGGCGCGGGCCTGGGTCTATCCGGACCAGCCCTGATTGTGTTGGCCGTCGATCAACTGCCGCTTGCGGTGAAATGAGCCTGGTGGTTCAGGGTGCAGCGGGCCACGACGTTCCGGGCCGCGCCCTGGTAATAGGCCAGGCATTGGTCTGAGGTCAGGTTGAGGCGGAAGGCAAAGTGTTTCATGGGTGATGCACCTGGCCGATGGGAGCTGGAAGGAGCATCGCCCATGAGGGCGTTTGGCTCAAGCCCTGGAAGCTGGAACGGAATAATCGTTAGCCGCCAATGACGTTCAGGTTCATCACGGTCTTGGTCTGGCCCTTCTCGCCGCCACCAGAGCCATTTTCCTCGTTCACATGATGCACCACCACGAGCCGGTTGCCCGAGCGGGCGAAGTGGTACTCGTGCTTCTCGTTCTGCTCGAAGGTGATCACCAGCAGGGCCCGGCCCTTCACATGGACCTTGGTTTCGACGGCCAGGGGCACGCCATCGGCGCCGATCCACACCTTGGCGCTGGCCTCCAGTTCCTTGACGTACTTCTTTTGATCCGCCGCCAGCTTGGGCGTCAGCTTGAGGCTGAGCAGGCGGGCGGGCTTGCCCTGCCAGGTGTCAGCCTTCTCGTCGATGACCGTGGCCTGTTCCAGCTTCCGGAGCAGCTCCTCGCTGCCATTGAGGTAGTCGGCCACTTCGACGGCCTTCAGGCCCTCGATGGCCCGGCGGGTGGGGGTCTTCTTCTCCGGGTCCTGGGCCTTGGCCCGGGCCTCCTGGGTGGCTGCCTGGATGAGGCCGTGGCTCCAGGAGATTTTCAGGCCCTGGGGACCGTCCTCCACGGTGCTGTTGGCCTTGCCCTCGGTGATGACGGGCTTCTTCTCGTCCCCCTGCTGGCTCCAGAACTGATAGACGACGTTGGCCTTCACGGGTTCCTGGCCGTTGAGCTTGGCCAGGGTGCCCTTCAAGTCGGACAGCGTGTCGGCCTGCACGAGGGAGCAAGCGAAAAGCAGGGGCAGCCAGCGTTGGTTCATGGAGTCTCCGGATTAAATCAGGGATGTTCCGGAGCCTGCGAAAGTTCAACGAACCTACGACGCCGAAGCCCAAGCTACGGCGCCGTGGGAGAATCGTTTATGCCGCGAGGTTCTATTCGCCCTGCTTGGTGAGGCGGAGGGCCTCCAGTTCCAGCTCTTTCATCCGCTGGGCGTGGTCCATTTCCCTGAACCGCAACTCGCGTTCGTGGGCCAGCTCGGCATCGCGGACCTTTTTCCAGACGCCAAAGCCGGTGATGACGCCCGCCAGCACGAAGGCGCCGAGGGGGACGATGTAGGCGGTCGAAAGAACTTCTGGCATGGTGGCCTCCTGGAGGTTCCATCTTCCCTCAGGCCGCCGCCGCGGCGGTGGATGATCGGCCAACTCCCGCTCTGGGCCGGTGAGTGGCGACCGTGGGCAGGCCATCCAGGCTCAGCCGGATCGACCCGGCAGGTCCTCCCGGTAAACGGTTCGGGGACTCTGTCGTAACTGGGGTTTCGCCTTGGAGCTGGAATGAGATCTGTATTTTTTAATCAGGAAGGCCGTCTGCGCAATGGCTGGTGGATCCTTTGCTACCTTGCCGTGCTGGTGGGCTGCATGGCGGGTTTCCAGCTCGTGATTCCCATGCTGAAGCGGCACGGCATCAAGAACGGCGATTGGGTGGTGGGGGTGCTGTTCCTCTTTTCCATGGTGGCCACCTGGGTCTGCACCCGCCTGCGCAGGGAACCCATGGCCAGCGTCGGCTTGCGTCTGGATGGGCGCTGGGCGCGGGAGCTGGCCTGGGGTTTTCTGCTGGGCGGTGGTGCGATGCTGCTGGCCGCAGGTCTCATCTGGGCCGTGGGCGGCGTCACCTGGCAGCTGGATGCCGCGCGCAGCCTCCGCGCCCTGGGCCTGGGCTTCCTGGTCTTCATTCTGGTGGCGCTTTGGGAAGAAAACCTCTTCCGCGGCTTCGTCTTCCAGCGGCTGGTGGATGGCCTCGGGGAATGGCCCGCGCAGGTGATTCTGGCCCTCTTCTTCGGCCTCGCCCACTGGGGCAACCCCGGTATGCACGGCGCCACGAAACTGTGGGCCACGTTGGGCATCGCCCTCGCGGCCGTGTTCATGGGCCTGGCCTACCTCCGCACCCGCAGCCTGGCCATGCCCATCGGCATTCACCTGACCTGGAACTGGGTCCAGGGCAACGTGCTGGGCTTTGGTGTCAGCGGCACCCAGCAGCGCGGCTGGCTGCAGCCCAGTTTCCACGGCAGGCCCGATTGGGTGAGCGGCGGGGCCTTCGGCCCGGAAGCCAGTGTCTTCGGCGTGTTGGCGGTGCTGGTGAGCCTTTTACTGCTCTGGAAATGGAAGGGCTCACAGGAGGTCGTGGTGTCCCCCCATGTGGACCAAAGCCCGTGGCAGCCTGAGTCCATTTGATGCGAGGGATGGTCGGCTCCTTCAGTGGCAGTCGGCGCAGACTTCGCCACGCAGGGCCTTGATACCCTCCGCGAGGATGATGGGGACCATGCCCAGCGCCGCCGCCGGATCCGCCCACCACCAGCCGAAGACGGCGTTCAGAAGCAGGCCCACCAGCAGGATGAGGGAAAGGAAGGCGCAGAGGTCGGTCTGCCGGGAATCGGCGGCCAGGGCCGCGCTGTTCAGGCGCTTCGCCACCCGCCGCTTGGCCCGGGCCAGGAGGGGCATGGCGATGAGGGAGGCCACGGCCAGCCCGATGCCCACGGTGCTGGGTTTGGGGGCTTCATGGTGGACCAGGCTCAGGGTCGCGTCCGCAGCCACGTAGGCCGCCAGGATCAGGAAGCAGACGCCCACGAGCCGGAGGGCGATGCGCTCGCGGCGCTCGTCGGCTTCATGCGACTGCAGGCGCCACAGTAAAACCACGCTGGAGAGGCTCTCCACGATGGAATCCGCACCGAAGCCCATCAATGCGACGCTTCCGGCCAGCAGCCCAGCGGAAATAGCCACCAGTGCCTCGGTGAGGTTCCAGCCGAGATGCATATTCCAGCCGACGGCCCATCCGCGTATCCCCCTCGCGAGGGGCGCAGTGGCAGGATTCGCATGGGGTGGGTTCGCTCATGTTAGAAGGCCATATCCGCAGTGGCCACCGCGCTGATCTTCGGTCCGAAGCTGATGATGTCGGGCAGGGTGGCGTTGTGGTGGGTGCGGATTTGTTCGGCGTTGGCATGGGGTTTGTCGTGGGTGGTGTGGGCATCGGCGGCGAGGACGACCTCGAAACCCAGCGCAGCGGCGCGACGCGTGGTGGTGTCCACGCAGAACTCCGTGGCGTAACCGCAGAGCACCACGCGGTCCACGCCCAGGGCGCTCAGCGTCTCGCCCAGGTCCGTGCGCAGGAAGGAGTCCGGCGTGGTCTTGCGGATGCGGTGATCCCCGGGCTCGACCAGGAGTCGTTGCTCTAATGCCCAGCCCGCCGATCCGTGCTCGAGGGCTGTGCCGGGGCGTTCGTGCTGAATGAAAAGGACGGGCAGGCCTGCGCTGCGAGCTCGAGCCGTCAGGGTGTTGATGCGATCCACCACCGTATCGGCCTCGAAGGGCCTGGGGGCCTCATCGAAGAGTCCGCGTTGGACATCGATCACGAGAAGCGCGGTGCTCATGGGGCCTCCTTCCGCATCAGGAAAGGAATAAGTATGGGGCTCCCTATCGCTTCTCTTCCATGAGCCCCACCAGGTTGCCGTCGGGATCGCGCAGGAAGCCGATCCACAACGCGTGATCGGGCATCTGCGCCGCTAGCTGGGGCGGTCGCTCGGAAGCCGCGCCACGCGCCACCAGGGCCGCGTGGGTGGCCTCGATGTCGGCGACCTTGAAATACAGGATGGAATTGGCGCCCACGGCCCCGGCGCCCTGGGGTGTGGTGAGCATGATGCGGAGTGACCCATCCGAGAGGAAGGCCAGGTTGGGACCGGCGCTGAAGAGGAAGCTCAGGCCCAGGATGTCGCGGTAGAAGGCGAGGGCCCGCTCCACGTCACTAACGGTGATGGCCACTTGGCCGATGGTTCCAGCGTGCGGGGTCATTCCTTCACCCCGAGGGCCTTCAAGCGTTCCTTGGATTCGGCAACCATTGTGGGGATGGCCTTTTGGGTTCCCAGCTGGGCGCAGTGGCGGTAGTGCTGGATGGCTTCATCGCGTCGGCCGGTCTGCTCCAGAAGCTGGCCCAGGCCGCGCAGGGATGGAACATACAGGGGGTTGAGGGTGAGGGCCTTGCGGTAGGCCTCGATGGCCTCGTTCAGCTGGCCCTTGCCCTTCAGGCCATCCGCCAGGCTGTCGTAGGAGTTGGCATTGTCGGGATCCAGTTCCACCTGTTTGCGGAAATGATCCAAGGCCATGTCCACCTGCTTCATCTCCAGTTCCACGTAGCCCAGCACGTTGTAGGCGGCGGAGAATTTGGGATCCGCGACCACGGCCAGGCGGTACTCGGCCTGAGCTCCGCCGAGGTCCTTCCGTCGCTGCTGCACTTGGCCCTTCAAGTAATGGCCCCGGGAAGGATCCAGGGGAATGGTCCGCTCCGCGAGGGCCTGGGCTTTGTCCAGGCCGCCCCCGGCGATGCTGGGCGCGTTGGCGTAGTAGTTGAACAAGGCTCCGAAGGCATCGCGGTTCGCGGGCTCCAGCTGCACGGCTTTTTCGAAGGCGCCGCGGATGTCGCCCACCATGGTCATGGCCTTGAGCAGGTTCGCATTCTGGGCGATGTTGCCCAGGGTGGCGCCCCGGAGAATGTGGTAGCTGGCCTTGTTGGGATTGAGCTGGATGGCCTGCTCGGCGTATTCTGCGGCCTTCTTGGGATTCTTCTGAGCCCAGTGCAGCTCGCCCGTGAGGTAGAGGGCTTCGGAGTTGCGGGCGTTGCCCTGCAGAGCGCGGTCGAGCACCGCCTGGGCCTCGGGGAAGCGTTTCGCCTTGAGCAACCGGGCGGCTTGCTCCAGCTCCGTCTCAGCGCAGAGGCCGCTGGAAGATCCCAGCAAGAGACCGCATAGGAACCAGGCGCGAGGAAGGGACATGGCAGCTCCAGGCAGGGATATTCTTTGGAACCAGGTTAGAACAGCTCTATATCGCTACTTGCTGGGAGCGGGTCGGAACCTGCGCACGAGCAGGGGCACCACGATCATGGCGCCGAGCACCACCCAGACGGTGGTGTTGGGATCCTTGATGTAGGCATTCAGTTGCAAGGTGGTGATGGCGATCACGGCGTAGTAGAGCATGTCGCCGGCGATGGCAAAGGCCCAACCCGCCAGGAAGCCATGTCCCGCTGCGTGCGTCGAGGCCCGGCCGGTCACGGGATCCACGCCGAAGGCGATCATGACGAGGGCGAAGGGTCCCGCGCCAGGGCCGCCCAGGTGGTTCACGCTGCGGGCCATGGCTTCCTTCATGGCGGTGCCGAAGCGGGCCAGGAAGGCGACCTTGCCGCTCAGCAGGACCAGCAGCCGCAGGATGGGCTCGAAGGCCAGGGCCAGGAGCACATCGGACGCCAGGTAGAGCCCTGTCGTCAGCTGCCAGGGCAGGCCCTTGGCGCGGGCCAGCAGCACCCCGGCGGGGATGCCACCGCCGACGGGGAGCAGAAAGAGGAGCAGGACAGGCACCATGCTGGATGTTAACCGGAGCCTCCGCAGACCGAGCCGCGATGCTTTGGGACCGGGTTGTGCGGAAGCCTGGATTGACCCCGGGCCGTCATCCAGGATTCAACGGCGCCTACTGAAGAGGATGAAATCCGTCTGGGCGGGTTCAAGGACCGCCAGGTCAGCCCAGGCCATGTGCTGGAAGAGACGATCGAGCTGAGCATTCATGAGGGACCTTTCAAGCAGGATCAGGCAGGTAGAAGCTGCGGTGTGAGATTCGGTCATCCGCCCAGTGAGAGCACCATTTCATCGTCCATCCAAAGGAGGAAGGCGTCACCCGTTTCGCCGCGATGGTAGGTGATGCGATTGATGGATGGGACGCTGAAGACCTTGGCGTAGAGAGGGCGGGTGATCCGGCCCTTCGCGTAGAAGTAGACAGCATTTCCTCGGATGAAGCAGATCTGCGTGTGGGCATCATCGGTGGCATAGAGCCGGATGGCTTCAGGCGGTTGACGGAGTGTTGACGCGGTTTCCGTGGCGCCGCGGAAGGCCTTGAACAGGCTGGCCACATCGAAGCTTTCCGGAGGGGTAGGCAGCGTCAACACGAGGGCGAAGAGCAGTGGTGTCATGAAACCTCCTTCGGAAACCCTCACACCCAACAATTCAGGCGCCCAGCAGCCAATGGCCGAGGCGGAGCAGCAGGGGACGGATGAGGCGGTAGAGCATCACGCTCATCAGGGCAACGAGACATGCGAAGAGGGTCGGTAGCACGGCACCGAAGGTCCACGTCATACCCAGCACGAAACCCAGCACGCATTCTGCGCGGTAGAGGGGAAAGAGCAGGGCCAGCAGGACGAGGCCATCCACGAGGTAGGAAAGGGCGTTCTCCTGGCGGCCCATGAACAGCGCGGAAAGCACCACGCCGAACAGCAGGGCGCCGGCGAAGGCGAGCACGACAGGCGCCGCACGCTTTGGAGTCCAGGCTTCCTCCATGCTGGAGACCAGGCGGCCTCGGACGCGTCCGAGGAGGCCCCAGGTGAGCAGCGGCAGCACGACGGCATCCCACCAGCAGGAGATGGCGGGCAGGTCCGCCCGGTGTAGGAGGTGGTGGCGGGGCACGCCGCCATGGCCATGCTTCCAAACCAGCGCCGCCAGGATCAGCAGGGTAACAAGGGCCGTGAAGCGGCGGCGCAAACGGGAGAACTGAAGGTCATGCACGGGGAACCTTTATCCGGGAAGATGGCGGGTGGCTCGGGTTTGCGGGGCGGGGCTTCACCTAACAGCCCTGATCGTGATGGCGCTTTCTTTGGGCCACCGCGCTGACGATGAGTTGTTCCAAGACCTTCACATCCACATCGCTGAGCCTGCGGACGTACAGACAGCCCTTGCCCATCTTGTGCTTCCCCAAGCGGGTGAGCAGTTCCTCCTGCCCGGGATAGCTCCCCACCAGGTAAATGCTGATGTCACCTTTGCGCGATGAAAAGCCCGTGAGACAGGAGTCGCCTTCGCGGCCGCTTTCATAGATGTAGTGGTAGCTGCCGAAGCCGACAATGCTGGTCCCCCACATCTTCGCCGGTTGCTTCACGGCCTTGGCCATGAGGTCGGCCAGGACCTGGCAGTCCTTTCGTCGCATCTCATCCACGATGGCGGCCAGGTAGGCATCCACGCTGGCTTCTGTGGCTTTGGTTTTATTCTCGGCCATGCCTGCTCCTTCCAAGAATGTGGGTTGAGATTTAGGCGGCTGGAGCGGCCGCCATCGACGACTTGGCGCCCCGGATGAGAATCCACAGCATGAAGGCGACCTCGCCGAATTGGGCGGGAAGGGCGAACTTGGCGACGAGATCTTCGTGCTGGGGCCACAGGACGCCGGTGGCACTGGCCACCAGGTAGGCCAGCCCGTTGAGGATCAGCCAGAGGGACAGGAGGCGGGGCACGAGGCGCGACCGGGTGGCGAGGAAGGCCAGGGGGAAGAGCCACAGCCCCCAGAACACCTCGGCGGCCAGAACTTCCTGGCCGTGTAGGCGAAGAAAGAACATGGCCAGGGCTTCCCGTTGGGGCTGACCCAGGACGGCCAGAAACTCGGGCCCCCGCACCAGCAGCAGGGCCGCCATGTCGTTCAGCACGTTGAAGTAGTAGATGATGCCGGGCATCACGCCCCCCAGGATCACCACCAGCACCGCGTGCTCCCGGTTCACGTCCTTGAACAACGTGTAGAAGGCCAGGGTGATGAACAGCAGCATGGTGCCGCAGAACAGATCGCTGGCGATGCCAAGCCGGAAGAGCATCTCGTGAGAAGCAATGTTCTGGGCCGTGGCGGCGGCGTTCCCCGGCACGAAGAGGGCGCTGGGGATGTAGATCAGGCGCAGGGGGGCGGCGAAGGCGAGCAGGAGGTAGAGGAAACCGGCGGTCCGGGCGTTCCTGCTGGTCATGGTCATGGACTCACTCCAAGGGGGTCGATCCCGAGATACGCCCCTGGGGGCTTCCTTGATTAGCTTGAAACCAAAAAGCAGATCGATGACGTTATTTTGCTGTTTCATCCGGGGTGTCGGCGCAGGGGGGGCAGGACTGCCCTCGCCGGGACCCGTACCGCCTGGTGCTGGTGAAAATGGCGGCCGAGATCAGGGCCCAGATGAAGCCTTCCCTGGCCCATAGCTTATAGGTTGGCCCCGGAGGAGATGGGCCCCAGCGATGACCAGGAAGGCCACCACCAGAGCGGTGGGGAATCGACGAATCCAAAACGGAACACTCATGACAGGGCCTCCTTGAATGGCCAGCCTCAACGCGGGTGGCGGTCTTTCAGGATCGACAGATAGTGTCCCCAGGGACCCACGGCACCTGTGCCGACCTTGGCCATGGTTCGGGCCACCTGGGCCAGATGTCTGAGTACGTCCAAACGCAAGGTTGCCGGTTGGGGTGCCGATACTCGACTGAGAAAAGCCTTATGGATGGAGTGCACCCATGCTGGATGATGCGGATGAGAAGGCCCCGTTGGATCTGGCGGAATACGCGCTGGAACAACCCCTGAACTGCCACCACTGCCAGAAGGAAGTGGCCGTCATCCATGTGGTGCGCCTGCTCCGCACCAAGGTCAACTTCATTTCAACCCTGCCCCGACGCGGCTACGTCATCGTCTGCCCCGCATGCAAGGGCATCCTTTCGGCGGACCTGGGCGGGATGGCCTGATCCGCGGAGTCCCGGGCGGATGGTTCAGAATGGCCAAGCCGATTGAACATCAGGTCTCAGGTTCCTTCCCGAGTCGGTGGGGAATGTCAGGCCAGGATTCCTGACCGTGGAGCTGGGCCCGCCTATCCAGCCCATGCTCCTTGCAGCCCCGCACGTCAATGCCGGTTCACCGAGGTTGAAGGACCGCTCGACCATCTCGACATCTTCTGGGAGTACCGGGGCGGTGGAATTGCCTATTTGCTACGGCCGAATACTGGGCCGATGGCCCCAACTCAAAGCTTCCCCCCGGCCACTGGCACCTCTTCGCGCAATTTGTCTCCACCCGCGATAAGCCCAGCCCAGCATCCAACTCTAACGTCGATTTCTATATGTCCAGGAACACGGCCAGGCCCTCGATAGGGTCGGGGAGTGCGGCCGATCCCTGGGTGCGCTCAGCACGAGCGTGGGCCTCTGCGGGGAGATCCTGTCCTGCTCCGCGAGGCGCGGGGGCCCGGCCAGCCTGACCTGGGGGATCGGATCCGTTCAGCGCCGTGGGGAAATCCGTCGCGCGACTGAAATTGCAACTGCGACTCTACGCCTTAATTTGCCTTGCATGCAGCAACCAAAAATTCACCCTTGTGCCCATTTTTTCATAAAAACGACTTGAGCGTATAAAACGAATCGCGCAAGATCATTTTCAGGGAATCCCACCAGGTCGGCTGGTTTTTCGAGAAGGCTCGTCCATTCATGTGCGGAATTGCAGGCATCCATTCCGGCTCAGTCCGGACCCCCGAACCTGAGCTCCTCCTGGCCATGGCCGGGGAGCTGCAGCATCGGGGCCCGGATGGGGTAGGTATGTACCTCGATGCGGGCCTAGGGATGGTCAACACCCGGCTCTCCATCATCGATCTCGCGGGTGGAGATCAACCCATCGGAAACGAGGATGGACGCTATTGGGTCATCCAGAACGGTGAGATCTACAACCATCCTGAATTGCGGCTGGAACTGGAAGCCCTGGGGCATCAATTCCGCACGGATTCCGATACGGAAGTCATCGTCCATGCCTACGAGGCCTGGGGCCACCACTGCTTGGATCGGTTCAACGGGCCCTTCGCCATTGCCCTCTGGGATCGGCGAGAGCGCTGCCTGTTCCTGGCGCGGGATCGCTTCGGCGTGCGTCCCCTGTTCCTCGCCCGCTATGGCTCCGAGCTCGTGTTCGGATCGGAGGTCAAGGCGATCCTGCGACATCCTTCGGCCCGGCGGGAACTCGACCCCGTGGGCCTGGTGGATACGTTCACCCTGTGGGCTCCCCAACCCGATCGCACGGCTTTCCTCGGGATCAGCGAACTGCCTCCCGGCCATTGGCTGCGAATCGGCCCCGATCAGCACTCCGAATCACACTGCTGGTGGGACCTCCGATTCCAGTCTCCGGGCGAGCAGCGCCAGGAATCGGAATCCGCCCTGGCCGAGGAACTGGCGGAGCTGCTTGAGGACTCTACCCGGCTGCGCCTGCGGGCCGATGTGCCCGTGGGAGCCTACCTCAGTGGGGGGCTGGATTCCTCGGCCATCGCCGCCCTCGCTCAGCGGGTGAGTGGCGACCGCTTGCGCTGTTTCGGCATCGGCTTCACCGATCCGAATTACGATGAATCGGTCCACCAGGATCGAATCGCCGCGGCCCTGGGGGTCGACTTCAACCGCATCACGATTTCACCCCATGATATTGCGACGCTTTTCCCAGAGGTTGTGGCGCTTTCGGAAAAGCCGCTCCTGCGCACAGCCCCGGCGCCCATGCTGGCGCTCTCGTCCCTGGTGCACGACCAGGGCTTCAAGGTCGTCCTCACGGGCGAGGGAGCCGATGAACTCTTCGCGGGCTACGACCTCTTCCGGGAGGCCCAGATCCGGCGTTTCTGGGCCAAGGAGCCCGCGTCCCTGCAGCGGCCCAGGCTCTTCGAGCGCATCTATCCCTGGCTCAACCGGAGCGCCTCGAACCTGCCGGGCTTCACGCGCCAGTTCTTCGGTCAGGGCTTGCTGGATACGCGTGATCCGCTCTACAGCCACCGCATCCGCTTTGGAACGACCTCCCGTCTGCTCCGTTTTCTAGATCCCGCCCTGCTCGATGCCATCGAGCCTGGACAGGCCCCCACCGAGCGCCTGGCCGCACGGCTGCCCAAGGCCTTTGAATCCTTCAGTGATCTGGCCAAAGCCCAGTACCTGGAGATCGTCACCTTCCTTCACGGGTATCTGCTCCACAGCCAGGGTGACCGGATGCTCATGGGCCGTTCCGTGGAGGGGCGCTTCCCTTTCCTGGACCACCGCCTCGCCGCGTTTGCTGCCAGCCTGCCGGATGCCATGCGACTGCAGGGACTGCGGGACAAGCGCATTCTGCGGAAGGCCATGGCGCCCCTGCTGCCACCAGAAATCGCCCAACGCCCCAAGCGACCCTACCGGGCCCCGATTCTCCGCGCCTTCGTGGGGCCAGACGCCCCGGACTACGTGGCCGACTTACTAGAACCTGCCCGTCTGGCCCAGACCGGGGTGTTCGCCAGAGGTCCGGCGGGGTTGCTGTGGGACAAATGCCGTCGCAACCGGGAACAGGGGGTCAGCGAAATGGATGAGATGGCGCTTCTGGGTGTGCTCTCCATCCAGCTTCTGCACGAGCAGATGGTACGGACCCCGGATCTGGCGCCGATCCCCGAGGCCCGAAGGCTGGTCATCGGCGACCGCCTCGCGAGGGCCGCCTCCAGCCTGAGAGTGTCGTGATGGCCTGGCATCATCACCGCTTGGTCCAGGATGGCCTGTGCGAAACAGCCCGCTTCGCCGGAGAGAAAGAAGCCCTGGTCACCGAAGGCCAGCGGCTGTCCTATGGCGAGCTGCTTGAACGCGCCTCCCGTCTGGCGCGAGCCCTTCAGGACAAGGGCCTCAAGCCCGGTGACCGCGTGGCGATCTTCATGGAAAACAGTGCGGAGGCGGTCGTTCCCATCTACGGGACCTGGCTGGCCGGGGGCGTGGTGATGGTCATCAACCCCCAGACCAAGTCGGACAAGCTGGCCTACCTGCTGGCGGACAGCGGGGCCCTGATCCTGCTCTCCCAGGTCAGGCAGAAACGCCTGTTCCAGGCCGGGCTGGCGGCGCTGCCGCCTGAAGGCGGCGCACCCCTGGTCATCGTTTCCGGAACGGATTCAGAGCCAGCCTTCGCCTCCTTCGAGGAGCTCCTCCGCACCACAACACCCGTTCCCCGGACACCCGGCACCCTCGCCACGGATCTCGCCGCACTCATCTACACCTCGGGTAGCACGGGCCAGCCCAAAGGCGTGATGGTCACCCACCAAAACATCACCTTCACCCTGGGCAGCCTCATCGAGTACCTGCGGCTGGACAGCCAGGACCGCATCCTCAACCTGCTGCCCCTGGCCTTCGACTACGGGCTGTACCAGCTCCTGATGGCCGTGCGTCTCGGCGCCACCCTGATCCTCGAACAGGGTTTCAACTACCCGGCCATCCTCGAACAGCGGATCCGGGAAGAAGCGGTCACCGTATTCCCAGGTGTCCCGACGGTGTTCAGCACGCTCCTGGCCCGGACGCAAGCCCGGGAAAGCTGCTTTCCCACAGTCCGGACAGTGACGAACACGGCCGCCGCCCTGGCCCCAGATCTGGTGCCCGGTCTACAGCGACTCTTCCCCGGTGCCCTCATCTTCCGGATGTACGGGCTCACCGAATGCAAACGGGTCTGTTACCTCGAGCCGGAGCAAGTGGCCGCCCGTCCTGAATCCGTGGGTAAGGCCATCCCCGGTACCGAAACCTTCTTGCTGGATGCCGAAGGCCGCCCCTTGGGGCCCGGTGAAACCGGCATCCTGCATGTGCGCGGTCCGCACGTGATGGTGGGGTATTGGAACCAGCCAGAAAAGACCGCAGAGATGCTACGCCCCGGGCGCCATCCCGCAGATCGCGTGCTGTGTACCCACGATGTCTTCCGGATGGATGCCGAGGGCTACCTGTATTTCGTGGGTCGAAGCGACGACATCATCAAGTCCCGGGGCGAAAAGGTCAGCCCGGTGGAGGTGGAGAACGTCCTGCATGGCATCAGCGGCATCCAGGATGCGGCAGTGGTCGGCATTCCCGATCCCGTGCTGGGCGAGGCCATCCGGGCCTTCGTGGCGCTGGTCCCGGGGGCCCAGCTGACCGAACGCGACATCAAACGCGCCTGCCAGGCGCACCTTGAAAATTTCATGGTGCCCCAGGAAATTGTCTTCCTGCCCGAACTCCCCAAGACGGACACGGGCAAGGTCCGCAAGAAGGATCTCCTGAACATGAATCCGATGACCCAAGCCATTGAAACCACCCTCCCCTTGCAGCTGGAGCCCACATGACACCCGTCGAACAGAAACTGCGGACCTTCATCATGGAGAATTTCTTTGTGGCGGAAGCGGACCTGACCGGGGAGGCCTCCCTGACCCGCACCGGGATCATTGATTCCACCGGCGTGATGGAAGTGCTCCTGTTCCTGGAGGAACAGTTTGGTGTCAAGGTTCCGGACGACGAGGTCACGCCCGAGAATCTCGACACGCTGAACAACCTGGTCCGGTACGTGCACCAGGCCACCGGCAAGGTGCTCGCATGACGAGGCCTGCCTCAGCACTCGCGGAGGACCTGCTGGCCTTCAACCGGGAAGCCACGGTCGCGCATATCGCCGCGACCCTGAAGGACCAGGTGGTAAAACAGCTCCACCGCCGCGGCGTCGTGCTGGGCTTGAGCGGGGGCATCGACAGCACGGTCTGCGCGGCGCTGGCCGTTCGGGCCCTGGGGCCTGACCGGGTCCTGGGGATCCTCATGCCCGAGAATCACTCGGCGAGTGAAAGCACGCCGTTCGGACAACTCGCAGCCGATCATCTCGGCATTGCCACGGTGCTCGAAGACATCACGCCCGCCCTGGAGGCCGTGGGCTGCTACCGCCGGCAGGAAGAGGCCATCCGACGCGTGCTGCCGGAGTATGGGAAGGGTTGGCTTTCCAAAATCGTGCTGCCCAGCGTGGTGGATTCGGACGCCTACCGGTTGTTCTCCCTGGTGGCGCAATCGCCGGAAGGTCGGCAGGTGCGGGTCCGCCTCACGCCCACTGCCTATCTGGAACTGGTTGCGGCCACCAATTTCAAGCAGCGCGTCCGCAAGATGATCGAGTACCACCATGCCGATCGGCTGGTCTATGCCGTGCTCGGCACACCCAACCGGCTGGAATATGACCAGGGCTTCTTCGTGAAAAATGGCGATGGCGCCGCCGATATCAAACCCATCGCGCATCTCTACAAGACCCAGGTCTACGCGCTGGCCGAGTATCTGGATCTTCCGCAGGAGATCCGAAGCCGCCCTCCCACCACGGACACGTATTCCTTGCCCCAAAGCCAGGAAGAGTTCTATTTCTCGCTCCCCTATCCGCTCATGGATCAGTGCCTCCTCGCGCACAACCAAGGGCTCTCTCCCGCCGAAGTAGCCGCCTGTATGGGGCTCACCGTGGATCAGGTGCAGCGGGTCTTCAACGACATCGAGGCCAAGCGGCGGACCACGCGGTACCAGCACGAACACCCTTTGCTCGTCGAGAACGTGGTGAAACACGATGCCTGATTCGGAACCCTGCCCACCCCCAGGTGAGGTCAAGGCGTCCTTTGGACAGCAGACTGGGGTGGATTCGGGGACCATTCCCATCCATTTCCGCCGGGCCTCCGTGGCGGATATTGACCCGATCGCCCGGCTGCACCACCGCTGCTCTCGCCTGCAACCTGGGGCGTTCATGCATCGGCTCGGCGTGCCCTTCTTCCATACCTACTACCACCTGTTGCTGAACGATCCCAACACGGTCGTCATCCTTGCGGAAACAGAGCAAGGGAACCTGCTGGGTCTGGTGGCTGGGTGCAGACATGCCGACCTCGAAAGGACTCTCCTTCGGGGCCATCGGGTACGGCTGCTCGCATCCTGCCTGGGGCACATCCTGATGACGCCATCCCTCATCTTGGACCTCTATGCCCGGATGAGGCTTATCGGGAGTCCACCGCCCGGGGACCTGGGCGGGCAGTGCGAACCCCGCATTTCCTTCTGGTGCTGGGATCCGGATTCGACTGCCTCGCGGCAATCGACCAGACTCCTTCAACGGTTTCTGGAGCACATGAAGACCGATGGGGCCGGCGTGGTTCGCTTCGAGGTCGACCGGATCAACCGAAAAGTCGAGATCACCCACCGGCTGATGGGGGCGAGAACCGTCCACACGACCCAGATGCCCGATGGCCGGGAGCGGCTGGTGATGGAGCACGTCTTGAACAGCGCAGCGCCCTGAAACTTCGGCCCGCTCTGCTCATCGCCCAGCACCCTCGATCCATGGCCAACCCCGGTCAAAGGGGGTCCTTTGAATTCCCTATACGTCAAGGTGGCTGGACAAGGTGCTTCCAGTTTCGTGGGATTCGAGGTCGAGGTGCTTGGAGATGATTCCGTAGGCCTGGCTGGAAGTAAAATGGGTTTCCAGATAGCTCCGGCCGGAGCTGCCCAGGCGGGCCCGCAGGGCCGGATCCGAGGCCAGGCGGTCCAGGTGTTGCTGGAAGGTGGCGAGGTCTCCGGCGTGACACCAGTAGCCCGCCTGTGCCTGATCGAGCATGTCACCGAAATCCGTGGCCCGATCCAGGGCGGCCAGGACCGGCATACGGATTTCGAAATACGACAGCACCCGGGAGGGGAAGTTGGGAATGGTGAATCGGGGATCGAGGCATACCAGTCCGATGTCGCATTCCCGCGCCAGGGCTTCGTATTCCAGCCGAGGCAGGTGGGAGAGCATGGTCACATTGGTGAGCCCCTTGGTGGCGATGACCTCGGCCATGCGGCGGCGTTCAGTGCCACGCCCCACCAGCAGGAAATGCAGGTCGGAACGCTCGCGGTTGGCCTCGAAGACTTCCAGCAGGAAGTCCACGCCCTGGGGTAGGCCGAGGTTCCCGCCGTACAGGACGACCACGGCTCCTTCGGGAATGCCGTGTTTGCGGCGGAGCGGACCGGGCGGCAATAAGCCCTCATCCGGGCCCGGAGTGCGGGTGTTGGGCAGAACTTCGACCTTGGCGGGGCTGAGGTCCGGGTTGTGCTGGAGCAGGTAGGCCACGTTGGCCGGCGACATGCAGCCGATGACATCGGAGAGGGCGTAGAGCCCTTCTTCCTGCCGCTTGAAGTAGGCGAAGAGCAGGGGGTTCCGGATGATTCCCAGGTCTCGTGCGTTCTGGGGAAAGATGTCCTTCAGGATGAGGTAGGTCTTAGCCCAGGGCTGCCGGTGCTTCAGGCCCCGGATGACGCGGGAGAAGGTCACGGGGGGGGCCGGATAGATCACCAAGTCGTAGCGGCGCTTGGGCAGGTGCCTGGCCATGGCGCGGCGGAGCTGCCAGGGCAGGACGGTGAGGCTGAGCCCCTTCTCATAGGGCCCCACGTCGAAGACGTTGCCAGAGCAGACCCGCAGGACCCGGAAGGGCCCCTCTGTGGCCAGCCGGGTCGGGCGGCCATACTTCCGCTCGTCAATGGTGACAACGTCTACCTGGTGCCCCTGCAGGCAGAACGCCTCCATGAGCTGCATGATGTCGGAAGGCGTGCTCGGGATCGTGGGCAGTGGAAACCCAAGGGTGAGGTAGAGGATGTTCATGGTCGCAGGCACCTTCGCAGGCACCGGGGGCACTTCGACCTGGCGGAATGAAAAGGCGGTGGTCGTTGGATCATGCCGGGGGCCGGTACCGGCTCGTGACCGCCATGAACTTGCCCGAAGCGAGTTGGGGGATCTGGTCCACATGCACGATGGAAATGGTGGCATCGGTTCCTAGGAAACCCTTGACCAAGGTGAGGAATTCCTCGTCCTGATACTGGCCCTTGGCTCCGTTCAGAACCAGCTGGTATTGGCCCTTGGCTTCCTGGCGAAACTGGAACTGCTTCAATCGCGTAAAGGGCCAGAACAGCCCCGTCAACAGGGCGGGTGAGATGGCCCGATCCATCGTGTCATAGATGAAATCCAGCCTCCGGCCTTCGATCTCGGCCAGGGCCTCGGTGGCCCAACCACAGTGCGCCGCAGGTTGCCTCACCACGACATCTCCCGTGTCGTACCGGATCATGGGCATGGCGCGGTTGTACAGGTCCGTGACCACCATCCGGGCCCGATCCCCAGGCTCTGCCGGGAAGTCTTCGTCGAGCTTGAGAAATTCGAAGACATAGCTCGCGGTATTCAGGTGGAATTCTCCACTGTCAGGGCATTGCTGGGCCAAAACCCCATTCTCCTGGTTGGAATACCGTGACACCACCGTGCATCCAAACTGTCTGCGAAGGCTTTCCCGGTCCTGCCTCGGTAGCCGCTCGGCGATGCTGATGATCGTCCGAAGGTGAAAGGCATCGTGGGCGCCTCCCCGGTGCTCCATGTATTTCATCAAGGAGCCAAGGGTCGAAGGGTAGCCCATCATGCACCGGATATCCGTGTCGGTCAGGAGGAGGGTGCGAAGTGACTCGAGGCGCGCCTCATCCAGGCTTGAGATGTCGAACATGACCACATTTTCACGCAAGGCCACATGCCAGGGCTTGCGGTTGTGCTTGTTCCAAACGCGGGTGAAAACGAACCGGTCTCCAACCTCGTACCCCGCCTTCTGTCCGAAATAGATCATCTCCGCCAGCACTCGGCGGCGCTTGTCCCAATCCTGTCTTACCGCAAAGGGTGTTCCAGTCGAGCCACTCGTGCGCATGATGTGCAGTTTCTGACCCTGGAAGACAACGGACTGAAAGGCCTCGAAATCAGTCTTGATGACTGCCTTGTTGATGACCGGGAAATCCTGCAAGGAACCAAAATTCTGTTGGCTGGCATAGAATGGCACGTGTTGGGCAGCGTAGCGGAGCATGGCCTCCAGGCGGTCGGGGGACGGGGCGCCCGAGGTTAGCTGGGCCTCGATATCCCTGCAGTGTTTTCCAATGGGCGAACCTTGGGCGAAGTCGCTCGCCCAGAAGCCCCAGTTCCGTAAGGTTGTCCCTAGCATGAAGTCAATTCTCTACCTATCTTGCAAAGAATGGATAGGGAAGGCGCTGCAGCCTGAATACGCTCAACCCACTGTCCAACTAAAGACCGGGCAGTTCAGGCCCCCGCACCGCGATTCAATCGCTCTGGTAAACAGCATATGGCGTACCCCCGAAATGGTAATGCTGGCAACGGAGGAACGGAGCACTGCATTCGATGACTTCGCCGTGCACGGGATAGCTGTAGATCAGCCAGATGGGCCGGGGATGCAGGGCTACCGAAGCGACAACATTGGCCATGAACAGGGACATGATGTGCGCGTCGAAGGGGTGGAAGAGGAAGAAGACGCTGTCTTCGGGCCGCACGCGATAATCGGTCGCATCGCCCTCGACGATCTCGATGGGGCACTTCAGGCCCTTTCGGCGTCGGACCACCTCGACGTTGCTGCGGGCAACCGCACATAGTTCGGAAGAGAACTCCAGTCCCGTGACCCGATCAAATCCCTGCTCCATGGCCAGCAATAACACCTTGCCCTTACCGCAGCCCACGTCCACGAAGGTGCAGTCCCGGGGCGCAGTCACTGCCTTCATGACTTGCAAGAATGGCTTTTGTTTGGTGGCCCCATAATAGAGGCCCCTGCTCTTGTTCGGGCTGGCGATGGACAGGTTTCCCAGTCCGATCACACCGGCCGTATCGGTGCCTTCCCGAAAGTCGTACCAGTGGTTGTCCAACTTGCCGAGGAGGTTCAGGCAGAGGCTGGACGGCCCGTGCCGTGAAATATGCGCCCAGGCCCGAGCGGGCCAGTCTCGTTTCAATCCGACGGGGTTGGTCATGGTCAAGATCTCTTGGTCTTCATGGAGGAGAGACGGGATAGGGCCGCGAGGCTTTGGATGAGGCCGCGATAGGTTTGCAGGGGCAAGTCAGGATTCATGCGTGGGCTGCGCTTCTTGGTCTTGGCGGCCTC
>JAYVRY010000142.1:0-24422 GCA_043775845.1 Acidobacteriota bacterium
CCTTCAAACGCCTCGGTCTCGCACTGCCGTAGTCAGTAACGGAATCCTTGAATCCACGAAAATGCCATGTGGAACAAGGGGATTCCAGCTATCGCGCTATGGAACTTCGGTCTGGTGGGGCTTCCATGTTCCTAGAGAATGCACAAAGAGAAGGGACTCTGCGATGGGCCCCGGCAGGCGGTTCACTCCCTCGGCGCCCACAGAACATCCGCCACGCCAGCCGTGGCGTTCTCGGCGCGGGCCAGGGCGAAGAGCCAGTCGCTGAGGCGGTTCAGGTAGGTGAGCACAGCGGGGTTCATGGGCTCTTCGTGGGTGAGGGCCACCACTTCGCGCTCGGCGCGGCGGCAGACGGTGCGGGCCAGGTGCGCATGGGCGGAGGCGGCGGTGCCGCCGGGCAGCACGAAGGCGGTCATGGGCGGGGCCAGGGCCGAGAGGCGATCGATGTCGGCCTCCATGTCCTGCATGTCCCAGGTGGGGCGGCTCATGCGGGCGCCCAGCAGCTCCTGGCGGGCCGCGGGCGTGGCCAGGATGGCTCCCAGCACGAAAAGGTCGTGCTGAACCTGTTGCAGGGTCGTCTCGCTCACGCAGACGGGCGTGGCGTGCAGGCGCAGCAGGCCCATGATGCTGTTCAGCTCATCGAGGGTGCCGTAGGCCACCAGCCGCAGGTGCGACTTGCTCACCCGATCGCCCCCGAACAGGCCCGAAGAACCATCGTCACCAGTGCGCGTGTAGAGCTTCATGGGTATTCTCCGAATCAAAAGGATCCACCACGGAGGCACAGAGGAAAGAGAGAAAAGCCGAGAACAAGGAGGCTTGGAACCGCAGGAACTCAGTCGACCCTTGGACCGTCGTCTCCGTTTTTCTCTGGGTTCAGTGCTCCGTGCCCTCCGTGTCTCCGTGGTGAAAGTCAGGCGCCGCCGTGGGCCTGGCTCCATGCCACGGTATCGGAGCGCCAGGCCTTGAGGGTGGTCAATCCGTCGCTGTCCAGGATTCCCTTGGCCTCGGCCACGGTGACCAGCACCTCGAAGGAACTGAGCACCGCCAGGTCGATGCCTGCGGCCTTGAAGGCCGCTTCCGCCACGGGCAGGCCGTAGCTGAAGAGGGCCAGCACCGCAGGGACCTCGGCCCCTTCGGCCCGCAGGGCATCGGCACACTTCAGGCTGGACATGCCCGTCGAAATCAAATCCTCGATAAGCACCACGCGATGGCCCTTGGCCAGCGGCCCCTCGACTTGGCGACCCATGCCGTGGTTCTTGGGCGTGGGGCGCACGTAGGCCATAGGCAGCCGCAGGCGGTCCGCCACCATGGCCGCCCAAGGCACACCGGCCGTGGCCGCGCCGGCGATGAGCGTGGGCTCCAGCAGCACCGACTGGGCCACCAGGGCCCGGATGATCTGGTCGCGCACCTCGGGGAAACCCAGAAGCTGACGGTTGTCGCAGTAGATCGGTGACTTCAGGCCACTGGCCCAGGTGAAGGGATCCAGAGGCTGCAGCCGCACCGCGCCCACCTGCAGAAGACAACCCGCGAGATCGCTAGGAGACAAAGGCATCACAAGCCCCCAAAGAAGCAGCCACCGATGGAAGCCGGTTCAAAAGATTAAAACAATGATTTTTTAACCACCGATGAACACCGATGAACACCGATGAAGACATGATAAAAACCAGAGCGATTTTGTTTTGGGTTCGTTTTTCTTTATCAGCTTTTGATCGGTGTTCATCGGTGTTCATCGGTGGCTCAATTTCTTTTTTCTTTTTAGTGAACAACCATTTCGGTGGCCAAACGTCGCGCTGGCTCATCGTGCGCAGTTCATGCATCAAGGCGTTCTCGTAGACCTTTTCGAGAAACCCTGTACCCAGACCATTCGCCACCCGGAACACACCCCCGATCACGGCCTCGGACAGTGGGTCGTGTTCGAAGGTGGCTTCCGGGTCAGCGCTCATTAAAGGTCCAGGTCGGCCACGGGCTGCTTGGACATGTAGCGCTCGGCGCCATCGGGGAAGAGGGTGGCCACGCGGGAGCCCGCAGGCAGGGTCTTCGCCAGTTCACGGGCGGCCCAGGCGTTGGCGCCGCTGGAGGCGCCCACCAGGCAGCCTTCGGTGGCGATGAGTTCGCGGGCCGTGGCGATGCTGTCGGCATCGGCCACATCCATGATCTTGTCGGCGATGGAGAGATCGAGGCTGGCGGGAATGAAGCTGTTACCCATGCCTTCGACCACCCACTCCTTCAGGGGCGCGCCACAGTAGATGGAACCCACGGGCTGCACGACCACGGCCTGGAGGGCGGGGTTCTTCTCTTTCAGGTAGCGGGCGATGCCCGTGAAGGTGCCGCCGCTGCCCGCGCCCAGCACGATGGCATCCACGCGGCCTTCCATCTGCTCCCAGATCTCAGGCCCCGTGGTGGCGTAGTGGCTATCGGGGTTGCTGGGATTGGCGAACTGCTGGGGCACGAAGGCATCCGGAATACTGGCGGCTAGCTCGGCGCACTTCTCGATGGCGCCCTTCATGCCCTGCTCCTTGGGGATGAGCACCAGTTCCGCGCCCAGGGCCTTCATGAGCATCATTTTTTCGCGGCTGTACTTCGTGGGCACACACAGGATGCAGCGGTAGCCCAAGGCCTTGGCGGCGATGGCCAGGCCCACGCCCGTGTTGCCCGCGGTGGGTTCGATGATGGTGCTGACGCCCGGCTTGATCTGGCCCAGGGCCTCGGCGGCCTGGATCATGCCCACACCGATGCGGTCTTTCACGCTGCCGCCGGGATTCAGGTATTCGAGCTTGGAGAAGAGCTGCAGGCCCGGCGCGAAGCGCGTGAGGCGCAGCAGGGGTGTGTTCCCCACCAGGTCCAACACGGAATCGACGACGGCGGGCAGGTTTTTCGAGGACAGGGTCATGGCATCTCCAAGCCCTCGATTCTACTGCCTCCGGAGAGATGCCTCCAGGAAGGCTGCGGCCAGAAATGCCGCAAATCTAGACGTGCGGCCATCGGAATCCAGGGGTGGCGCCAGTTCCATGAGATCCAGGCAGACCACCGCCGGACAGGCCCCGAAGGCTTGGGCCAGCGCCAGGCCCGCATCGGCGGAAAGGCCCCAAGGGTTTACGGCTGACACACCAGGTGCGTGGGCGGCACCAAAGACATCCAGATCGAAGGTGGCCAGGATACGCCGTTCCTGCGCCTGGAAGGCCGCCAGGGCCGCCTGAACCTGTTCCACTGGAACGAAGCTGGCTCCCGGCTCCAGAAAGTGCAAACGGGCGGCCTTGGCCTCGCCATAGGCCCGATGCGCGGAAGCGTTCACCCAGGGGATGAGTCCCACCTCGACCAGCCGCTCGCCTGGCAGGCCATGTTCCAGCATGCGGAAGAAAGGATTGCCACTGGAGGGTTCGTGGGTGGGCCTCAGGTCGAGGTGTGCGTCCACGGCGATGACGGCGGGAGGTTCGCCCAGCGCATCGCACAGCCCCAGGTAGTTGCCATAGCTACAGTCATGGCCGCCACCCACCACCATGGGCAGGGCACCCGCCTTCACGCAGATGGCCACCACGGTCTGGGCAGCGTTGAGAAAGTCCTCGTAGGGGGCATCAAACGGCACATCCCCCGCATCCCAAAACCTCCGACCACCCAGGCAGGCCGCATCCAGTCGGTAGAAGGCCTTGCGGAACGCCACGGGCCCTTGCGCGGCTCCCGGTCTTCCCCCGTTGGCGATCACGCCCAGCTCATTGCAGAGGCCCAACAGCACCACATCACCGGGCCCTAATGCAGCGTCATCGGCCAGTTCAGATGCATGGCCCCCCAGGCGTTCCGCATCCGTCCCGCGAAGGGCTGGAGCGGAGGGCCTCAGGGCCGGGTGCAACATCGCAGGAAAGTCCCTAGCCCTTCACCACGATGCTCACCAGTTTGCCGCCGGGAGGCAGCACGACCTTCACGATCTCCTTGCCCGCTAGGTAAGACTGGGCTTCGGGGCAGGCGAGGGCGGCCTCGCGGCGCTGATCCTCGGTGGCCGAGGCTGACACGGTGATGCGGCCCCGCACCTTGCCGTTCACCTGCACCACCACGAGCACTTCGTCGGCTTCGAGGTACCGGGCATCGGCCTCGGGCCAAGTGGCCTGCATGCAGAGGCCGGGATTGCCCAGCTGGCTCCAGAGCTGTTCCGCCACGTGGGGCGCCACGGGGGACAGGAGACGCACAAAGACATCGAGGGCGTGCTGCAGGACGGCACTGCGGTGGGGCGCATCGGCAGGCAGGTCGGAGAGCGCGTTGGACAGTTCCATGAGGCCCGAGACTACGGTGTTGAACTGGTAGCGGCGCTCCAGATCGTCCGTGAGGCGGGCCAGGGTCTGGTTGAGCTTGATGAGGAGGGTCTTCTCCTCGGCGCTGAGCTGGCCCTTGGCGGGCAGCGGTGCGTTGGTGACTGACGCGGAGGGGACATCGTGGGCGCCAGTGAGCAGGCGGTCCCCCCCGGACAGTTCGACAAACTCTTCCACCATGCGCGTGACGCGCTTGAGGAAGCGGCTGGCGCCTTCGATGCCCTCGAAGCCAGTCCAGTCGATCTCCTTCTCGATGGGCGCAGCGAAGATCATGAAGAGGCGCAGGGCATCGGCGCCGTAGCGCGAGATGACCTCGTCGGGATCCACGATGTTGCCCTTGGACTTGCTCATCTTCGAGCCATCCTTCAGCACCATGCCCTGGCAGATGAGCTTCTGGAAGGGCTCGGGCCCAGATGCCAGGCCCAGGTCGCGCAGCACCTTGTAGAAGAAGCGGGCGTAGATGAGGTGCATGGTGGCGTGCTCGATGCCGCCCACGTAGAGGTCCACGGGCATCCAGGCATCGCTTTCGGCCTTGGCGAAGGGCAGTTCGGTGTTCTTGGGATCCAGGTAGCGCAGCCAGTACCAGCTGCTGTCCACGAAGGTGTCCATGGTGTCCGTCTCGCGGCGCGCGGGCTGGCCGCAGGCCGGGCAGGCGCAGTCGAGGAAGGCGCGTGACGTGGTGAGGGGCGAAGGTCCCACGCCCGTGAAGGCCACGTCTTCCGGCAGGCGCACGGGCAGATTTTCGGCCTTCTCGGGCACGACGCCGCAGGCATCGCAGTGCACGGTGGGAATGGGCGTGCCCCAGTAGCGCTGGCGGCTGAGGCCCCAGTCCTTGAGCTTGTACGTGGTGGTCTTTTCGGCGCGGGAGCCCAGCCTGGCGATCATGGCCGTGACGGCATCTTCGCTCTTCAGACCCGTGAACTCGCCGCTGTTGATGAGGGTGCCCAGGTCCCATTCGCTTTCGGAGACGATCACCTGGGGGATGGGCAGGCCGTATTTCTTGGCGAACTCGTGGTCCCGCTCATCGTGGGCGGGCACGCCCATGACGGCGCCGGTGCCGTAGTCCATGAGCACGTAGTTGGCGGCGAACACGGGCACCTGCTCGCCCGTGAAGGGATGGATCACCGACAGCGCGGTACGATGCCCCAGCTTCACATCGCTGGTCATGCGCTCTTCGCGGCTCACGGAAGCCACGGCATCACAGAAGGCCTTCAGCGTGGCATCTGTTTCAGCGGCCTTTTCGATGACGGGGTGCTCGGTGCTGAGGGCCATGAAAGTCACGCCAAACAGCGTGTCGAGACGCGTGGTGAAGACCTCCACCTGGCCGCCGATTTCCAGATCAAATGCGAGGCGAGCCCCTTCCGAGCGACCGATCCAATTCCTTTGCATGGTCTTCACGTTCTCGGGCCAGTCCAGGCCATCGAGGCACTTCAGCAGTTCGTCGGCGTAATTCGTCGTCTTGAAGAAGTACTGCTCCAGGGGCTTCTGCACCACCGGAAATCCCGTGCGCTCGTCCTTGCCGTCCACCACTTGCTCGTTGGCCAGCACGGTGCCCAGTTCCTCGCACCAGTTCACGGTGCGGTTGGCGCGGAACACATCGCCCGCCTGCCACATCTGAAGGAAGAGCCACTGGTTCCAACGGTAGTAGTCGTCCTGGAAGCTGGCGATCTCGCGGTCCCAGTCGTAGCTGATGCCCATCTTCTGGATCTGGCCCTTCATCTCCTCGATGTTGGCTCGGGTCCAGATGGCGGGGTGGATGCCGTGCTTGATGGCGGCGTTTTCCGCCGGGAGGCCGAAGCTGTCCCAGCCCAGGGGATGCATCACTTCGTAGCCGCGCATGCGGCGGAAGCGGGCCGTCACATCGCCCAGCGTGTAGTTGCGCACATGGCCCATGTGGATGCGACCACTGGGGTAGGGCAGCATCACCAGCATGTAGAACGTCTTCGAGTCGGGCAGCAGCTCACTGGCCCGCTTGGCGCGGAAGGCGCCGGACTCGAGCCAGCGGCGCTGGATCTCGGGTTCCTGGGTCAGGGGCTGGAAGGGCATGGCGGACTCCGGCAGAACCCTAGATTCTACAAGGAAAGCCGCAGTTCCACAGTCCTGCGGGGGGATTGGCTCCCGGCCAGGTCTTCAGGGCCAGCCACCTGCGCCAATATTTCGCCCATTCAGGGAGCGGGCCGATAAAGCCTGATCCTGACCTGTGACTCTGGCTTAACCCCTATCTTCCTGAATGCACCCCATGAACCCCATGGCCCTCCAGGCATCGAACCAGAGCTTCCAAGGGCGGATGAGGGCGCAAGGTCCGCTCCTCGCAGCCCGAGCACTGCGGCTGGTTCTGGCGTCCCTGGGTCTTGCCGCTGCCCTCCAGGCCCAGGGGCGTCCCGAGCGGATCACCTTGCAGTTGAAGTGGCAGCACCAGTTCCAATTCGCGGGGTACTACGCCGCCCAGGAAAAGGGCTACTACCGGGAGGCCGGTCTCGAGGTGGAACTGGTGGAGGCGGACGAAGCGAAGGATCCCATCAAGGAAGTCACGGAAGGGCGGGCCCACTACGGCGTGGGCAACAGCGGCCTGCTGCTGGCCCGCCAGCGGGGGTTGCCCGTGGTGGCTTTGGCGGTGATCTTCCAGCACTCGCCCCTTCTTCTCATCAGCCGCGGGGATGTGGGCATCGACTCGGTCCACGACCTGGTGGGCCGCAAGGTCGAGGCTCTCAGCGCCTACAGCTCAGATGAGCCCTTCTTCCTGGAGAAGGCCGGTCTGCACTTCATGGCCTTCACGCCCCGCAGCGCGGGCATCGACTTCTACGGCGACAACCTCTTCACCACCGAAGGGGAGCTGAAGGCCCACCCCGCCCGGGTGGCGGCCTTCCGCGAAGCCAGCCTGAAGGGGTGGCAGTACGCCATGGCCCACCAGGAGGAATTGATCCAGCGGATCCACACGCGGTATGGCGAGCGTCACGGCCTGGATCACCTCCGCTTCGAGGCCCGCCAAATGGTGCAGCTCATCCGGCCCGAACTGGTGGATATCGGCTACATGCACGCAGGTCGCTGGCAGCACATCGCCGAGACCTATCGGGACATCGGCCTCCTTCCCCCGACCTTCTCCCTGGCGGGGTTTCTCTACGACTCGGACGAGGCCGAACGCAAGATCCAGCAGCGTCTTAAGCTGGCGCTGACCCTGGTCCTGCCCCTGGCCATGGTGATGGGCGCCCTGGCCCTGCTCTTCCTGCGCCTGAACCGCCGTCTGCGGCGCTCGCTCAAGATGCAAGCCGAGTTGGGGGCCACCATTCAGGTGAACGAACAGCGGTTCCGCTTCATCGCCGAGCACGCGGCCGATGTCATCTGGACCATGGACATTCCCAACGAGCGCTTCACCTACATGAGCCCTTCGGCGTTCCAGCTGCGCGGCTACACGCCGGAGGAAGTCCTCGCCCAACCGGTCAGCGCAGCGTTGACGCCCGAATCCGCCGCCCTCCTCCGCTCAGGCCTGGTGAAGTCCCTGGCGGAATGGAAGGCCGGACATCCCATCGCCCCGCAGGTCATGGAGCTGGACCAGCCTCATCGCGACGGCCGCCTGGTGCCGACAGAGGCGGTGACCACCCTGCATCCCAATGCAGAAGGCCAGCTGGTCTCGGTCCTCGGCATCAGTCGTGACATCACCGAACGCCGGCGGACCGAACAGCGGCTCCGCCAGGAACTCCAATCCCTGGAACAGCTCGCCAGCACCGACCCGCTGACCCTGGCCTGGAACCGGCGCCACTTCGAGGAAGTGGTCGTGGGCGAGATCCACCGCGCCGACCGTTACGGCCACCCATTGACCATGTTGCTGCTGGATATCGACCACTTCAAGCGGGTCAACGACACCTTCGGTCACGCCGAGGGCGATCGCGTCCTGCGCGGTGTGGCCGATTGCATCCGCGCCGCTATCCGCGTCTCGGATTCCCTCACCCGCTGGGGCGGGGAGGAGTTCATCGTCCTCATGCCCAACACCGGGCTCACCAGTGCGGCCACCCTGGCGGAACGCATCCGGGAAGGCATCGCCGCCTACCCGTTTGAGGGCATCGACCCGGTCACCGCCAGCCTTGGCCTGGCAGAACACCTGCCTTCAGCGACCTTCGCGACCTGGATGGAGCGGACCGACAAGGCCATGTACCTGGCCAAGCACGAAGGCCGCAACCGCGTCGTGATGGATGAAGACCGACGGAAGACCCTGCCCACCGCCGAACACGTGGAAAGCGCCTTCCTGAAGCTGGTGTGGAACCCGGTCTACCAGTGCGGAAACGCCACCATCGACACCCAGCACGAGCAGCTCTTCCGACGGGTCAACGACCTGCTGGATGGCCTCTTCTCGGGCCACCCCGTCGATGAAATCAACACCGCCATCTCGCACCTGCTGTCCGAGGTGGTCCTGCACTTCCATGATGAAGAAACCATCCTCAGGGCCAAGGCCTACCCAGGCCTCAAGGAGCACGCCCGACAGCATGCCGTGCTCACCGCCCGGACCGTGGAACTGACGCGGGCCTTCCAGGACGGCTCCGCCTCCATCGGCAGCCTCTTCCAGTTCCTGGCCCGCGACGTCGTGGCACAGCACATGCTCAAGGCCGACCGGGAGTTCTTCTATCTCATGGCCGAAGACTCGCAGGCATCCCACGACCAACTCTGAGATTCCATCAGCCTCCGTCTTAGGCCAACCGGACAGAGGCGGCCACGGTCTGTGACGTGTCCACAGTCAGGGCCGCGCCCGGCGTGGGCTCGCTCACAGCGAAATGCACGAGGGGCGCCGTGGCCGGGCCCACCAGATTGCCGCCACTCAGGTCGTACTGACTGCTGTGGCAGGGGCAGGTGATGCGGTTTCCCGAGGGCAGGCCTACGGTGCAGCCCATGTGGGTGCACACCGTCGTTATGGCGTAGATGCCGGTGGCATCCTTGATGAGGAAGAAGTTCCCCAGGTTGCGGTAGTCCCGGGTGGTGCCGTTGGGCGTCGCCAGCAGGGCCGCCTTGGTGTCCGTGGTGGTCAGGGGGCCTGCGGGTGGAGGGGCTGGGGCTGGGCTGGAAGCTGCCCCACCGCCCCCGCCGCAGGCCAAGGCGAGGCCTGCGGCCAAGCCACAGAGCACAAGGGTCCGCCGATCTTCGCTGTGGGATTCGGGCAAGGCTGGCTGGGTCATGGATGCTCCCGGAAAAAGTGATGTCCCCTTGTTCCGCTGGGATCAGGGATCACCCACCATCCATCCGGGCCCCGCCGGTCACCAGATCCGATTCTGGAATACCCACCCCTCCGGAGGGAGGTTCAGATCCGGGAAGTCCCCCCCTGGGAAGCCAGCAGCTTCAGGATCTCGGTCACTTCCACGGCGGATTGGGGACGCTGGTCCTGCCGCTTTTGCATGAGGCGGAACACCAGGGCCGCCAGATCCGCGGGCACGTCTGGCAGCGCTTTGACCAGGGATGGCACCGGTGCTTCCAGGTGCATCACCAGCAGATCGTTGATGCGCGGACTGTCATAGGGCGCCATCCCCGAGCAGAGTTCGTAGAGCATGATCCCCAGCGCGTAGAGATCGGTCCGGGCATCGACCGGATCTCCCAGGATCTGTTCCGGCGCCATGTAGCGGGGCGAGCCGATGAGCGTCCCGGCCTCCCCCGCCAGCACGGCGGCCACGGGCGCGGCCAATCCAAAGTCCATGATCTTGGCGTCGCCACGCACATCGAAAAGCACGTTGGCGGGCTTGATGTCCCGGTGGACCACACCCACCGCATGGGCCGCCTCCAGGCCCTCGGCCACCTGCCGTGCGATGCGTAGCACCAGCTGCAGGGGTAACCGTCCCCGGCCATCCATGAGGCTGCGCAGAGTGACGCCCTTGAGGAATTCCATGGTCACGAAGGGAACGCCTTCGGCTTCGCCGAAGTCATGGGTGCGCAGCACGAAACGGTGCGTGATCTTGCGAGCCAGGCGGATCTCCTGCTTGAGCATGTCCAGGTAGGCGGGGTTCGCGGCGATCTCGGCCCGCACCACCTTCAGGGCCACGTCCTCATCCAGCTGGAGGTCCCGCACCTTGAGCACCACGCCCATGCCGCCCCGGCCCAGCAGACCTTCCACCCGGTAGCGGTTCGCGAAGACCTCGCCGTTGCGAAGGGAGGCGGGCAGCACGCCACCCACTCCCGTGGGGGCCAGCAGCCGCAGGCGCCGCGTGGTCTCGCCCTGCTCCGACTCGGCGCCCTTTTCCCCCACGGGAACCGGGTGACCGCGCTCCATCGTCATTGGTTCAGCGTCGTGCTTTTCCTTTTGGGCCGAGGCCAACAGCGCCAGCAGCTCATCCTTGGCCCGCAATTCCGCCAGCATGGACTTGAAGGTCCGGGTCAGCAGGCCCACTTCATCAGACGTGGTCTCGATGGCGAGGGCCTCGGGCGCTTCCCCCTGGGCCAGGGCCTGGGCTGCGGCGGCCAGGGCCTTGAGCGGGGCCGTGACCTTTCGCGCGGACCGGAGACTCAGGCCCAGCGCAATGAAAACGCCCACCAACCCCACGGCCAGAATGGCCTTCTGCAGGTTGCGAAAGGGCGCCAGCAGGGGCTCCACGGGCATCATCAGCAGGCTGGCCATCTCCAGATCCAGGGCGTTCACGCCCCGCAGCGGCGAAATCATGCTGAGGTAGCTCCGACCTTCCAGCTGGATGGGCAGCACACTGGAGCGCTGACCATCCAGGATCTGGGACCGGACCGCCAGGAAGGCCGGCTCCCGAGCCAGCAGGCGGTTCAGGGAATCCGCCTCCGGCAGCGTGGCGCCTTGGGCCCGGAACTGGCTGAGCAGGGCCAGGTGCGCGGCGGGATCACCCTTCTGGGGCCCTGCTATGGCCAGGAGACGGAGGTCTGTGGCGGCCCGGTCATCCACGCGGACGCCCACCAGCATGGCACCCAGGGTTCGGCCTCCAGGGGAACGCAGGGGCCGGGCCACGCCATGGTAGATCCCCGGACGATTGCCCCAGTCCACCTTGAGGAAGCCTCGGTAATAGGGGCCTGGGTGGCCATCGGCTTCGGCTTCCTCCGGGGACAAAGCCATCTGCAGGATCCCCACATCCGGCAAGGCGGGGCGGGGATCCTTGGCCGTGCTGGCCAGCACCGAGCCGTCGGCACGCACCACCAGGGCGATCTCGGCATTGAGCCGGGGCAGGTTCTCCACGAGGGTGTCATTGAGGCTGGTGGGCGCGCCCAGTTCCAGCGAACGCTCCACCAGGGCCACGTTGCCCGAGTACTGCGTGAAGACTTCCAGCCCTGCATCCAGCGACCGGCCCTGCTGCTCGAAGGCCCGCTCCAGCACGTAGCTGCCCGCCGTGAGGCTGGCGTTGGCCGTGTTCCTCGCTCCGCGCTCCGCTTCGCTGTAGGCCACCCACAAAATGATGGACAGCAGGGCGAGGGTGGCAGCCGCCTGGCGCGTGAAGAAGCTCCACGCCAGCGTCTGGTACCAACTCGTGGGTGGCTGCATGGGCATCCTGGGGTGCATCGGTATACTTGCCACGAATCTACTCTGGATGCCACGCATGATTCGAGTCTTCGCATGGGCCTTGCCGCTCCTGCCCCTCACCCTCCCGCTTTCGGCCGGCGGCGTGGAAGGCCCTGTGCGGCTTCGCGAACGCAGCGGCCAGGCGCGCGCCTCGCTGGCGGACTGTGTGGCCCTGCTGGAACCCATCGACCTTTCTCTGCCCCTTCCGGCGCCTTCCAAACCGCTGGCCATCCGCACCCTGGGCAAGCAGTTCACGCCCCGCGTCTCCATCGCCACGCCCGGCACCGAAGTGTCCTTTCCCAACCTGGACCAGATTCTCCACAACGTGTTCAGCGTGACCCAAGGCAACCGCTTCGACACGGGGCACTACAAGCCCGGCGACAGCCCCAAGGTACGGGTGGCCAATCCGGGCCTCGTGAAGCTCTACTGCAACGTCCACCACCAAATGAACGCCTTTCTCTGGGTGGTGGCCACGCCCTTCGCCCAGCTTCTGGACGGCCAATCGGGCCTCCGCTTCGAACACGTGCCCGCAGGCACGTACCGGCTGCGGCTGTGGCATCCCGAATGCGGCGACCGCACCTGGACCCTGAAGGTGGGCGAAGGTGTCACCCTCGGCCAGTGGGACCTGGACGTGTCCCTGCCCTCCCTCGAGCCCC
This sequence comes from Acidobacteriota bacterium, assembly GCA_043775845.1. Classification (GTDB taxonomy): domain Bacteria; phylum Acidobacteriota; class Holophagae; order Holophagales; family Holophagaceae; genus Geothrix. The sequence continues at coordinate 12,438 of JAYVRY010000142.1, forward strand.
ACAAGAACAAGTTCGGCCGGGATTACAGTCCATCAGTGGATGACCGGAACTACTGACGCATCAAAACCGCTTCATGAGAACGATCATCCGCCGGGTCACTTGGTAGTACTCCCCTTCGGCCCGTTGCCGGAGGAAGACCGCGCTGGCGATCCAGCGGCCTGGCAGGGGCACGGAGAGGTCGAAGCGGGGGCCCCGGGTTCGGCGGTAGAACCACCATTCATCGCCATTGACGGGGTAGAGCGTGCCCGTGGAGGAAAGCCGCTGCCAGGTGAAGGACAGCTGGGGCCAGTAGACCCGCTCCCGGCCTCCCACCGTGCCCTGCGCCTCTTCGCTGGTTTTCCCGCTGGCCCGGTTTTTCGACCAGAACCAGCGGGCTTCGAGGGGAACGATGGCATGCCAGGTTCCGGAGGCCCCGCAGGCATCGAGCCGGATCTCCTGCCGCTTCGCCGGGTCGGCACCGGGCAGGCGACGCAGCCGCTCATCTCCCGGCGCCCAGGACAACTGCCAGCGGCCCGCGTGCGCCAGCCAGGACAGGGGCCCCGTATCCAGCTTCAGGATCACCTGCCCGGCGGCCACGTCGATCTTCCCCGCGAGCACATCGCGCACACGGCCGGCCACGACGCGGATCCCCGCCTCCTGAACCAGTCCGCCCGGGCTCCGGAAACCCAGCCTGCCGCCCAGGCCCAGCAGGCGCAGATCCCTATCCCAGATGGCCTGGGAGGACACCAGTCCGTTTTCCTGAAAGCCCAGGTTCAGGGTGCCGAAAGCCTTCTCCCGAACCCACGATAGTTCGGCACGGGCCTCATCCACCTGGCTGCCATTCGATGGCTGCTGATCCCAGCGGAGGGCATTGAACTGGTTGCCGTCGGAACCCAGGGCCGACCTTGTTCCGCCCACCAGCTTCAGGGCCTCGCTCTCCCAGGTCCAGCGCAGGCGCACTTGCAGCCCGAGCCGGTGGAACCGGTCGGAGGGATCTCCCGGATCAGCCAGCTGATCGCTGCGCAGGGTCAGCTCCCAGGCGGGTTTCCAGGGCTCGATGCGCTCCGGCTGGAAGGGTTCGGTCGCCTGACCGGAGGCCATCACAGCGGCGAGGGAAAGCATCCAGCAACGGAAGGACATGGGCATCCGCAAGGGTGGGGATGTGTGGATGGTAGCCCCAGTGCGGGCCCATGCGAAACCGGCCGCAGCCCACCGGAGGGTCTGCCCTTTTCGAACCGGATCTGGTGAAGCCCCCCGCGAACCCGAAGCTGGAGGAATCGGATTTGTGCCGGTGTCTCTGAACCCGGACTGTGCTCGCACCAGCGAGCCGGAGGATGTATGCCGCGAATGAAGCAACCCACGGCCTCTTCGCGGCCATCAGCTATGGCGCCTTCTCGACCGGCACCGGTGGGGGCACGGGTGGGGGAGGCTATTGATACAGCCCGGCTTGACGGGATCCATCCACAACCGGATGCTGATCCAAAACCTGGAGTGACCCATTGAGCGGCTGGGATCTTGCGATCGCACTGGACCGGCAGAGCCGGGTGCCGCTTTACCTCCAGCTGGTGAAGGCCATCGAGGAGGGCATCCGCGGCGGACGCTTCAAGTCCGGCGATGCCCTCCCCGGCACCCGGGGCTTGGCGGAACTGCTGGGTGTCAACCGCAACACAACACTGGCGGCCTACAAGGAACTGGAAGCGGAAGGCTGGATCGAAGTGGCCCCGGACCGGGGCACCTTCGTGGCCCAGAAACTCCCCATCGTCATGGATGCCCCAGCAGGCATCACCGCTCAGGATTCGGCTTCCTGGAAGCGGGCCACGCCCCGCAGCGATCCCTTCTTTCAACCGGGCGCCCCGGCGCTGGAATCCTTCCAGCTGATTCCGGATGCCACCGACTTGCGGCAGGCGCCCACAGAAGCCATCCACCGGGCCTATGGCCGGGTGTTGAAGCTGCACCCGGAGCGGCTGCTGCAACCGGGCTGGGATCCCCGGGGATTGCTCGACCTGCGCAACTCCCTGTGCAAGATGCTGCGGGACATGCGGGGCCTTTCCGTAGAGGCCGGCAACCTCTTGCTCACCCGCGGCATGATGAGCACCCTGAACCTGGTGTCGCGGGTGCTCTTCGCGCCAGGAGACGCCGTGGCCCTGGAGAACCCCGGCCAGTTCCGCGTGGCCGAAGCCTTCCGCGCCGCGGGCGCCCGCCTGTTCCCCGTGCCCGTGGATGCCCATGGCCTGGATGTGGAAGCCTTCGAAGCCCTGCTCATCCAGGAACCCATCCGCCTGCTCTACCTCACGGCCAGTCCGCAGCATCCCACCCAGGCGACCCTGGAACCCGCGCGGCGCAAGCGCCTCCTGGAGCTGTCCCGGAGCCACGGCTTCCGCATCCTGGAAGGGGATCCCAGCCTGGGTTTCCACCGGGAGAAGAACCCGGGTCTACCGTTGGCCAGCGAGGATCTCCACGGCCGCGTGCTGTATTTCAGCAGCTTCGAACAAATTCTCGCACCCGGCCTGCAGGTGGGTTTTCTGGCGGGCGACGCCAGCCTCATCAAGGCCCTGGCCCAGCAGCGGCAACTGGTGGACTGGCCCGGCAACCTGGTCCAGGAGGCCACCATCGAAGAGACGCTGCGCGATGGCGAAATCGTCCGGCACCTGCGGCGCATGCGCAAGCTCGTCGATGACCGGCGGGAGACCATGGTCGACCGGCTGCTGTTGCACCTGCATCCGGCCATCTCGGTAAGGAACCCGCGCGAGGGCCTTTCCCTCTGGCTCCGCGTCGCCGACGATGTGCCGCTGGAGGCCTGGATCGAGCGGTGCCACGCCCACGGCGTGCAGTTCTATCCCGGCCACCTTTACGACCTGCACCACCAAACCATTCCCCACATCTGCCTGGGATTCGCTTCCCACGACCTGGACGAGCAGAACGAGGCCTGCGCGCGCATGGCTCTGGCCCTCAAGGAAGCCCGGGCCCGGACCTGATCTGGATTCGCGTTCCATCGAAAGGAAACACCATGCGTCGCATTTACCCGGTGAATCATCCTGGCCGCAGCATCCTGATCGGCCTCCTCGCCCTGGCCATGCCTCTGCCCATGCCGGCCCAGGCGCCTGCTCCCACGACCAAGTCCATCCAGGAATTGAAAGCCTTCTACCAGCGGAACTGCCTGCGTTGCCATGGCGAGGATGGATCGGCACACGGGGCTGACGGCAAGAAACTCGGGGGTGTGAATTTCACGAAGACCGCAGAAGAATTCCGGAAGCGGGGCGGCCCTGCCACGGAACGGGAGCTTCGGGCCATGACGCGAACCATCCGCAAGGGGGTCTTCTTTGGGGTCAGCATGCCCGCATGGAAGGATCAGCTCAGCGAGGCGGATGCGGATCTCATGGTGCGGGAGGTGCTGCTGCAGGCGTCGCCTGGAAAAGCCATCAAGCCCTAGCCGGGAAAACCCCTACTCCACCAGTGGCTCCACGTGGTAGGGGATCGAGATCACGATGATCTTGGGCATGAGCAGCAGGGTGCCCTTGATGCGCATGGCCGTCTGGTTGTGCAGCAGGTTCGCCCACCAATGGCCGGTGATGAATTCGGGCAGGATGACGGTGATGGTGTACTCCGGCTCCATCCTCCGCATGCGCTCCAGCTCCTGGACGATGGGTTCGACCACCTTGCGGTAGGGGCTGCGGATGGCCCGGAGCGGAATGCCCTCACTGTAGCGGGGCCAGTCGGAGCGCAGCTTTTCGAGCGCGGCGCTATCCCTGCCATTTTCATCCGGGAAGTCCACCGTGAGGGCTTCGACCTCGCCGTGATCCGCGATGACCTTCGCGTAGTTCAAGGCCTGCACCACGCCCGCATGGATTCCGGAGACCAGCACCACCACCCGATTCCGGCGCGGGCCGATGAAATCGACGCGGCTCGCGGCCAGGATGGACTTGGTGCGGATGTAGTGCCGGTGGATGTTGAAGAAGGTCATGACCATCATCGGCACCAGGACGATGACGATCCAGGCTCCGTGGGTGAAGCGCGTCACGGCGATCACCAGCATGACGATGAGCGTGGTGACGGCGCCCACGCCATTGATCAGCGCCTTCACCTGCCAGGCCTTGCCCTTGAGGCGGAACCAGCGCAGCACCATGCCGGTCTGACTGATGGTGAAACCCAGGAACACGCCCACCGCATAAAGCGGCAAAAGATGATCTTCCTTCGCCCCGAAGAGCAGGACCAGGAAACCTGCCGCCACGGACAGGATGAAGATGCCATTCGAAAAGACCAGACGGTCGCCCTGGCTCGTGAACTGGCGAGGCAGGAAACCGTCCCGCGCGTGGAGTGCCGCCAGACGGGGGAAATCCGCATAGGCCGTATTGGCAGCCAAGGCCAGGATGGCCATGGTGAAACCGGTGGTGACCAGGTAGATCAGTTTGGAAATGCCGTGTTCCGCTCCCCCCAGGATCAGCCGCGTCAGCTGGGAGAGCAGGGTCTCCGGCGAATCCGGGTGGTAGGTCAGGCCGTAGTGGTTGGTCAGGTACGTGATGCCCAGGAACATCGAGCCGAGGATCACCACCATCCAGGTCATGGTCTTCGATGCGTTGGTTGACACCGGATCCTTGAAGGCCGTGACGCCGTTGCTGATGGCCTCGACGCCGGTCAGGGCCGTGCAGCCCGCGCTGTAGGCCCGGGCCAGCAGCCAGAGCGCGGCCAGCTTGGAGGTGCCTTCCATGTGGACCGCCGCAGCGTGCGTGACGATCGCCTGCCCCGTGGCCACGGTCCAGAAGCCCTTGAGCAGCAGCCCCACGATGCAGATGACGAAACCGTAGGTCGGCAGCGAAAAGATCAAGCCGCTTTCCTTCACGCCCCGCAGGTTCATCAGCGCGATGAAGGCGATGATGCCTTCGGCCAGGAAAACGCGGTGGGCCTCCAGCCCCGGAAAGGCCGACACGATGGCCGAGACACCAGCCGATACGGACACCGCCACGGTGAGGATGTAGTCGATCAACAGCGAGGCGCCCGCTGTCTGCGCTGCCACTTCCCCCAGGTTGTCCTTGGCCACCAGGTAGGCGCCGCCGCCACTGGGATAGGCGTGGATGGTTTGCCGATAGCTCACGTTGAGCACCAGCAGCAGGCCCACGATGCCCAGGGCCACCCACCAGGACCAGCCCAGCACACCGGCGCCAAAGACGGCAATGGCCGCCGTGAGGGGCGCCATGATTTCCTGCGTGCCGTAGGCCACGGAGGAGAGTGCGTCCGAGCTGAACACCGCCAGCGCGATGGGGTTGCTGATCTTGGTTTCGTGGCTCTCCTCGGTGGAAAGCCGCCGCCCCAGAAGAAGTGATCGGTAATTGGGCATACGGAAAATCCTGGGTCAGCGGGCCATTCAATCGAGCTCAGATGCAGCGATGCAAGATCGACCCTGTGTTTGTGCTTCTCCAGGTCCATCCATCCGACAGCATGGGCACATCAGGTGTTAAGAAGGTGTTAGGACTGCTTTGAAACCCCAGGTCCGGTGGCCCGGAAGGCCCCCCCCAAACGAAATCCTAACGCCCCTGCCTCTAGTCCTAACACCGCCTTAACGGCCCTGAGAACCATCCTGTCGTGGGCTGGTCTGAGGCTGACGGAACGGTGCGTCACCTCCATCCAGGCCCGGAGGTTTGGATTCACCACAGGAGTCGTTGTGCATCTTGCCATGCCATGGTTCTTCCCCCTAGCCACCCTGGTCGCCTGGTTTGGATTCCACACCACGCGCGAGGCCCGCGCCGAAGGCCCATCCGGCCGGTCCACTGCGCGCTGGCTGCGGGCACTGATGCTCACGCCTCTCATCTTCTGGTTGCTTGCCCAATTCACCTCGAACTTAGGAGTCTTTTGATGAACCCCACTCTCCTCATCGCATCTCTGCTGGCCCTGGGGCTGCTGGGCTACCTCACCTTCGCCCTCCTGAAGCCGGAGAAGTTTCAATGAGGCCGGAGCAGGAGCGAAGGCCCACTTTGCAACGCGAAGCCCCGAAGGGGTGGCGCACAGGGAGGCTCCGACTCCGCGAGCGATGCGAGTGGGAGCGCGCATTGCGCGCGTCAGACGGAGGTGCGGCATGAACCATGCCTGGATCCAGAACCTCCTGTTCCTCATCCTGCTCCTCGCCATCGCGGTGCCCCTCGGTCCCTTCATCGCCAAGGTGATGGAAGGGGAACGCACCTTCCTCCATCCCGTGCTCGGCCCCCTGGAGCGCGGCATCTACCGCCTCATGGGTATCTCCGGTGACGAGGACATGGGGTGGAAGACCTATGCCTGGGCCATCGCCTTCTTCAACTTCCTGGGCTTCCTGGCAGTTTTCGCGCTGCAGAAGGCCCAGGGCGCCCTGCCCCTGAATCCCGAGGCCATGGGCAAGCTGCCCACGGACCTCTCCTTCAACACCGCCGTCAGCTTCATCACCAACACCAATTGGCAGAACTACGGCGGCGAAAGCACCCTGAGCTACCTCACCCAGATGCTGGGGCTCACGGTGCAGAACTTCCTCTCTGCCGCCACGGCCATGGCCGTGCTGGTGGCCCTTATTCGTGGCCTCGTGCGCCGCACCTCGGAGGGCCTCGGCAACGCCTGGGCCGATCTGATCCGCAGCACCCTCTACGTGCTCCTGCCCCTCAGCGCCGTCATCGCCCTGCTGCTGGTATCCCAAGGCGCCATCCAGAACCTCTCGGCCTATGTGCACACCGCTTCCGGCCAGATCATCGCCATGGGCCCCGTGGCCTCCCAGGTGGCCATCAAGATGCTGGGCACCAATGGCGGCGGCTTCTTCAACGCCAACTCCGCCCACCCCTTCGAAAGCCCCAACGCCATCAGCAACCTCATCCACATGCTGGCCATCTTCGCCATCCCCGCAGCCCTCTGCCTCACCTTCGGGAAAATGGTGAAGGACCGCCGCCAGGGCTGGGCCGTGCTGGCGGCCATGACAGTCATCTTCGTGATGGCTCTGTCTGTCACCACCTGGGCCGAAGCCAAAGGCAATGCCGGCCTGAAGAACCTCCCCGTGGATCAAATCGCCACCCTCCAACAAGGCGGCGGCAACATGGAAGGCAAGGAAATCCGCTTCGGCACCGCAAACACCAGCCTCTTCGCCACCATCACCACCTCCGCCTCCTGCGGCGCCGTCAACGGATGGCACGACTCCTTCACCCCCCTGGGCGGCCTCGTGCCCCTCTGGCTGATCGAGCTGGGCGAAGTGGTCTTCGGCGGCGTGGGTTCGGGCCTTTACGGCATGCTGCTCTTCGCCCTGGTGGGCGTCTTCATCGGCGGCCTCATGGTGGGACGCACCCCGGAATACCTGGGCAAGAAGATCGAAGCCTTTGAAATGAAGATGGCCTCCATCGCCATCCTCCTCCCTTCGGCGGCCATCCTCATCGGCACCGCTGCCGCGGTGCTTTCGACAGCAGCCACGGCCTCCATTTCGAATCCGGGCCCCCACGGCTTCACCCAGATTCTCTATGCCTTCAGCAGCTGCGCGCAAAACAACGGCAGCGCCTTCGGCGGCCTCAACGGCAACATCCCCTTCTACAACTACGGTCTCGCCATCGCCATGCTAGTGGGCCGCTTCGGCCTCATCTTCCCGGTGCTGGCCATCGCGGGTTCCCTGGGCCGCAAGAAAGTCACGCCCGAAGGCCTCGGCACCCTGCCCACGCACACACCGCTCTTCATTGCTGTGCTGGTAGGCGTGGTTCTACTGGTGGGCGCCCTCACCTACCTGCCCGCCCTGGCGCTCGGCCCCATCGCCGAGCAGTTGGCTTTGCGTTGAGGTTGACCATGTCCACGCCCATAACCCACGCCACCGATTCCCATCTTTCCCGGGACCAGCAGGAACCCAGCCAACCCTGGATCAGGCTCCTGCTGGTCATGACGGTGCCCGTCCTGCTGCTCCTCGTTGGAATCTCTCTTACCCGCTAATCAACGCGCTCTCTTAGCGAGGCCATTCATGGTTTCCCATTCACGGCAGGACATTCCCCAACACGCGCAGGCGCGCGTTGGGATCCATCGTCAAGCCCACCCCCTCTTTGAACCCAGCATCGTGCGCCGCGCGGTCCTCGATTCCTTCAGGAAGTTGAACCCCCTGCACCAGCTGCGGAATCCGGTGATGTTCACCGTGTGGATCTGCAGCGCCTTCACCACGGGGCTGTGGGTGCAGGCCCTCGCTGGCCATGGGGGCGGAGGCCGGCCCGGCTTCATCCTGGCCATCTCCCTCTGGCTTTGGTTCACCCTCCTCTTCGCCAATTTCGCCGAAGCCATGGCCGAGGGCCGCGGCAAGGCCCAGGCGGATTCCCTGCGCAAATCCAAGCGCGATGTGAAAGCCAAGCGCCTCAAGGGGACCGACCGCCAGGGAGCCTTTGACACCGTCGATGCGCCCGATCTGCGCATCCACGATCTCGTGCTGGTGGCAGCCGGTGAAACCATCCCCGGCGACGGCGAAGTGGTCGAAGGCGTGGCGTCTGTCAACGAAAGCGCCATCACGGGTGAAAGCGCCCCGGTCATCCGTGAAAGCGGCGGCGACCGTTCCGCTGTCACCGGCGGCACCCTGGTGCTCTCCGACTGGCTGGTGATCCGCATCTCATCGAACCCCGGCGAAAGTTTCCTCGACCGCATGATCGCCATGGTGGAAGGCGCCAAGCGCCAGAAGACGCCCAACGAAATCGCCCTGGACATCCTGCTGGCAGGCCTCACCATCATCTTCCTGCTGGCTGTGGCCACCCTGCTCCCCTTCTCCATCTTCAGCGTGAAGGCCGCGGGCCAGGGGAATCCCGTGAGCCTCACAGTGCTGGTATCGCTCCTCGTCTGCCTTATCCCCACCACCATCGGCGGCCTGCTCAGCGCCATCGGCATCGCGGGCATGGATCGCATGATCCAAGCCAACGTCATCGCCACCTCGGGCCGTGCCGTGGAAGCCGCAGGCGACGTGGACGTGCTGCTGCTGGACAAGACCGGCACCATCACCCTGGGCAACCGCCAGGCCGTGGCCTTCCTCCCCGCCGAAGGCGTGGACATCAAGCAGCTGGCCGATGCGGCCCAGCTGTCCTCGCTTTCGGATGAAACCCCGGAGGGCCGCAGCATCGTCGTGCTGGCCAAAGAAAACTACGGGCTGCGCGAACGAGACCTGCACGCCATCGACGCCCACTTCGTGCCCTTCACGGCCCAGACCCGCATGAGCGGCGTCAACCTGGCCGGCAAGGAGGGCGAGCGCCAGATCCGCAAGGGCGCGGCCTCAGCCATCGAGGACTACGTCCAGTCCCAGGGTGGCAAGTTCCCCGACGATCTGCGCCGCACGGTGGATCAGATCTCCATGGCCGGTGGCACGCCGCTGGTGGTAGCTGAAGGCGCGAGAGCATTGGGCGTGATCCAGTTGAAGGACATCGTGAAGGGCGGCATCAAGGAGCGTTTCTCCGAGCTGCGCGGCATGGGCATCAAGACCGTGATGATCACGGGCGACAATCCCCTGACCGCCGCCGCCATCGCCGCCGAAGCGGGCGTGGATGACTTCCTGGCGCAAGCCACGCCCGAAGCCAAGCTCAAGCTCATCCGCGAATACCAGGCCGGTGGCCGCCTCGTGGCCATGACGGGCGACGGCACCAATGACGCGCCCGCCCTGGCCCAGGCCGACGTGGCCGTGGCCATGAACAGCGGCACGCAAGCGGCCAAGGAGGCCGGCAACATGGTGGATCTGGATTCCAACCCAACGAAGCTCATCGAGATCGTGGAGATCGGCAAGCAGATGCTCATGACCCGGGGTTCTCTCACCACCTTCAGCATCGCCAACGACGTGGCCAAGTACTTCGCCATCCTGCCCGCGGCCTTCGTGGCCACATATCCTGCCCTGGGCGCGCTGAACATCATGGGCCTACACAGCCCCGAAAGCGCCATCCTCTCGGCGGTGATCTTCAACGCGCTCATCATCGTCTTCCTCATTCCCCTGTCCCTGCGGGGCGTGAAGTACCGTCCCGTGGGCGCCGCCCAGCTGCTGCAGCGGAACCTGCTCATCTACGGCGCAGGCGGCCTGGTGGTGCCCTTCATCGGCATCAAGCTCATCGACTGGCTGTTGGTCGCGCTTCACCTGGCCGCATGAACCAAACAAAAGCATGGAGCCACAGATGAACACGGATAAACACAGATCAACAGGGATTCAATCCTCGATCCGTTCTGCAGTCCGTGCTTTCCCCTGTGCCCTCCGCGGCTCTCTGCGTCCTCTGCGTTCCGCTTTTCATGTTCTTGAATCCGCGAATGATCCGCGTTCCAAGTAGGAGCCCCCATGAACCTGCAACTCCGCCCCGCCCTCGTTTCCTTCATCGCCCTCAGCGCCATCACGGGCCTTGCCTATCCCCTGGTCATCACGGGCCTCTCCAAGGTCATCTTCCCCAAGCAGGCGGCGGGCAGCCTCATCCACGCGGATGGCAAGGTGATCGGCTCCGAGCTCATCGGGCAGTCCTTCACGGCCCCCAGGGATTTCTGGAGCCGCCCTTCCGCCACCGTGGACGCCAACAGCAAACCCCTGCCCTACAACGGCGCCAACAGCGGCGGTTCGAACCTGGCCCCCAGCAATCCTGATTTAAGAAAGGCCGTGGAGGAACGCATCGCCGCCCTCCACGCCGCCGACCCCGACAGCACCGGCCCCGTGCCCGTGGATCTCGTGACGACATCGGCCAGCGGCCTGGATCCCCACATCAGCCCCGCCGCCGCCGCCTACCAGGTGCATCGCGTGGCCAAGGCCCGGGGCCTGGATGAAGCCAAGGTCCGCGATCTGGTGGCCGCCCACACCGAGGGCCCCCAGCTGGGCGTCCTGGGCGATGCCCGCGTGAATGTGTTGAAGCTCAATCTGGCCCTCGAAGCGCTGTCGTCGAAGTAGGCCTGGAAACAAGAACGCGCACTTCACAGCCTTTTTCTAAACGGGGCCTCTTCTGAGAAGGTGTGCAATCCACTATCTTGGGGCAGGCCTAAGGTTTGATGCTGCTCTCGATGACTGGGCCCTCATACACGCCGTGCTCACTTGCCCGCGAGACTACAGGCCGACAGTCTCCAGCACCAGAGTCCTTGTTTCAAAGGATCTCAGCCAAGGCCGAGCCTACGCAACAAGGCCCCTGGAACCAGGGGCCTCTGCAGTGAACAGTGTGGATCAGCTCCGTCGGACAGCAATGGACCTAGAACTTCACCAGCATGGCAAACGTCAACCGGCTCTCCGTTTTGCGAAGGTCAGGAGCCCAGCCATCCACAGTCGAACCCGGCGCGCCCTGGTTGCCGCCGGGAGGGGTCACGCCGCCGGGGCCGGAGAAGTAGGGCACGTTGGCGCCACGGCGATTGAACTCGGTGCGCATGGTGATGAACTGGCTGGGCATGTAGTCGTAGGTGATGGAGTAGTCCCAGGAATGCCACTTGTCGCCGGGATTCTCGGTGAAGTAGGGCGTGCCCGAGGCGGCCGTGGCGCCGTTGACGGGAGGCATCAGCACCAGGTAACGACCGGGGTTGGTGATCTCGCCGCCGCCGATGGTGAGGGCGTGGCGGTCGCCTGAAAACCAGAGGCGGTTGTAGAACATCCAGCCCGTGAAATTCTGCTTGGGGTTGTTGACGGGATCGTTGCTGTTCCGGCTTACACCCCCGCCCTGCTCGTCGCCCAGGTCGAAGGTGAAGGTGAAGGCCGCCTTGTCCAGGAAAGAGCCTGGTTGATCGTAGTACTTCACCTGGATGCTGTTGTCGGTGTGGCGGCGGGTGCGCTTCTGGTTACCCAGCGCATCGGCCCCCAGCAGGTAGTTGTTAGAGATGATGTTCAGGTTGCCATTGGGCCGCCAGTTCATCGACATGCCGATGCCGGGTGTGTTGTTGAAAGTGTTGTAGGACTGCCATCCGTTGGTGAGCCACAGCTCCAGCTTCAGCTTGTCGCTGGGGAAGAGCTGGACACGCACGCCGTTGAAGAACCAGGGCGTGTTGGAGGACACGTACGAAGGCTGGTAGGCCCAGTTGTCGTAGTTGTAGAAGCTGAAGAGGCCGATGTAGGACATG
>JAYVRY010000143.1:0-24362 GCA_043775845.1 Acidobacteriota bacterium
GTGGCCAGCCACGCCACGCGCGGCTGGGGGCCGAAGGCCCAGGCGGCCTGCAACCACGCTATTCGCGCCCATTCGCGGCATTCGCGGTTCCATTTTTTCGCGAAACGGTGGCTGAAGCAGGCCGATAGTCAGGAAGTCCTTTTCCTTTGAGGGAATCAAAATTCGGTAAGCAGGGCCTTGTCCCGGGCCAGGGCCTCCAGGGCCGAGGTTCGGTGCGCCTGGAAGGTGGTGTCATCCAGTTTGAGGATGTCCATGGCTTCCCAGGTGGCGCCGGCCAGGGAGTCGGGTTTGCCCAGGCCGATCTGCAGATCCAGGGCCATCTGGTTGCCCAGGGCCACCAGGGCCACCAGCTTGCGGAATTCTTGCACCGCCTGGAGGGGATCGTGGTGCCAGCGTACCGCCGTCTGGAGGCTTTCCGACAGGTTCCAGGAACTGAGCAGGGCCTCGCCCACCATGGCGTGATCGAAGCCGAAGGTATCAAGCTCCAGGCTCAGGCCGTCTTCATCCTCATCCCGGATCTGGCGGAGCAGGTTCCCGTAACCATCGGGGAACTTCAACGCGAGAACGCTCTTCCCGATGTCATGCATGAGACCGGCCAGGAACACTTCTTCCGTCGCTGAGAAGCGCAGAGCCTTGCTGAAGGCGCTGCCGGTGAGGGCCACCACGAGGGCGTGTTCCCAGAGGGTACGCTCCTGGATGCCCACGGGGCCCCGGTTGAAGAGGTTCTTCACGCTGGAGGCGAGCACCACGCTCCGGGTGGTGGAAAAGCCCAGCGTCATGATGGCCTGCGTGAGGGTCGTCACTTCCCGCACCCGGCCGAACATGGCGGAGTTGGCCACTCTCAACACCTGGGCCGACAGCGCCTGATCCAGGCCGATGACGCTCTGCAGATCTTCGGTGGAGGATTCCGTATCCGCCGACATGCGGATGACCCGTGTGGCCACCTGCGGCAGGGGCGGAAGCTCACCGAGGTTCGCGATCAGGTCCTGCGGGGACATGGGCATGGAGCACCCCTTACTTGGATACCTCCTCATCTACACCCGGCGGGGTGGACATGAGTTCGGTATCGAACCCCTCAGGTCATGGCCTGCTGGAACAGGTGCGCGGCGGTGGCGGCCAGGTTTTCCATCAGGTCCACGGTTTCTGCCCTGAGCCGACCGGGCCGGGGGTCATTGCATTGGAGCAGGCCGTAGGTCACGTCGTCGCGCCGGATGGGGAAGAGCCCGACGGTTTCATATCCGGCGGAGTGGCACCGGTTGCGGAGGTGCCCCAAACACTGGGCCTCGGGCGAGGCCAGCAGATCGCTGGTGGAGGGGGTGATGAAGCTGCCGCGATCCGTGAAAAAGGGTTGGCCGCGATCCACCTGCCCCTTGAGCACCTGCCCGCACAGGCAGGCCAGGACGGGCTGCCGGTGCTCGTCCCGCACCAGGTGGCCCTTCTCATCCACCTCGCAAAGATCGTCCTCCTGGGACACGAACTGCTCGGGAAAGCCCAGGCTGCCGGCATAGCGGAAGCCGGGACCGGCCTTCAGCCGAATGGCCACGGCCTTGCAGCCGGACAGGTGGCTGGCAAGCACCAGCACCTGCCGGGCGATTTCTTCGGGTTTGGCCAAGGTGTTCGACATCCGGAGCAGGTCCAGAAAGGCCCGGCGCTCAAAGTCCAGGCGCTTCGTCTTGGGCGGTACGAACACAGATGCAGCCATGGCCGAGGCTCCTTGACGGGCTTATCGGCTTCACCTCAGCAATGCTGTGATCTGGTTATCGGCGAGTCTCGGCCTAATACATCAGGCTGAGACTCGCCGATAAGCAGATACGGTGATTTCTGAACAGCCCGTCAGATGGCACAACCTCCTCGCCGGATGACTTCGGGCGCGCCACCGGCGCCCGAAGTCATCCGGCGGTCGGTCAAGGCGGGGGCATCTGGCAGCTGCTGCCGACAGCCGCCGGCAGGTAGAGATGCTGGACGTAGTCCTGCACCATGCGATCGGCGTTGAAGCGCCAGCCCAGGGTGCGGATGGAGTTCTTCATGCGGTCCACCCAGCAGCGGGGCACGCCGGCGGCATTCCGGTTCTCGTAGTAGAGGGTGGTCACATCCTCTTCCAGCAGGCGGAAGAGATCCTCGGCATCGCGCTCATCCTGGATGGCCTGGTTGGCGTGAATCTCGCCCGTGCCGATGGCGAAGCCGTTCTCGCCGTCATAGGCTTCCGCCCACCAGCCGTCCCGCACGGAAATGTGCAGGCCGCCGTTGAGCACCACCTTCATGCCGCTGGTGCCACAGGCTTCCAGGGGGCGCTGGGGGTTGTTCAGCCAGGCGTCGATGCCCTGGTAGAGCATGCGGCCCACGTGGATATTGTAGTTCTCGATGAACAGGATGCGGTGGCAGAAGCGGGGATCCTCGAGGATCCTCGCCACTTTCTGGATGAGGCCCTTGCCGGTGTTGTCGGCGGGGTGGGCCCGGCCGGAGAAGACCAGGTTCACGGGCCGTTCGGGGTTGTTCACCAGGCGGTCGAGTCGGTCCAGGTCGGAGAAGAGCAGGTCGGGCCGCTTGTAGGGCACGAAGCGACGAGCGAAACCGATGGTGAGGGCATCCGGATCCAGCGGTGCCGGCTCGATTTCCGATAAGCCCAGGCGGGCCCGGGTGGCGGCGGCGCGCTGGCGGATGAAGCGGATGGTGCGGGCCTTCAGCACCTGCTTGGTCTCCCAGATTTCCGCTGAGGAGACATTGACGATTTTGGCCCAGGTATCGGGCCGCGTGAGGGCTTCCTGGTAGTGCACACCCAGGTGCGATTCATAGAGGTGGTTCATTTCCGTGGCCAGCCAGGTGGGCAGGTGCACGCCGTTGGTGACGTGGCCGATGGGGACCTCCTCCTCGCGGCGGCCGGGGTAGAGGTGGTTCCACATCTTGCGCGAGACCACGCCATGCAGGGCCGACACGCCATTGGCCCGGCGTGAGAGTTTGAGGGCCAGCACGGTGGGCATGAAGGGCGAACCGTGGTCGTGGGGATTCACGCGGCCCAGGCCCATGACTTCGTCCAGGGGCAGTTTCAGGGCTTCGGCCATCTGCCGCAGATGCTCCGAAGCCAGATCCGCAGGGAAGCGGTCGTGGCCCGCATCCACGGGGGTGTGCGTGGTGAACACCGTGGCTGCGGCGACTTCCTGCAGGGCCTGATGGGGATCCAGGCCATCGGCCTGGATGCGGTGGCGGGCCCGTTCCAGCAGGGCGAAAGCGGAATGCCCCTCGTTGAGGTGGAACACGCTGGCATGGATGCCCAAAGCGCGCAGGGCCCGGGCGCCGCCCACGCCCAGCAGCAGCTCCTGTTCGATGCGCATGCGCTGGTCGCCGCCGTAGAGACGGGCGGTGAGGGCCACATCCTTGGGGTCGTTCTGCTTGACGCGGGTGTCCAGGAGAATGAGGCGGATGCGACCCACCTGCACCTCCAGCACCGCGGCCCGGACGATCCTGCCCGGCAGCTCCACGCTCACCTGAACGGGCGCGCCGAAGCGATCCAGGGCCGGGTGCAGGGGCAGATCGGCGATGTCAAAGGGCTCTACCACGTCCTGCTGCCAGAACTCCCCGTTGAGCACCTGGGAGGTGTAGCCCTCGTGGTAGAGCAGGCCCACGCCCACGAGGGGCACGCCCAGGTCCGACGCCGCCTTCAGATGGTCGCCCGCCAGGATGCCCAGACCGCCGGAGTAGATGGGCAGCGATTCGTGGATGCCGAATTCCATGCAGAAGTAGGCGATGGGGCGGGATCGCATGGCGCCCGCGTGGGTGAGACCCCAGGTGGTGACAGGCGTGAGGTATTCCTGCAGCTGGCGTAGGGCGCGGTCGACCCGGGCGGGCACATCCACATCGGCGGCCCGCTTCTCCAACTGCTCCGGCGCGATCTGCTTGAGCACCGACATGGGGTTCTGGTGGGCCTGATGGTAAAGCTCCAGATCGAGGTCGCGGAAAATGGTCCGGACTTCGGGCTTCCAGGTCCACCAGAGGTTCTGAGTGAGTTTCTGCAGTTTGGGATTGAGCTTGTCCATCGTGGGTCCTAGTGCGGGTGTGGCGAAATTAAGGTTCGCGTTTGAGAAAGAGCGCCGCTAGGGGCGGCAGGGTGAGGTTCAGGGACTGCGGGAAACCATGGGCGGGAATGGCTTCGGCCACCACGCGCCCGGTGTTGCCCTCGTTCCTTCCCCCATAGTACGCGGAGTCGGTGTTCAGGAGTTCCACATAGGCCCCCGGAGAAGGTACCCCGATGCGGTACCCGCTCTGAGTCAGCCCTGTGAAATTGAAGGCGATGGTGAGGAAATCCTCGGAATCAGCGGCCCTGCGCAGCAGGGTGAGCACACTGTTGAAGCGGTCGCCGCAGTCGATCCAGGAAAAGCCTCCCGCCTGGCAGTCCCCTTCGTGCAGGGCCGGATGGCGGCGGTAGAGACCGTTGAGGTCGCAGATGAGATCGTGGATGCCCTTGTGATCTGGCAGGTTGAGCAGGCCCCAATCGAGGGCCGTGTCGTGGTTCCATTCTTTGCCTTGGGCGAACTCGCCGCCCATGAACAGCAGCTTCTTGCCGCCATGGGCATAGAGCCAGGCGTAGAGCAGGCGCAGGTTCGCCATGCGCTCCCAGGGCTCGCCCGGCATGCGGCCGTAGAGGCTCCGCTTGCCATGCACCACCTCATCGTGGGAGAGGGGCAGCACGTAGTTTTCCGCGTCGTGGTAGAGCATGGAAAAGGTGATGTCGTCGTGGTGGTGGGGCCGCGCCATCATGCCCTCGCCTAGGTAGCGCAGGGTGTCGTGCATCCAGCCCATGTCCCACTTGAAGCCGAAACCCAGGCCGCCCTGATCCGTGGGCCGCGACACGCCGGGCCAGGCGGTGGATTCCTCGGCCACGGTGAAGGTGTCCGGGAACTGGGCGTAGACCACTTCATTCAGTCGGCGCAGGAAGGCCACGGCCTCAAGGTTTTCCCGCCCCCCGTGGCGGTTGGGGATCCACTGGCCCGGTTCGCGGCTGTAGTCCAGGTAGAGCATGGAGGCCACCGCATCAACGCGCAGGCCGTCGATGTGGTACTGATCCAGCCAGAACAGGGCGTTCGAGATGAGGTAGTTCTGCACCTCCGCCCGGCCGTAGTTGTACATGAGGGTGCCCCAGTCCATGTGGCGCCCCTGACGGGGATCCGCGTGCTCGTAGAGGTGCGTGCCATCGAAGCTGGCCAGGCCATGGGCATCTTCGGGAAAGTGGGCAGGCACCCAGTCCATGATCACGCCCAGCCCCGCCTGATGCAGGGTGTCCACGAAGGCCTTGAACTCCTCCGGCCCGCCGAAGCGGCTGGTGGGCGCGAACATACCCAGCGGCTGGTAGCCCCAGGAGGGATCGTAGGGATGTTCGGTCACGGGCAGCAGCTGCACATGCGTGAAGCCCAGCCAGCTCACGTAGGGGGCCAGGTCGGCGGCGATCTCCTGGTAGCTCATGAAACTGCCATCGGGTCGCCGCCGCCAGGAACCCAGGTGGAGTTCGTAGATGCTCATGGGGGCCGCGTGGGCCTTCGTCTTGCGGCGCATCTCCATCCAGGCGCCATCGCCCCAGGCATGGGCCTGGAGGCCATGGATGATGGAGGCCGTGCCCGGTGCCTGTTCACAGCGGAAGGCGTAGGGGTCGGCCTTCAGTGGCAGCAGCTTCCCGTTCGGCCCGTGGAGCTCGAACTTGTAGAGCATGCCTTCGACCAGGCCCGGCACGAAGGTCTCCCAGAAGCCGTTGGGCCCCGCCTGGACCAAAGGATGGGCCCGGCCATCCCAGCCGTTGAAGTCCCCCAACACGCTCACGGAGCGGGCGTTGGGCGCCCAAACGGCGAAGCTCACGCCAGATTGGCCGTCCAGTGTCCGGGGATGGGCCCCCAGCTTTTCGAAGGCCCGCAAATGGGTACCTTCGCCCAAGAGGTGTAAATCCAGATCGCCGAGGATCGAGGTGAGGCGGGGGGCTTCCATGGATCATTCTAGGGCATGAAGCCCTTCGATGGACCCGCCGATTCAGGAGATGCCGGGATCTGAAACCGGATGGATGATGAGAACCCCGGATGCATGATGAGAACCAAGATTCAGTCCCTCACCCGTGGAGCGGCGTGGCACCGCTGAGGCCCGCAGAGTGCATCATCTTCCGCATCGGTCAGTGGACCCGCGACAAACCCGCCTGGCCTCAGACCCAGACGCTGATCTCGTCCAACCCTTTGCGATGCAGGTCGGGCACCTGGCAGGCCTCGGCGGGGTAGCCCACGGGCAGGAGCACGAAGGGGCGCTCGTGGCTGGGGCGGTTGAGCACCTTCTGCAGGAAGCCCATGGGACTGGGCGTGTGGGTGAGGGTGGCCAGGCCCGCCGCGTGGATGGCGGCGATGAGCATGCCCGTGGCGATGCCCACGCTTTCCTGCACGTAGTAGTGCATGGCCTCGGGGCCTTCGTCGCCGTGCTCACGAAGAATTCCCTGTCCTGTCCGCTCAAGTCAGGAGGGTCCACACCCGCAGGGCTTCGCTGATACTCCAGGCCTGGGCATCACAGCCTCGGGCAGTGTGGGGGGCATCTCCATCCAGGATTTCGGGCAGCTGGCCCAGGCAGCCTTCATCCAGGCGGGGGGCCAGGGACCCGAGCCAGGCGCGGGCCGTGGCGCGGGCGAAGGGATCTCCTTCCCAGGCTGCATCCAGGGCCTCGCAAAGCAGGGGCAGCTGCCAGACCCAGGCGGTGCCGTTGTGGTAGGCGGGCTTGCGGCGGGTGTCTTCATCGCCTTCGTAACGGCCCTGGTAAGGGCGCAGGGGATCGTTCAACAGGCCGCCCCAGGGCGCGGGAATGGGCAGCGCCACAGAGACCGGGATCGGCGCCAGGCTGCGCAGGCCGCCGGGCACCAGCAGGTGTTGGGCACAGGCGGCCACGGCCCGTTTCGCCCGCAGGCCACTCACCAGGCCCAGCGAGACCAGGAAGAGCTGGTTGGGGCGCAGGTGGTCGGCGGGCTGGGCGTCCCGGGCGGATACACCGGCCGGGGCCAGGAGCACATCGGCGAACCAGCCCCGGTCCTCGAGCCAGAAGGCGTTGAGGGATTCGAAGGCGCGGGCGGCGGTGTCAGACCAGGGCTCGCCGTCGCTGGGGGCGCAAAGCCAGTCCAGGAGGCGCAGCAGGCGGATCCACAGGGCCTGGATCTCCACGGGGTAGCCTTCCCGGGGCGTGCCCATGGGATAGCGCGTATCCATCCAGGTGAAGTGCGCGGGGCTCCAGAGCAGGGCCGAGGCGGCATCCATCCGCACGCCGTTGCGGGCGCCCCTTCGCAGGTGTTCGCCCAGGGAGGTGAGCACCTCGAGGACTGTGCGGCTTTGTCCGGCCGACGCCTGCGCGGGCTGGGATGCAAGGTCCGCATCGGCATGGAGGAAGGTCGCCCCCAGGTGATCAGCGGCTTCTTCGCAGGCGACTGCCAGCCAAAGCGGGGCATCGGAGGTGTCGCGGTCGCCGGTGTGGTCGGCGCCCAGCATGTTGGGCAGGGTGCCCCCTTCTTCCAGGGCCGCGAAGGTGCGCAGGATGAGGCCGGCCTCTTCGGACTGACCTGCGGCCAGCAAGCCCCGGCAGGCGATGAGGGTGTCCCGGCCCCAGTCCAGGAACCAGGGATAGCCCGCGATGACCGTGAGGCCCTCCTCGCGGCGGGCCAGGAAGGCCTGCAGGGCCTGCTGAAGTCGCCCAGGGAAATCCACGGGCGTGGCGGGTTCCAGGTCTTCGAAGAAAGTGGGAACGGTGGCTTCGGCATGGAGCACCATGCGGGTTTCCGCGCCGGGAGGCAGGGGTAGGTCGAACCAGCCGGGGCTCCAGGCATCCCCGGAACTGGCCAGCCCGCGCGAACCCTCGATGGGATGGGCGATGCCCCGGCAGGCCTCCGGTTGAGGATGGTAGACGCCGCCTTCGGCCCTGGCCTCCAGGTGGCGCTCCAGGGCGGGCGCGAAGCGAAACCCCATCCCGTCTTCCAGGCTTTGGGTGGAGGCGAGGAAGTGGGCCTCCAGCCCGGTATCGAGTTGGGTTTCGCCGTGGAAGGAACGGTCTTCCAAGTCGATTCGCACCGTGACGCGCACCGAAAGATCCGCAGGCAGATCCGCCTCGCCCCCGGCGTTGGCGGGGCGGGACCAGCGGAGCACCAGGGCGTTCTGGTCCTCGGGCATCTGGGCTTCCAGGTGGAGCTCCACGCGTCGCCCATCGCCCGCGCTGGCCAGGAAGCTCCAGCGGGCCGTGGGGCCGCCCTCGAAGCTCAGGAGGTTGTGGCCATCGAGGGCCGTCACGAAGCCATCCGCGTTCACCCAGGCGCGCAGGCGCTTGGCCAGCACATGGCGATCCGACGGAGCGGAAGGGTGCAGGTTCGCGGCCAGCAGGCAGTCATATTTGGAAGCGATGGCGCCTAGGTCGCCGTGTAGTCGCGCCATGCCGCCGCGTCCGTTGGTGAGGAGGGCCAGGCCCTGCTTTCCGGGGCGCGGTGGGGGCGGCAGGGGCGGCAGGAAGCGCAGCTCGGCCTGGATCGGGGCGGCTCCAGCGGCATGTTGGCGGAAGTGGAGCGTGGCGTCGCCCTCCCGCCTTTCCTGGGGCGGGATGGCCGCGACAAACCCCGCATCCATGGGAACGCCGCGCACATGCAAGGCGGGCTGCCCGGCCAGGCACAAGGTGAGATCGAAGGGCGCCGAGTCCCGCACCAGCAGCCAGTGGTCGGGGGCCACCAGGCTCACCCGTCGGACCTCTTCGGCCTGCCAGGTCGTCACCCTCGGGAAGACACCCCGCGCCTCGGCCGCGTCCAAGGCTGCCAGGGGATCCCGCTGGAGTTGGGTGATCTCCATGAGCGCGAGGGCGGCGAGGAAGGCTGCGGGATCCTGGGCGACCCGGTGGGCCAGGGCGCGCCAGTCGCAGGGGCCGATGGCCTCGGCGGGATGGACGGCAGCCAGACACTGCAGCGCCCAGGCCGCTTGGGCACGGGCGCGGCGGTAGGCCTCTCCCGCCAGTCCCTGCGGAGTGGGATGGACGGAGAGACAGAAGCTTCCACCAGCGGGGAGCAGGATCTCGCCACTCCCATCGCGCTGTGTGGTGCATGCAGGCAGAGGCTGGCCTAGCAGATCCACGGCGAGGGGACCCACAGCCGCCCATTGCGCGGCGCCCAGTCGACAAAGCTGGGGCTTTTCCGTATCGAGGTTCACCAGCACGAGCGCTTGGTCCAGGCCCTCGGCCGAGGTTCGCAACAGGGCCAACACGGAGGCTTCATCACCGCTGAGACGCCGCACCTCGGCGCCATCGAAGAAGCAGGGATGTTCCGAGATCAAGCGGTTCAGGACTGACAGCGGTTCCACCAGGTTGGGTTCGGCGCCCCAGGCCAGGTCGCGGGCCTCGTGCACATCCACCTTTTCCGTGGCCAGCCACTCTGCACCAGCCGTGAAACCGAAGCCGCCACTCTGACCTACCAGGGCGCAGAGGCGATTGCGCAAGAGGGACCAGGCAGCGCCACGGCCCGCCAGACGCAGGTTGTCGTGGGTCTCGCTGTAGTGCACCAGCAGACCGGTCTGTTCGCCTTGAAGCAGGCAGTGATCCACGTAGTGGGCCACTTCGATGGGATGGTGGTTCTGGAACAACTCGGAATAGGCCCAGTGCATGCCGCCCTGGGTGATGAGGGCCTCGGTGGCCGACCAGGCGCCGCCCAACCCTTCCAGGAGGAAGACCGCGTCGGGGTAGGCCTGGTGCACCTTGGCGGTGATGTACTGCCAGGCGGGCAGGGGCACCATGTAGCCCGCATCGCAGCGGAAACCGTCGACGCCACGGTCACACCAAGTGATGAGGGCCCGGGCCACCGTGTCCCAGAGGGCGGGGCTGCCATGATCCAGTTCCACCAGGTCTTCCCAGGTGGTGCCCCAGGCCCCGGGGCTGTGGAAGGTGCCATCCGCATTCCGCTGGAACCAGTCGGGCCGGTGCTCCAGGAGACGGGAACCCCAGCCTGTGTGGTTCACGAGGATGTCCAGGAAGACCTGGCCCTCACGCTGATGGACAGCCTTTGTCAATTCCAGGAACTGCTCCACGGCCGTGGTGCGGCGGTCGAAATCCATCAGGGCGGGGTCGATGGCCGTGAGATCGAGTTGTGCGTAGGGGCTGCCGAAGCGTCCCATGCGGGCGTAAGTGGTGGGCACGGGCCCCACGGGCAGCAGGTGCAGGATACGGCTGCCCAGGCGATCCATGATGTGGGGCACGGCGGCGGTGAGATCCCGCAGGCGACCGGAGGGCGGGATCACCGAGTAGCCGGAAGCATCCAGAGCCTTCACGGCTTCCGCCAGATCCGGGCGTTGTTGGGCCGCCGCGCCACCGAACATGCGGGGGAAGGCGCAGTAGATGGTATTGGCCGTGCGCAGGCGGTCGGGGTGGATGGAGAGGCTGACGTTATCGCCTTCGGGCCAGTGCTGGCCGCCTTGGGGATCCACGCAGTAGGCCTTGGCGCAGAAGAAGCCGGGCTCCGTCAGGGCCAGATCCAGGGCCCAGCCTTCCTCCGTCTCATGCAGCGGGATGTCGCGCCAGGAAGAGCCGCCGGGATCACCTTCCCCCTCCCCCAGCCGGGCCAGGGTCTCCTCCCGCATGGCCTTGCCGCGGGTGAGGTTCGTGCGCAGAAAGGCGCGCCAGCCTGCCGTGTCGGCCTGCGGATGCGCCAGCGTGAAAGTGATCCGGTCCCCCACGAAGCGGAGCAGTGAGGTGCTGGGGGGCGGAGTCATGGCGGGCATGGACATAAGGGCCCTTCAATCGCCAATCGGGGGCGAGGAGACAGCCTACTCGATGGGCAGGCGCCCCTGGCCCAACCGCATGATGGCTGGCACGTGGAGGTCATCAGAGGCGCCCGAGAGCTCGCCGCTGGGCGTGGGCGCCTGGGGCAGCAGCCGCGTGGGCGTGGGGCCCTGCAGTTCTCCGGCGGGAACTTCGCCGTAGACCCGGCCGCTCACCACGTTGGGGGGCAGGGGCTGGGACTGGAGGGCCGCCGCAGAAGCGTAGGTCATGGGATTGCCATCTGCGGAAGCGCCCAGGTGCAGGCTGATGCGGCGCTCTTCCAGCAGCCGATCTTCCTGATCAAAGCCGCTGGCCAGCACGGTGACCAGCACGCGATCCTCCATGCCTTCGCCTTCCACGGTGCAGGCCTTGATGTCGGGCTTCCCGCTGTAGTGATCCTGCAGGTAGTTCATGGCGGTCTCGATGGCGGAGGCCTCCATGACTTCCCAGTCGGCGGTGATGGAGACCATGACGTTGGCCGCCGCGCCGCTTTGCGCGCGCTCGAGTAGGGGGCAAGCCAGGGCCTTGCGAAGGGCGTCCATGACGGCTTCTTCGCCACGGCCCGCGCCGGTGCCGATGAGGGCCTCGCCACCATTCCTCAAGACGGCTTCCACATCGGCGAAGTCGCCGTTGATGATGCCGGGCTTGAGGATGAGGTCGGCGATGCCGCGCACGCCCTGGATGAGCACGCCATCGGCCACGCGGAAGGCTTCCTTCATGGTGACGCGGGCATCGCAGACATTCTTCAGGCGCTCGTTGCTCACCACGATGACCGTGTCGGCGGTGTCGCGCAGGTTGGACAGACCATCGAGGGCGAGATCGCCCTTCTTGCGGCCTTCCCAGGCGAAGGGCGTGATGACGACGGCCACCGTGAGGGCGCCCAATTCGCGGGCGTAGTTGGCCAGCACCGGTGCGGCGCCCGTGCCCGTGCCGCCGCCCATGCCCGCCGTGATGAAGATCATGTCGGCGCCCTGCAGGGCCGCCAGCACTTCCTCGCGGCTTTCTTCCGCCGCCACGGCCCCGCGCTCGGCACTGCCACCGGCGCCGAGGCCCCGGCTGCTCTGGGGCCCCAGGGGCAGCTTCAGGTGCGCCTTGCTCTGGGCGAGGCTCTGCTGATCGGTGTTCATGGCGATGAACTGCACGCCGGTGACGCCGCTTTCGATCATGCGGTTGATGGCATTGCAGCCCGCGCCGCCCACGCCCAGCACCTTGATGTTGGCGCCGGGGAGGCTGTGGGGGCAGGGCAGGAAGGGGGTCTCGGACATCGGGGCTCCCGGGAGTTGGGACATTTCAAAAGGCAAGGTTCACCACGGAGACACGGAGAACACTGAGGAAAAGCACGGAGAGTTAAAGGACTCGGCGGAGGATGCCGTCTTTCATGATTGGAACATTGAAATTCAACAACAGGCCTACTCTCATGCCGGTCAATTTTAAGTAGGGAATCAGTTCTCCGTGCACTCCGTGTCTCCGTGGTGAGGTTTTAGAACAGCTTCTTGAAGCGGCCGAGGAAACCATCGCCCCGGTCGGTCTTGCTGCGGGTTTCACTCAGGTCGCGGGACAGGGCCTTCACGGCGCCCAGGGCGTTCACGAAGAAGGGATTGCCCGTGGCCTGGGGCAGGCCCACCACGCCTTGGATGCGGCCCAGCACCACGCGGGGGCGGCCGAGAAGCGTTTGGGCGAGGATGGGCAGGTGCGTGAGCAGGGCGCCGCCACCGACGAGATGCACGCCGCCGTGGATTTCGTGCATGAGACCCGTCCGGCCCATTTCCGCCAGCACCAGGTTCAGCAGCTCTGCGGCGCGGGCCTGCAACACCTCGGCGATTTCGCGGCGGGACACCAGGCGGCCCTCTTCTTCGAGCTCGACGGATTCCTCTTGGGGCACGTGGTTGGGGAGCACGGTGCCAAAGCGCATTTTGATGCGTTCGGAAGCGGAGATGCCGCCCAGGTGTTTGGTGATTTCCAGGTCGCGGGTGAAGTGCGCGCCGCCGATGGGGATGACGGCGGAGTGGAACAGCGTGCCGTGGAGGAAGATGCCCAAGTGGGTGAGCTGTTCGCCGATATCGACGACCACCGCGCCGTTCTCCCGGTCTTCGCGGCTGAGAATCGCCTCGGCACTGGCCAGGGGCGAGTACATCAATTCGGCGCCGTGAAGGCCCGCGTTTTTCAGCGCCAGCTGGATGTTCATGATGACGGGGCTGGGGGCCACGATGATGCGGACCTCCGCTTCCAGCGTTTCGCCGAACATGCCCACGGGATTGCGGATGTCGCGCTGGCCCTTGATGTGGAAGATCTGCGGGATGCGATGCAGAACCAGTTCTTCTTTGGCCAGCTTGCAACTGTTGGTGGCCTGCTCCAGGACTCGATCCCGATCGGCGGCGGTGATGATCTTGTCGCCGCTGCTGATGGTGATGGAATCGCGGAGGTTCTCGCCCTTGAACTGGATGCCGTCCACGGCCACGCGGATACCGTCCACCTTGGCCTGGCCCGCCGTGTTCATGGCTTCTTCCACGGCTCGCACAATGGCGCGGGTGCTGAGGTCCATGTCGGTGATCTGGCCCTGGGTCATGCCTCCCTGAGGGGAGCCCTGGCCCGTGCCGGTCACATTGAGCGACCCGTCTTCCTCTTGGACGGCGACCACCGCCACCACTTTGCTTGCACCAAGGTCGAGTCCCAAAAGTACGGCGCGCTGCTGCATGAAAGTCCTTTTCCTTGCTCTAGGTTTATACCAGTTTCCCCTGCGAAATCGAGGAATCCCGGTGGGAAAAACACCGATTTCTTCCCGCTCGGTTCAGCGCGGTGGCTTTGCCGGGGCGATGGCATCCTCGGGTTCGCCCACGGCCACCTCATCGTCCCAGCGGAGGTCCACATAGCGGAGCCGGGCCAGATCCGGCCGCTGGGACAGGCGATCCACGAAGAGTCCCTGAAAATTGGGCACGTTTTTCGTGACATCCTGACGGGAAAGAAAAATGGGAGCGGGAAGCCCTTCGATGTAGGCCACAGGCCCTTTCGGACTATCCCGCAGCTCGGTGATGCGGTCATAAAAGCCCTGCTGCTTCTCGCGCAGAGTCCGAGCCACGCTCACCAGGTGAGCCAATCCCTGATCTGTTTGGCTGGCGGGATCCACCACCACGGGAATGGGATTTAAATTGGCCTGATTGACCCGATCGAGCAGGATGCCGTCATCCGAGACCAGGAACACACCATTGGAGCGCACCAGCCAGAGCACGGGCCGCCGTTCTTCCACCGTGAGGCTGAGGCGGTCCGGGGGATCCTTGCGGATCTGGAGGCCCCGCACCCAGCGCTTGGCCTCAATGCGGGCGCGCAACTCTTCGGCATCCACCCAGAAGAGGGGCTTGCCCAACACCAATTGCTCGGCCAGCTTCTGGATGTCCGCCTGGCGCTCGCCCCGGCAGCCGCTCACGTTCACCTGCTCGATGATGAGTTTCTGCAGGCCCAGGTAGCGGGTGCCCAGTTCCATGAGGCCCCAGCCCGCAGCGCCGATGACCACCAGCGTGATGCCCGCCCGGGCCCAGGGCATCCAGGGGCGCTTGGGGCGGGTGCGGGGGAGCATCGACATGGAATCAGTCTACTCCCGCCAGATCTCCACTTCCGGCTCCAGATCCACGCCATGCAGTTCGAAGACGCGGGCGCGGACCTGCTCCATGAGCTCAGCGAATTCGCCCGCCGTGGCCTTGCCATGGTTCACCAGAAAGTTCGCGTGCTCGGGGCTCACTTCGGCATCGCCGATGCGCAGGCCCTTGAGGTTCGCTTGGTCGATGAGGCGCCCGGCGCTCAGGCCTGGCGGGTTCTTGAAGATGCAGCCGGCATTCCGCTTCGAGAGCGGCTGGCTGGTGCCGCGCTTCTCGCGATACTCGGCCACCTGGGCGCGGATGGCGACAGGATCGCCCTCCACCAGCTCGGCAGTAGCTGAAAGAACGACCCGGCCTCCCGTGAGAAAACTCCAGCGGTAGCTGAACTCGCCCGCCTCAGGCGCCTTCTCCACGAGGTCGCCTTCGGGCGTGAGGAAGCGGTAGCGGGCGAGAACGTTCACCCATTCCCGGCCATAAGCGCCCGCGTTCATGCGGATGGCGCCGCCCAGCGAGCCCGGAATGCCACTGGCGAATTCTATTCCTGAGAGGCCCGTGGCAGCGGCGGCCTCGGCCAGGGCGATGTGCCCGTGGCTGGCGGGAGCCGTGAGGGTGTTGCCTGCGCGTTGGATGACCTTCGGCAGGGCCAGGCGCAGGACCGGCGTGCTTACATCGCCCAGTACCACGAGGTTCGACCCCCCGCCCAGCACGCGCCAGGGCAGGCCCTCCCGGGCGCAGACGCGGACGAAGGCTTGCGCCTCACGTTCCGTGGTGGGTTCGAAGAGCCAGTGGCAGAGTCCGCCCACGCCGAGGGTCGTCAGCTTGGCAAAGGGCACGTCCCGGCGGTGCGGGACTTTCAGCAGCTCATCAGGAAGGGGGCGCGGCATCAGGTTCAGTATGGACGAAGGGCGCCCTCAGGACCGGGCCTTGCGGCCCACGCCCAGCGAAGGAAGGGTCATCCCCAGCAAGCCATCGATCATGGCGCGGAGTTCGTCAGCGGTGGTGGCGCTCTGCTTGAAGCCCTGGACAGCCCGCGAGAGGATGCGGGCGATCTGCTCGGGGGCGAGCGCGGGCTCGGGGATGGCCGCTGCGAGGGGGGCCAGGATGGCCGTGAGTTCGGCTTCAAAGGCCTGGGCGCTCTGGTCGATGGCTTCCCGGGCGAACTCGAAGCCGCAGTCGATGAGTTCCTTGGCATCCGGCGAGGTGTTCAGCATGGCGAAGGGTCGTACGGCCCAAATTTCAAAGGCGTAGCGCAGCTTTTCCTCGGCGGAGGGATGGGTGGCGAGGCCCACGCGGAGTTCCTCCAGCGCCCGGGCCATGAAGGTCCGCAGCACGGCTTCGAAGATGTTTTCCTTGTTGCAGAAATGGATGTAAAGGGCGGGCCGGGAGATGCCCGCCGCCGAGGCGATGTCGCCCATGGTGACCCGCCGGAATCCGTATCGAAGGAAGACCGCCTGGGCGGCCTCGACCACTTTGGATTTCTTTTCTTCCCGCATGAAAAGAGTGTTGACAAAAAATGTCCGAATGTCAATATTGGCTTATTGACACAAAACGTCAAAACGTCAACAGTATTAGGGAGAATCATATATGAGCAAGCAAGGGTGGTCCATCCAGGACATCCCCGATCAAACCGGGCGGGTGGCTGTGGTCACGGGCGCCACCTCGGGCACGGGATTCGAGACGGCCAAGGCCCTGGCGGGCCAGGGGGCCACGGTGGTGCTGGCCTGCCGGAACGAAACCAAGGCCCTCGGCGCCCAGCGCCTCATTCAGGTGGCCCATCCCGGTGCCCAGGTAGAAATTCAGGCCTTGGATCTCGGTTCCCTGCGCTCCGTGCGGGAGGCGGCCACCGCGATCAGCCGGTGCTTTGACCGCCTCGACTTGCTCATCAACAACGCGGGCGTCATGGTGCCGCCCTATGGGAAGACCCAGGACGGCTTCGAACTGCAGCTCGGCACCAACCACCTGGGCCCCTTCGCGTTCACGGGCCTGCTGCTCGAACGGCTCACCACCACGCCGGGCTCGCGCATCGTGACCATGAGCAGCACCGCCCACCGCTGGGGCCAGGTCCGCTTCGAGGATCTGCAACGGGAACGGCGCTACCGTGCCTGGGAGGCCTACGGTCAATCCAAGTTGGCGAACCTGCTCTTCACCTACGAACTGCAGCGCCGTCTGGGGACGGCGGGCGCCGGAACCATCGCTGTGGCTGCGCATCCGGGCTGGGCCCGCACGGAACTCCAGCGCCATGCCAAGCAGAGCTGGTGGATGCAGGCCCTGATGTCGACTGCTGAAGGCCTTCTCAGTCAAGACTCGGCGGCTGGCGCGCTGCCCCTCCTCCGGGCCGCCACCGATCCCGTGGTGAAAGGCGGGACCTACTTCGGGCCTTCGGGTATCCGCGAACTCAAGGGCGATCCCATCCAGGTGGTTTCTAATCAAAGGTCTCACGACATGGAACTGCAGCGACGATTGTGGCGTGTTTCGGAGCAGAGCACAGGGGTGGTCTATGGCTTCTGAGCAGCGCTCTCGGCGGGGGAAGAACGGCCGCTTCCTCAATCAGCAGCCCATGTGGAACGACTACCTGGGTGGGATCATGAGCCTTTTAAAGCGGGACAAGAACTCGGTGCCGAAGCAGGAGCTGCCGGTATTGCGCGTGCGGCGCCAGGATGTTGAATCCGATTCTGCTTCCGGCCTGAAGGCCACCTGGCTCGGACACTCCACGGTGTACCTGCAACTCGACGGCGTGCGGATTCTCACGGATCCCGTGTGGGGGCTGCGGGCCTCGCCCTTCCGCTGGCTTGGCCCCAAACGGTTCTACGCGCCCCTCATCACGATCGAGGACTTACCCGTGCCCCAGGTGGTGGCCATCTCCCACGATCATTACGACCACCTGGATCGCGACACCCTCCGCCGCATCCGGCATTGGGATACGCGTTTCATCGTGCCCCTGGGCGTGGGTGCGCGTCTGCTGGACTGGGGCGTTCCTCTCGAGCGCATCACCGAACTGGACTGGTGGGAAGCGGCGAGGGTGGGGGATCTCACCGTGACCCTCACGCCGGCCCGGCATGCTTCGGGCCGCACGCTGCTGGACCGGGATAAGACCCTGTGGGGCGGCTTCGCCTTTGCAGGCCCGAACCACCGTGTCTACTACTCTGGCGACACGGGGATGTTCCCCGGGCTCACCGAGATCGGCGCTCGTCTGGGCCCCTTCGACCTCACCATGATCGAGGCTGGCGCCTACGGGCAGGCCTGGCCGGATTGGCACCTGGGTCCCGAACAGGCCGTGCAGGCGCACGCCATGGTGCAGGGCAAGGTGATGCTGCCCGTGCATTGGGGGCTCTTCGACCTGGCCGCCCACGGCTGGACGGAACCCATCGAGCGGGTGCTGGTGGCGGCCCGTAAGACCGGTGCGACGGTGGTGGTGCCCCGTCCCGGCGAAAGCCTGGAACCCGGAACACCGTCGGCCGTCATCCGGTGGTGGCCCAACCTGCCTTGGAAGACGGAGTCGGAAGCCCCGATTCGCGCCACGGTGAATGGGCTGAAACCGAAGGGCATCGGCTTGAGGGAATGCAAAGTCCCCTTCGGTTGAGCTGAGAGACGGCGCCCTGCCGACGGGCTACTTGCTTTTCGGAAGGGGCGGCAGCTCAGTGCCCTGGAAACGGGGAAGGCGCTCCGTCCGGTTGGCCAAGTGGAGGGCCACCGAGGCCAGGACGGTGGCGTTGCGTATGAGGTCCTCGGGCACCAGGCGCTCGTAGGTATCCAGGGTGGTGTGCCAGGTGTAGCTGAAATACTCCAGGCCGTCCTGAGTGGGGCCGATGGCGGGCAGGCCCCGGTGGCTGAAGCTCGTGATGTCGGCGTAGTCGGGCTTGGCCGGGCGATTCCGGTGCCAGGAGGCGCCCACCAGGCTGAGATCCTTCCAGGGCTGTAGCAGGTCGTGCAGCACCATGGCCGCAGTCCGAGGGCCGAAGACACTGAACCCGCGGATCTGCCCGACTCCGGCATCGACGTTGAACATGGCCACCAGCTTGTCCGCGTCCGGCGTGGGCGCTTCGGGCGTACCGTAGTGGGCCTTCACATAGGCCTGGCTGCCGAGCAGCCCCAGTTCCTCACCATCAAACAGCACCACGCGCAGGGTGCGCTTGGGGGGGACGCCCGCAGCCTTGAGAATGCGGAGGGTCTCCATCATGACGGCGCAGTTGCCCCCGCTGTCCGTGGCGCCGGTGGCGGTGTGCCAGGAGTCCCGGTGGGCCCCGAGGAGGATGACCTCTTCGGGCCATTCGCTGCCCCTCCACTCGCCCACCACATTGAGGTCATCCTTGAACCGGGGGTGCGTCTCGTTCCGGATGTCGAAGGCCAGGGTCACGGCCTTGTCCGCGCCCATCAGACGCCACATGCGGCCAAAGTCCTCGCTGCGCATGACCACAGTGGGCACGGCCAGCTTCAGGTCGTAGGTGCGGTTGTTGAAGGCGCGAATCTGGCCGTTGGCCATGCGGGCATCATCCACACGCACCGCACAGCCCTCGGCCACCAGGAAGGCATCCAGGCGCCGACTGATCTCCTTGGGTTCCAGGGCCCCGGCCCGCTTGGGCTGCGGGCGGCTCATGCAGCGCGCCTGGGGTTCGGGCATGGGGTTGAGCCGTTCAGTCAGCGGCGCGGTTTCATGGCGCAAGGGGTTGGGCTTGAACTCGGGCGGAATCACCTTGTGGGGGCCGATCAGGGCCATCCGCCCTCGCAGCTTGCCCTGGTGGGTCGCGAAGAAGGCATCCGGCTCCGCGGGCAGGGGCTCCTCGGGCAGGGGCAGGGCGTAGGCCTGGCCCTTCACGAGCCCGGTTGTGGAAGGGGTCCAGGCCACCACCTCCACCGTGAGGGGATCCTGGTAAGAGGCCATGGCGAGGGCGCTGCACCAGGTGTTGGTCCAGCCGGGGTGGCCGAAGTCGAAGGGCTCGGTGTGCGCCTCCAGCCCCCAGCCCTGCAGCCTGGACACCATCCACTGGGCGCTGGCGTGGTTGGCGGGGGAGGCCATGAGGCGCGGGCCGAATCCATCACAAAGCTCGCTGGCCAAGGCCATCACCTGGGATTTTTGCATGCCCTCTTCCCGGACTTAGCTGGAATGGCGTCTCCGTTTGCGTTCTTTATGGCCGCTGTGAATGAGAGAGCGCTGCCAGTGATCTGATCTGTTGTGAGATCGAATTCCGCCATCCCACCGCTGTCGGCCACCCCAGCCCTGTCCGTGTTGAATCCATAGAGGTCTGGATCATTTGGTTTAACATTTACGCTACTTGTTGCGACAGGAACAGTCGAACCGCCTAAAGTAAGACTTACCTGAACAGAGGTGTCTTTCTTCTTGTATGGATTGCTCAACCACACTCGGACTTTCCCGGGTCGGTTGGCAATCACAGGCACTTTGGCTTTATGACCCAAAGCGAGATCTATCTTCAAATCCTTAGCGCTGCTATCGACAGATTCATCGAATATTTTCTCTACCCCTTGATTAATAGAGATCGCATAAATTGTCGCATTGGTCTTAGGCGTGGCATCACACTTAGAATCCGCTTGCTGCGCCGCTACCCGCGCGGTTTTCACTCGAGCCGCAACTTCGTTGCGGTATTGCAGCAATGAGAGCGTGCCTAAGCTTGCTGGTTTCTGCGCCTTGGCCAGCACCGGACTCCCATTGGCCGCCCCCTGCAGATCCAGCACCTTCCAGGCACTCACGCCACTTCCATTCGTGGCGCTGAACACGCCGTAACTTAGCGCGCCCCGCCCACCGTTGCCTTCGACGGGAAAGGAATCCACCACCTGGGGGGGGGGCGGGATGGCTAAGGTCCAGGATGAACCAGGTCATCTTCCCTGTTCTGGTGTTCTTCACTTCCACGGCGCATAGGCCTGTGGCCGTGTCCAGGCTCAGTTTCCGGTACTGGATATCCACGCCCTGGTAGCGCCAAAAGGGGCTCCGTGCAGCGCTTTAGCGCCCGTTATCCACGACTGGTGCGTTCGGAGGCTCTGATTTACTTGTTGCGGCGGAGGGGTCCCGGATGGCGCCTCTGGGGTGGGTGCATGGCATGGATACCTCGGTTTTTTCTGGATGGGCTGTATGACGTGGTCGTGAGGCTCAGACCAGTAAGATCAACTTGCTCAATACATGATTGGCGACCGGACCTGCGGTTCGAACCATAGAGATAAAAAAATGTCACAAAGCCCAGGGGCCCCGCACACTATGGGTTAGAACAGCACCACCAGCTTGATCAACCCGCTTCGGAGGATTCATGTTCACGAAGCTCATCGGCGCCGCCACCCTCTTCACCGCGGGTTCCCTCATGGCGAGCGGCTCCACCACCATCGCCGCCATCCCCGTCAACAGCTTCGGTGCCGAGGCTGCCCTGACCCAGGCTGGCGAGTGCGGCGCGAAGGATGCGAAGGACCATGAGAAGGCCCCGGCCAAGGCGAAGGATGGCAAGGGCAAGGACGGCTCCTGCGGCAAGGACAAGGAAAAGAAGTAGCGCTATCCACGAAATCAACAAAACCCAAAAGAACTCAATCCGCCTCCGGAATGGCTTGGAGAAATAAGTGGCCGAAACAAACATTTCCAACACCATCAGGCAACTCGACGATCCCAATTGGGTCGAGTCGGATGGCGAATCCCGGATCGGGTGGGTGGATTTCGCAAAAGGGATCTGCATGATCGGCGTGGTGAGCCTCTATGCCGTCAACCACCTGGGAACCACTGGGGATGGCGGGTGGATGCAAGCCTGGGCCGATTTTGCTCGCCCCTTCAGGATGCCGGACTTTTTCCTCTTATCCGGTTTGTTCTTGGGTCGGGTCATCAACCGGCCTTGGCTGGCTTTCATGGACAAGAAGGTGGCCCATTACCTGTACTTTTTTGTCCTTTGGTCCACCGTGTTTTTCCTCGCGCGCTACACGGCCGTGCGAATCGGCATCTTCCCCCCAGATCGTGGCGAAGGTCCCCTCTGGTATAAGCTCATCGAGCCTTACGCCATGCTGTGGTTTATCCAAATCTTGCCCGTTTTTTTCGTGGTCACCCGGCTCCTCAAGCCTGTCCCGATCTGGATCCTTCTCCCTTGCGCCGCCCTGCTGCAAATGTTCCCCGTCAGCTGGGATAAGTGGACCTTCGTCCTCAACTTCAGCGAACGCTTTGTCTTCTTCCTTGCAGGATATTCCCTTGCCCCTTGGCTCCTTCGGTTGGCGAAATGGGCCCAGGAAAATCGCCCCCAAGCGTTGGGGGTTCTGGCCCTCTGGGCCGTGGTCAATGGAAGCCTCGTTCGGGCCAAGCTAGCGGGCCTTGTGGGCGTCTCACTCATTCTGGGCTTTGCGGGAGCTGCGGGCGTCATCCTCGCGGCGGCGCTGCTGACGAAAGTGCGCGGCATAAACTGGCTTCGCTACCTTGGCCGCCATTCCTTGGTCATCTACGTCGGATTCTACCTTCCAATGCTGACCGCCATCGCCCTCATCCACCGACTCAATCCACCACTCAACTTCAGCATGATTTGTGTCCTGATCTCGATCCTCAGCGCCCTCGCCGCCCTCTCATTGTTCTGGCTCACCCAAAAGACCGTCTTCAAGGTGCTCTTCGAACGCCCCTCTTGGGCCCGCATTCCCATCGCCCTCAAGGACTGATTGGGAAGCCGCGAAGCTACCGCATCATCCCCATACCCCGCCCAGAGCGCAGGGCCATAGAACACGATGGGAAAAGTGGCCAGGGCCAATAAGCAGCCCAGGGGCAGCATGCTCTGGCCCTTTGCCCGCCCCATGAGCAGGAGCGGCAACGCGAAGGCCACGGCCAGTAGGCTGGCACCAAAGAGGATGCCCAGCATGGCGCCCCAACCCCAAAAGGCACCCAGCCAAGCCAGCATCTTGAAGTCGCCCATGCCCAGGCCATCGGTCTTCCGGATATCCACCTTTTGAATTCCCTATCCACAGAGGGGTGGTTCCCCAGAGGTGCGGCGAACCCCCCCCAAAGAAAAGAAATGCTAGAAGACTGCACCACAGGCTGTGCCTAGCCCCCTGGCCACCCTGAGAGGGCCGGGGATGCAGGTTCACTTTAGCCCTTCGCGCCATGCCCTAGCCATCGGTCCGGCATGCCTGAAACATGCATTTCATCAGGAAAACCTGGGACGGAATCAACGGGAATCCGTCGACCCAACTTTAGGTTCATTGCCCTCTTCCAGCTTCAGCAATCGGGCCTTCCGTTCCGGCGTGCCGAAGGCGCTCCAGCCGCCGGGACCGGAGGCCGATACCACCCGGTGGCAGGGCACCAGAATGAGGATGGGATTGGTCTTCACGGCCTGGCCCACGGCCCGCGCGGCACCGGGGCGAACCGTCAGAAGGGCCACCTCGCCGTAGCTGATGGTTTGTCCTGGGCGGGTGGCCCGAAGCACCTCCGCAACGCGTCGCTGGAAGGGGGTGAGGCCAGAGAGATCAAGGCGGATGGCCTGGAGGTCTTGAGGCTGTCCCGCCATGTGTGTCATGAGCTGGCTCATGGCATCCATCACCCACATGGGGGCTTCGCGGGCTTCTTGCAGTGCCAGCGATTCAACGAAGCGCAATTCGCAGATGCCCTCCGTCGTCCACACCAGGTGGAGACGGCCCAGGGCGGTGGCGAAGGTGCAGGCGCGGCGCATGATGGAGGCCAAACGTCAGGCCGAGGCCTGCTCCCCTTCCGCCTTGGGAGGGATGAAGCCCATGGCCCGTTCCGCCAGGGCAGCGATGGTCAGGGACGGATTCACCCCGATGTTGGCCGATATCGCTGAGCCGTCGATGACGTAGAGGCCTTCGTAGCCGAAGAGCCGGTGCCGGTGATCGATGGCGCCCGCAGCAGCCGAGTCGCCCATGGGCGCGCCGCCCAGAATGTGGGCGGTGGTGGGGATGCCCAGCAGGGTTTCCGTCATGAGGCTGGTGGGATAGCCGTCGAGGTGCTTGGCCACGCGTTCTGCGAGGTCCGAAGCCTCAGGGGTCCAGGCTTTGGCCGGGGGGCCGTCGCCCGGCTCAGTGATGGCCCAGCGGGTGAAGAGCGTGCGCCAGCCGCGGCCCAGGCGCATGCGGATGTGGCCATCCACCGTCTGCATGTAGAGCAGGATCATGGTGTACTTCGCCCAGTCCGGCACCAGGTAAGTGCGCAGGGTCCTCATGGGATGGCGCAGCACCTGACGAAGGGCGTTGGCGAAACGCTGCCCCAGCGTGTCGCCCGGTGCGGCTGGCATCATGAGCGGGCGGAAGACACCGGCGCCCGCCGAGTAGCGCACGGGCTCGAGGTGGGAGTGCTCGTCCGTGTGCAGGATCGAGCCGATGGCGATGCCCTGAGAGAGGTCCCGGTCACGGCGTTGGGTCACCACGCCCAGCAGCACCTCGGAGTTGGTGCGCACGAAATCGCCGATGCGGTCGGAGAGCTTGGGCAGGCCATCGGGTGCCTCTTTGAGCTTCAAGAGGAGAGGCACGGTGCCCAGCACGCCCCCGGCGAAAATGACGTGGCGGGCGCGGTAGGTCCGTTTGGCATTCAGGGCCGGCATGGCCCAGGTGCCCTGGCGGGCTTCAACCTCGTAGCCGCCGGTCGCTGCGGGCCGTACCCAGGTCACCTCGGTGTCGGCCTCGATGCGGAGGCCGCGTTTTTCGGCGAGATAGAGGTAGTTGCGGTCGAGGGTGTTCTTCGCGCCGTGATTGCAACCCAGCATGCAGCCGCCGCAGAGGGTGCAGCCGGTGCGTTCCGGGCCTTCGCCACCGAAGAAGGGATCCGGAACGGTGACCCCGGTCTTCCCGAAATAGACCGCCACGTTGGTCGGTTCGAAGGAATCCTCCCGGCCCAGCTCCTTCGCTACTTCGCGAAGGACCTCATCGGGATAGGTCAGACTCGGATTGCGGGTGGCGCCCAGCATCCTCAACACGGTCTGGTAGTGCCCGGCGAGTTCGACCTTCCAGTCCGCCAGGTGGCGCCAGGATTCCGCCGAAAAGAAGGGATCCTTGGGCACGGGCAGGGTGTTGGCGTAGACC
>JAYVRY010000144.1:0-6333 GCA_043775845.1 Acidobacteriota bacterium
CACGCATGAACGCCGCCCCTTCTCCCCTGGCGACGATCCGCGCCACGGCGCTGGGTTATGCGCCCCGCATCCTTCAGGGCCGCGGCTGGGTGCTGGCCGCCCTCGTGACCGTGCCCGTGGGCCTCAGCATCCTCATCTTCACCGTGGCCCGGCTGAAGGGTGCCGATATCAATCCCGGCGAAACCCTCAAGGTCTTCCATGAAGTCCTGGTGAAGATGATGCTGCCCATCATGGCCCTGGTGGCGGCTCCCGCAGGCATCCGCGAGGATCTCGAACAGCGCACCCTGCCCCTGCTGCTGGTGCGCCCCGCGCCCGCCTGGGCGTTGCCGCTTGGTAAAGGATTGCCCTGGTTCTTCTGGGGCGCGGCCTGGCTCATCATCGGCACCTTGGGTCTCCAGGTCATCGGCGGCGATCCTTCCCTGCTGCCCGGTCGCATCGTGGCCCTGGTGAGCGCCTGGTGGGGTGAGCTGGCTCTCGTCACGCTGGTGGGCCTCATCTTCAAGCGCGGCACCCTCTGGAGCGCCCTCTATTTCTTTATCTGGGAACCGCTGGTGCGGATTTTCCCGCCCTTCCTGCAACGCCTCACCTTCACGCATCACATCGAAAGCCTGGCGGGCAGCCGCGCCGCCTCGGTACAGACCAGCCAGCTCCTGGCCCAGGAACAGGTCACGACCCACCCTGTGATCGCCTGCCTGGCCCTGCTGGCTTTCGGTGCCCTGTGCTGGGCCCTGGCCGGGTGGAAGCTTCAGCGCACGCCCATCGGGTTGGCGGGCAGTGAGGCCGAAGGGTAGCCCCGGGGTTCGGCCACGTTGCATTCGATTCAATGCCCTGACTGAGCCTCGATCGGCTTTCGGAGGCACTTTTGGGCGATGGTGCCCTCCACGCCTTAAGTCCGGGTTTCGCAAATCCGGACTTAAGGCGGATGGATCGGAACATGGGGCCCCTAGCCTCATCAGAGGGCGTTCCCTTCCATGTCCGCCATGTTCAGGAGGCATCCCACGACTTGATGCGAATTCCCCAACCAGACGGAAGAACCCACATCACACCCTTTTAAAAATCGGAGAATCAATGCACAAAGCCGCAACCCTGACCCTGGCTACCTTCGCCCTTGCAGCCACGGGTTACGCCCAGGAGGTCGGCATCGGGATGTCCTTCAAACAGGGCGAGAACACCATCTACCTGCCCGTAAAGACAAAGGGCGGCATGTTGATCGAAGGCTTTTCTCTTACATTCACAACAACCAATCCCGCTCGTATGCCAACCCTTCAACTCCACCCGCCCAGATGAACAATTCCTACAGTGTCCTGGAGCCATGGCTTTGTGGTTCGTCCCACACTGGGTTTCGAATACTTCCCTATCAAGCACGTCTCCATTGGTGGAGAGGCCGGCTACAACTTCAGTAGGATGAGCGGGCACTCCAACCCTACCTCCGGCACCGTGGATTCGACCACCTACGAAAATGCGAGCAATGGGACGGTCACTTCCGTCATGGTTCGCCTGTATTTTTAGCGGAACATCCCCTGCTGAGCCGGGGCCCTGGTTGACCAAGGCGCCTCTGCCCTGAGGTTACGCCTCCATCCTCGGGTGTTGACCCTTCACCCTGTAAACTGAGGGCATGGCCGAAACCCCGCTCCGCACCCTTACGCCCGAAGGCACCGAGATCCTCATCGAGCAGCTGCCCCATGTGCGGAGCTGCGCGGTGGGGTTCTGGGTGCGGCGGGGGTCGCGTCACGAGAGTGGAGCCGAAGAAGGTCTGGCCCACTTCCTGGAGCACACGGTCTTCAAGGGCACGGAGTCCTACGCCACGCCCGACGAGCTGGCTGCCGCCACGGATCGCCTGGGCGGCCACGTGGATGCCTTCACGGGCAAGGAAGTGGCCTGCTTCTATGGCAAGGTGCTCTCCGATCAGCTGCCGGAGCTGGTGCATCTCCTGGGCGACCTGGTGACCTCGCCCCGTTTCGATGCCGATGAACTGATCCGCGAACGCGGCGTCATCCTTGAGGAGATCGCGCAAAGCGAGGACCAGCCGGACGACTGGGTCAGCGAGTTGTTCTACGGCGGTTTTTGGGAAGGCACACCCCTCGCCCATCCCATCCTGGGCCTCCGGGATCAGGTGTCGGGCTACGGCCCCACGGAAGCCCGCGCCTTCTTCGATCACACCTACCGGGCGCCCAATCTCGTCATCGCTGCGGCGGGCGCCATCGAGCCCGAGCCCTTCCTCGACCTGCTGAAACCCATCCTGGACCGGCTGCCCAAAGGCACGGCCCATGCGCCCGGCGTTTCCGCGCGAACCCGGCCCTTTCTGCTCAACGTTCCCCGGAAGGATCTCCAGCAGGCCAACCTCGTCATGGGCTTTCCCGCGCCGGGCCACCAGTCGCAGGACCGCGCTGCGGCGCACCTGCTCAGCCACGTGCTGGGTGGCGGCATGGCTTCGCGCCTCTTCATGGAACTGCGCGAGCGCCGCGGCCTCTGCTATCAGGTGGGCAGCTACATGAGCCCCTATGCCGACACGGGCGCCCTGCAGATCAGCGCCAGCTGCGCGCCCGCTCAGCTGCGCGAACTGGTGCAGCGCACCATGGCCGAGTGCGCCCGCATCCGCCAATCGGGCGTGGAGGCCGATGAGCTGGACCGCGCCAAGCTCCAGGCCCGCACGGGCCTCGTGTTCAGCCAGGAGAGCAGCAGCAGCCGCATGTTCAGCCTGGCCCACCAGGCCATCCACCACGGCGAACTGCGCAGCCTCGATCAGCAGATGGCTGAGATCGCAGCTGTCACCACCGAGGAAGTGCTGCGCGTGGCCCAGGAGCTGCTGGATCCGAGCCAAGTGGGCCTCAGTGCCCTGGGTACCAAGCGCGGTACGGATATTCGGCCACAGGATCTGGTGGCCTGATCGCCTTTTCAGGCGCTTTGCACAAGGGGCCCGCATGAACCTTGAACCGACCTTCCATCTGGATCGCCGTCCCACCGTCGAGGCCATCCGGGCGCTCTATGCGGCGTCGCCGCTGCGTCGGCCCATCCACGATCCCGAGCGCATCCGACGGATGTTCGAGGGGTCGAACGTGGTGATCTCCGCCTTTGTGGATGATCGGCTGGTGGGGCTGCTGCGGGGCTGGACAGATTTCGCCTTCGATGGCTACATCTGCGACCTGGCCATTCATCCCGAGTTCCAGAAGGGTGGCGTGGGACGCCGCCTGTTGGACCTGGCCCAGGGTCTGGGTGAGGGCGTTCAGTGGGTGCTGCTGGCCTCGCCCATCGCCAAGGATTACTACGCCCACGTGGGCTGGGAGCCGGTGGAAAACGGCTGGAAGCTGGTGCGGGAAGGCTGGACCCCCGGCGCCATCGAGGCATTCCAGGCCGAGCATGTGGAACTGGCGCGAAAGGCCTGATGCCCCGGCCACCGGGGGTAAGCCGTTCCGTTGTCAGCACGGATCGAGCGACACTATCCTGATAGGCCCCTTGGTTGACGGTTCGAAACCCTCAATGTGAAAAGATGAGGTGAGCATGTCCACCCATACCATTCGGCTCCACCGTATCCTCCGGTCCACGCCCGAAAGGATCTACCGGGCGTTCCTTGATGCGGATGCCATGGCCAAATGGCTTCCACCCCTGCTGGCGCAGCTCGTCGAGGCCGAGGTCCCCGAGTGAGCACGGACCGCCTGCCCACGCCCGGAAGCCCTGCTGGCGCCATGCCCTGGGATCAGCCCGCCCCCGAGCGGGAGGGCCTGCCCTCCGCGTGGTCGCTGTTTCCCGAAGACCTCGCGGCCATGGGCTGCCCCGGCAGCGCCCTGGAAACCTTCAAACGGCTACACCGCACCTGGACCTGGAAAGACGGCGCGCCGGATCTGGGCCCCGCCATCCGGCGCTGGCTGGAGGGTGTGGCGGATCTGAGGCTGCCGCGTCTGGCCGAACGGCAACCTTCTGAAGATGGCTCCACCAAGCTGGCTCTGGAGCTGGCCGATGGCAAGCGCATCGAGGCGGTCCACATGCCGCGCCGTGTTCGCAATCCTCGCGTGACCTACTGCATCTCCAGCCAGGTGGGCTGCGCCATGGGGTGCACCTTCTGCGCCACGGGCAGCATGGGCATCCTGCGCAACCTCCAGCCCGGCGAGATCCTGGGCCAGGTGTTGTCCCTCATGGCCGAGCTGGGGCCGGATCGCGGTCACTTGGTCACGCTCGTGTTCATGGGCATGGGCGAGCCCCTGCACAACCTCGAGCACCTGCACCATGCCATCCGTCTCATGTGCCACCCGGCGGGCCTGGGCATGGGGAAGAACCGCATCACCGTGAGCACCTCCGGCCTGGTGAGTGGCATCGAGAAGCTGGCCAAGCTGGAACCCCGTCCCCTGCTGGCCCTCAGCCTCAATGCCACCACGGACGAGGCCCGCAGCCGCACCATGCCCGTGAACCGCGTGTGGAACCTGGCGCGGCTCCGGCAGGCGCTCGACACCTGGGGCCCCAAGCGCGGCGAGAAATTCTGTTTCGAGTACGTGCTGCTGGCGGGCGAGAACGATACAGAAGCGGATGCGGAGCGGCTGGTGGCTTGGCTGGGAGACCTCAGCCGCGGGCACAACCTGAACCTCATCCCCATGAACGAGCACGATGCCAGTGCCTTCAAGGAGCCCGGTGAGGATCGCGTGCAGCAGTTCGCCGAGTGGCTCAAGGCCCGGGGTTGTTTCGTCACCGTCAGGCGCAGCCGGGGCCGCGATGTGCAAGGGGCCTGCGGGCAGCTGGTGAAGGGCTGGCTGCCCGACTGATCAGGGCGTTTCTTCGGACCGCTTCCAGCGCAGCCGCAGCCACTGGATGGCATGAGGCGCCGCGAACACCAGGGCCGCCGGGATGCCGATCCACACCAGCTCGGTGCCCAGGGAAAACAGGAGCCAGTCGAGGAGTTTCCCGGAGAGGGGAATGGGCGAGACGAAGATGGGCTGCCAGATGCAGACGAAGCGCGCCTTGGAGAAGGGCAACAGGAAGGCCACGCCCGTGCCGCCGAAGGTGCAGGCATCCAGCAGGCCATGGGAGAACGCAGCCGTCAGCATGCAGGCCCAGTGCCGCAGGCTCCGAAGATGGGGCCGCAACCCGATGAGCATGGCCGCCGTGGCGATGAGCAGAGCGGCGACGAGGGAATGGCTCATCCCTCGGTGCGAGAGGCTGGTCCCATCCGCGAAGGGCAGGAAGCCCGTGAACCAGTCCAGGTCCGGGGCCACGGCGCAGGCCACGGCCAGGGCCCAGGTTCGGCGAGGCGGTCGGCCCTGCGTGAAGGCCGCGCTGATGGCAAGGCCAGCAAGGGCGTGGCCGAAAAGGGATGACATGGTTGGATCCTGAGGGCTTGAGCCGAAGCTTCGGGGCGGGTGTGGCTGAATCCCGATCTGAAAGCAAAGGGCACGATCTGCGAATCACGAGCATCTATGGTACGCCCGCAGGACGAAGAGAACCAGCCACTCCGGGAAGAATGGCGTGGGGTTCTTCCTGATTTCAGTCCAAGACCTCTGTGCTCTTTGTGCTCTTTGTGTTCTTTGTGTTCTTTGTGGCCGGATTCTTCTTGATCCGCATTTGTTGGAACAAGGCGAACCCTGGAAAGTCGCTCTGGTGAATAGAGAACTTGCCATGCATTGGATTTGCCACAAAGAACACAAAGATCACAAGGCTGGGATCAGGATAGCGGTAGTGCCGGACTCCTTGGCCCCTCGCCAGATGGCTTGTTCCAGATTCCACCGACCCTGGGGACGCTCACTCCACCACCGCAAACACCACCTTGTCATTCTTGAAGCGGGGCGGGGCGAGCAGTTCCACGGTGGCGGTCTGGCGATCGGCGCTGAGGGTCAGGCGGTAGTGCTCGTCCAGCAAGTACGAGCCGGGCACCACGCTTACCTTGCCGATCTGCCGGAGGCCCAGCTCCTGGGCCTTGATGATAAGGGTGGTGCCGGAGCGGAGAT
Source organism: Acidobacteriota bacterium (assembly GCA_043775845.1). GTDB lineage: Bacteria > Acidobacteriota > Holophagae > Holophagales > Holophagaceae > Geothrix. The sequence goes on from JAYVRY010000144.1 coordinate 5,931, forward strand.
CCAGGTGCTGGGTGAAGGCGGCGTCGCGCCAGTGCCGGCCGGAGTGGTCCATCCCAATCAGGGGCACTTCGATGATGCCCGCCGCTTCCAGGCTGTCCCGCACGCCCACCAGGTAGTGCAGGGAGTTCAGCCGGGCCAGTTGCTGGGTGTTCTCCGACTGCAGCTGGGTGCGCCCTTCCAGGACCCGGGCCCGCTCCGATTGGATGGCGACAATCTCCTGTTCGATGCCCTGCTTCTGACTGACCAGGAGCCCCAGCTCCCGTTGGAGCCGGCGGCTGATGGCCACGGCCTCATCCCGTTCCTGGATGACATCTGGATCCTCGCCAGCGAGATCCCGGGGGGTGATGAGCGACCTGCCCTGGGAGACCCAGGTTCCATACTGACCATGGACGTAGAAGTGGTA
>JAYVRY010000145.1:0-6326 GCA_043775845.1 Acidobacteriota bacterium
CACGGCCTTGGCGCGGATGCGCTGCTTGATGATGTCGTCGATGCCCACGAAGGCGCCGCCGCAGATGAACAGGATGTTGCTGGTGTCCAGCTGGATGAATTCCTGGTGCGGATGCTTACGGCCACCCTGGGGCGGCACGTTGGCGACCGTGCCTTCCACCAGCTTCAGCAGGGCCTGCTGCACGCCCTCGCCACTCACATCGCGGGTGATGCTGGGGTTTTCGCTCTTGCGGCCCACCTTGTCGATCTCATCGATGAAGACGATGCCGCGCTGGGCCCGCTCCACATCGTAGTTGGCGGCCTGCAGCAGCTTGGTGAGGATGTTTTCCACATCCTCGCCCACATAGCCGGCCTCGGTCAGCGTGGTGGCATCGGCCATGGCCAGGGGCACGTCCAGGAAACGGGCCAGGGTCTGAGCCAGCAGGGTCTTGCCGGTGCCCGTGGGGCCCAACAGCAGGATGTTGCTCTTGGAGAGTTCGACTTCCGTGGCGCCCAGGGCCTTCTTCGGCGTGAGGATGCGCTTGTAGTGGTTGTAGACCGCCACGCTGAGGCGCTTCTTGGCAGATTCCTGGCCGATGACGTAATCATCCAGGAAGCTCTTGATCTCCTTGGGTCGGCTGAGGCGGGCCTCGTGCTTGCCCAGGGGCTTGCCCTGGCGGCTCATGCGCAGCTGCAGCTGGCCGGCCTCCAGGCACTCATTGCAAATGAAGGCCTCGGGCCCCGCGAGGAGCTGTTCGACCTCATGGGGTTCCTTGCCGCAGAAGGAGCATTTCTGTTCGCGCTTGTACTTATTCATTCGAGCTCCCCTCCTGGGGCGGACTTAGGCTACATCGTGAATGGTCTTGAGTTCCAGGATCTCGAAGCGCTTGACCCCCGCCGGGATCTGGACGCGAACCTCGTTGCCCTCTTCCTGGCCCACCAGGGCCATGCCGATGGGGCTGCTGATGCTGAGGTGGTGGGGATGGCCATCCAGTTCCTCCGGAAGGACCAGCGTGTACGTGAACTCCTCCTCGGAATCCAGGTCCAGGATCGTGACTTTGGAGCCGTAGGCCGCCCGGGACTTGGGCAGGCGGCTGATGTCCAGGCTGGCCACCTCAGCGATGCGCTTTTCGAGCGTCACCATCTTGTTCTGGAACATATCGCGCTTGGCCAGGGCCTGCTCGTACTCGGCATTTTCGGACAGGTCACCTTGGCCAGCGGCCCGGGCGATCTCCTGGGGGATATCCACCAGCAGCGCCTGTTTGATGTCCTTCAGTTCCTTCTCGAGCTTGATGAGCACGTGCTTGGGCATGGGGACTTCCAGGAAAAGGAGGGTCAAAAAAAGGCGGGCCTGAGGGGCCCGGTCAGACAGGGGAGGTTGAGCTCAATTCTACCCACTCTGGGAGCGGAAGCGGAGCCGGAAGCGGGTTCCCTTCGCCGGGGCGGGTCTTGAAGCGGCGGTGCATCCAGAACCACCACCGGGGATCTTTTCTGATCTGCCCCTCGATGCGGGCAGTCATGAGCTGGGTGGCCGTCCAGGCATCTTTGGCGGAATCGCCGGTGAGGGGCACCTCGAAGGGTGGCTCGAAGCGAACGGTGATGGTGCCATCGGGATTGGGCCAGCTGAAGACGGGCAGCACCGGCAGGCCGTAGCGCACGGCCAAGGTGCCGGCCGAAGGGAAGGTCGAGGCCCACTGCCCCAGGAACTTCACCCAGACACCCGCTGTGAGGGCGTCCTGATCCAGCAGGAAGCCCACGCCCCGGCCGGCTTTCAGGGATTTCAAAGTTTCGCGCATGGCGCCATCCTTGAGGATCACCCGGTTGCCGAAGCGTGTGCGGAAGCCCGAGGAAATGGGCTCCAGCAGAGGATTGTCCAGCTCGCGCCCGATCACATCCAAGGTACGGCCATGCCGACTCTGGGCCAGGGCCACCGCCTCCCAGTTGCCGTAGTGGCCCGTCAGCTGGATGAAGCCCTTGCCAGTGGCCTGGGCGGCGTCGAAGTGTTCCAGGCCCTCCACCTTGATCCAGCGGTCCAGTTCTTCCGGCGTGGCGGTGCGCAGCCGCAGCAGGCCCACGAAGAGGGCGCCGAAGTGCTGGAAGCAGGCCTTGGACAGGGCGCGCGTCTGGGCCTCGTCCAGGCCCAGCTCGGCAAAGCGCATGTTCTCGCGGACGATGCGCCGGTGTTTGGGATCCACCAAGTAGAACAGGGTGCCGGCGGCCTCACCCAGAGCCTGCACCGTGGCCCAGGGAAGGCGGCCCAGGACGCCGTCCAGCAGGCGAAAAACCCCGTACTCGAGACGGTGCCGAAGGCTGGGAGCGGGGCTGGAAGTGGGGGTCGGGGTCAAGGGGGCCAAAAAAAAAGGGGCGCCTCGGGGGAGCGAGGCGCGAAAGGGAAGTTTACCAGCAACCGGGTTCAGGATTCCTTGACTAGCATTTCCAGCAGTTGCATCACCCGTTCCGGGCTCACCCGGTGGGCGCTGGAGCCATGGGTGGGGAAGTCCGTCAAGGTGGCTAGGTCGCAGTCCACGTCCGGTCCCCTTAAGGAAAGCGCCCGGGGCCCGATGGGGTTCACCCAGACTTCGGGGCTGGGGCCGAAGATCGTCACCGTGGGCCGCCCCGTGGCCGCGCTCGTGTGGGCCAGGCCCGTGTCGATGGCCACGTTGCCCCAGGCGGCGCTTTGCACGGCGCAGGCTTCCGGCAGGGTGGTCTTCCCAGCCAGATTCAACGCTCCCGGCACGACCTTGGCCAGGTCGGCCCCCATGGGCGCCTCGTCGGGTCCGCCCAGCAGCACCGGGCGAATGCCCTTGGCCTGGAGCAGCCGCATGAGGGCGGGCCAGGTGCGGTTCTCCGGGAACCAGCGCTTGGCGAAGCCCCGGGTGCCGAAGGCTAGGGTGGCGTAGGGTTCCCCGTTCCAGCCCTCGGCGCGAAGCTTGTCGAGGCCCTTCTGCCCGCCCAGGAGGTCGGGCGTGAGGGGCAGCCACAGGGCCCGGTCATCCCCCGTCAGCGTGGTCAGGAGGGGCTGGATGCGGGTGGCGATATGCAGGGGCAGGTCGCGGTAGCGGAAGGGGTGGTGGTAGAGCAGCCGCAGCTGGTTGTCGGCGATGCCGGCGCGGATGGGCACGCGGCTCAGCCAGGCGGCGAAGGGCAGCCGGGCGCTCTGGGAGAGGTTGATGAAGCCCACCGGAGGCCGCTTCCGCCAGCCCTTCATGAGCGCCCAGGGATCGGGCTTGGCGGCGCCTCCGCCCTCGATGTGAGCCTCGGCGATGAAGGCGGGATCGGCCTCGGACAGCAGCGCTGCGCCAATGTGATGCCCCACGGCGATCCAACGCAGTTGCACGCCCCGGGCCGTCGCCACGGCGTTCCAGTGGTGCTGGAGGGTGCGCAGGAAGGGGAAGGTCATCACCACGTCGCCCAGCTGGCGCGGGAAGCGGATCCACACCTCGGGCGCCGCGCCACCGGCCAGGGCCCGGTCCAGGTCCGCCAGCACGGGGTGGCGGTCAGCCCCCTGCCCTGGCGACAGGCTCACGCGCCCTCCCGGATCGACCTTCTTCATGCGCCCTCACGGGCGAGGGGCATGGTCATACAGCGCGGGCCGCCCCGGGCGCGACTCAACTCTCCGGCCTCGATCTGCACCAGATACTTGGTGCCATCCACCAGGTCCAGGTTCGGGTCGGCCAGCACCTGCTTGGCCGTCACCACCTGGTAACCCGCCTTGTCCAGGGCATCCGCCGTGGCGATGTTGCGGCCATAGCTGGTGATGACACCCGGGGCCAGGCAGAAGGCGTTGGCGCCGTCGGTCCACTGCTCCCGCTGTTGCATGATCGGGTCATTCCCGCCGCAGAAGATGGGCTTCAGGTCGAGGCCCACGGCCCTGAGCGACCTCAGCAGACTCGGCTGCGTGCTCATGCGCAGCTCCTTGTGGCGCAGGTCGATGCTGGTGACATTCAGCAGCTCCGGGCTGCCTTCCATGAAATAGGGCGGGTAGACCAGGCACTCATCCGCGCTGGTGCGGGTGAAGATGGTGTCCAGGTGCATGGCGCTGCGCTTGTGGGGCATGAGCACCATGAGCAGGTGGTCAAAGCTGGTCTCATCCTCGGCCCGGTGGGCCCGCAGGCTTTCGGCCAGCAGGTGGATGGCATCGGCCTGGGTGCGTTCGCTGCAGCCCACCGCCAGCACCTTGTGACTGAGCACCAGGATGTCGCCACCCTCCAGGCTCACGGGGGCCTTGATCTCGCCCCGCACCAGGGGGGTCACCTGATCGAACCACTTGTCGTGATCCGTGTGGTGCTTCAGGCGCGGATGGTGGCGGAAGACGTAGCTGAGGATGAGCGGCTCGCGCTCCCGGGCCCAGGTGGCCATGGAGTTCACGCTGTAGCCATCGCCGATGACCGAGGCCGGATCGCGCATGAACAGCAGGTTGGGAATGGGGCGCACGCGGTAGTCGAACTCCTCTTCCCAGCGGGTGTGGCCTTGCATGTCGTCCCAGGGCACGCCCCCGATGACGCTGCATGCGGCCTCCGCGGAACTCATGTCCCGCAGCAGGTTGCAGGTATCGTCTGGCAGCCCCACCAGGCGACGCAGGTCCTCGATGAAGGCCAGTTTCACGCCCTCGTCATGCAGCGCGTCGATGAAGAGATCCTGGATATCCAGCACCTCGTCGGCCACCCGGGACAGCACGTGGCGGAACTGGGCATGCTCGTGGCGCGCCAGGTCGCCGTGGAGGATGTCATCGAAGAGCAGTTTCTCCATCATCCCCGGCACCATCTGGTCCACTTCGGGGCCAGGATTGTGCACCACCACCTGTTTGAGACGCGCGGTCTCGGAGAAGACGGAGAGCTGGATGGGATGCAATGCGTGCATGAGATGCCTCGGCGTTCCGAAACCTCGCAGCGTAGCACGGGGCCATGGATCCGCCTGGGACGCGTAACCAGCGTTGACAGAGCGCAAAGCTCCAATCGTACCCCACCACCCCCTCAAGCGACCCGCAGGTTTGATATACCCGACCGTTTTAGTCAGAATTTTTCTTGAACCCCCTCCTGCCCCGGCGTAGCCTGATTCTTCCCACCGAAACCCCCGGGGCACATCCCCGATATGGAGGCACCATGGCCGCATTCGTTACCCAGCCCGCACCTGATTTCAAGGCCGACGCCCTCGTCAATGGCGAGTTCAAGCAGGTCTCGTTGTCCGACTACAAGGGCAAGAAGGTCGTCCTCTTCTTCTACCCCCTCGACTTCACCTTCGTGTGCCCCACGGAGATCCTGGCCTTCGCCGATGCCGCCAAGGAGTTCGAGGCCCGCAACACCCAGGTCATCGGCGTGAGCGTGGATTCCAAGTTCAGCCACCACGCCTGGGTCAACACCCCCCGCAAGGATGGCGGCATCCAGGGCGTGACCTTCCCCCTGGTCTCCGACCTGAATAAGACCATCGCCCAGGACTATAACGTTTTGCTGCCCGCAGGCATCGCCCTGCGCGGCCTGTTCATCATCAACAAGGATGGCATCCTGAAGCACATCACCGTGAACCACAACGACCTGGGCCGCAGCGTCGAAGAAGTCCTGCGCCTCCTGGACGCCGTGGACTTCAGCGAAGAGCACGGCGAAGTCTGCCCCGCCAACTGGCACAAGGGCCAGAAAGCTATGAAGCCGACGGCCGATGGATTGAAGGCCTACGTCGCTGCCAAATAGCACGGCGGAGAACGAACGAAGCGGGCGCCGCAAGGCGCCTGCGGTGTGTACACAGAGGCGGAATGGCCTTCAGGGCCATGACCATCCGACAGAAGCGCAGCGGATGGAGGATAGGACGGAATCGCCGCAGGCGATTGCCGCCCGAAGGGCGAGGGGCGGAGCCCCGAGTCAGGCCCAATGCCGAGGGCCTCAAAGCTTACGTAGCCTCCAAGTAAAACGGGGAACCGCCACGATGGAGGGGCGCCGCAAGGCGCCCCTTCTGCTTCATTGCTTTTTGGAAGGCTATGAGCTCGCAGCAGGAGCGGAGAGCGACCGTCGCGCGCAGCGCGATGGCCAGAAGGGCGAGGCCCAGGAGGGGCCGAGTCAGGCCGACTGCTGATGGGTTGAAAGCCTACGTCGCTGCCAAGTAGACCGGCAGAGCACCCATGCAGCGGGCGCCGAAAGGCGCCCGCTGTGTTTACCCTGAGGCGAAATGGCCTTCAGGCCATGACCATCCGACAGCAGCGCAGCGGATGGAGGATAGGGCCGCATCGGCGCAGCCGATGGCGGGGGCGCAGCCCCGAGGACCAGAGGTCCGAGTCAGGCCCAATGCCGAGGGCCTCAAGGCTTACGTGGCCTCCAAGTAAAACAGGAACCGACACGCAGGAGGGGCGCCGCAAGGCGC
>JAYVRY010000146.1:0-24156 GCA_043775845.1 Acidobacteriota bacterium
GAGGTCATGCGCATGCAGATGTAGCGCAGGCCGAGCTTCCCGGCGCGGCCTCACCCCTGACTGAGGAACGCCTATGGCCGGGGAAACGAACCTCGCTGATCAACTGAGCAACGCCTTCAAAGGCATGAGCGCCACCCAGCGTGTCATGGTGGCTGCCATTTCCGTGACAGTGCTCCTGGCGCTGGGGGGCCTGGGCATCTGGGCCGGTCAGGAGTCCAAGGGCGTCCTGGCCGCCAATGTCTCCTCGGCGGAAGCCAGTTCCATCGTGGCCCAGCTCGACAAGATGCAGGTGCCCTACGAACTCAGCGGCGACCAGCGCACCATCCTGGTGCCTGAGAGCCGGGTGGGCACCCTGCGCCTGAAATTCGCGGGCGACGGCCTTCTCTCCGGCGACAAACTAGGCTTCGAAAAGCTCGAAAACGCCGGGCTCGGCACCACGGATTTCTCCCAGAAGGTGATCCACCGCCGGGCCATGGAAGCCGAGCTGGGAAAAACCATTATGAGCCTCCAGCAGGTGGCAGAGGCCACCGTCCACATCACGCCTCCCAATGACAGCCCTTTCCTCACGGACAAGGAGGACGCCAAGGCCAGCGTGCTGCTGAAGCTCAGGGGTTCACGCATCCTGCCCGACGAGAACACCCAGGCCATCGTCAACCTCGTGGCCGCCAGCGTGGAGGGCTTGAAGCCCGAGCAGGTGGTCATCATCGACCAGTTCAGCCGCATCCTGTCGCGGACCGGCCGCGATCCCATGGTGGGGGCCAGCGACGCGCAAAAGAAGGTGGCCCGGGAAGAGGAGGATCATCTGGTCCGCCGCGTCACAGAATTGCTCGAACCTGTCGTGGGCATCGGGAAGGTACGCGCCACAGCCCATGTGGATCTAGACTTTGACAAGGTGAAGATCAACTCGGAGACGTTCGATCCCCAGGGCCAGGTAGAGCGCAGCATCGGCCAGAAGGAAGAGAAAGTGCAGAAGCGCGAGGGCGGCGCAGGCCTCCCCGGCACGCCCAGCAACGTGGCCCCGGCCACCGGTGGCGCCACCAGCGCCAATGTCACCGAGAATTCCGAGAAAAAGGAAACCACCACCAATTTTGAAATCAGCAAGACCGTCCGGGCCGTCGACCAGGCCACCGGATCCATCAAGCGGGTCACCCTCGCGGTGATCGTCGACCATGTGAGCACCTGGGACAAGGATGCCAAGGGCGAGCCCCTGCTGAAGCAGACGCCCCGCAATGCTGACGAGCTGAAGAAGATCCGCGATCAAGTGTCTTCCGCCGTGGGCATCCAGCCCAAGCGTGGCGATGAACTCACGGTGGAGAACATGGCCTTCGCCACCCTCCAGACAAACCCAAAAGAAGAAGCTGATGCTCGCAGACAAATGCTCTGGGACTTCGGCTTCAAGGCCCTTCCCTCCGTTCTGTGGGGCTTGGCCGGACTCGCCGTCTTCTTCATGATCTTCCTGCCCATGCTCAAGCGCATGTCCGCGGCCATCAACCGGCCCACGCCATTGCGCGTCGCGAGCGAGGGAGGGGAAGCCATGATGGCCGGGGGCGGCGGCACAGGGCGGAAGTCCGTTCAGGTGAAATCCATGTCGGAGATCGAGGCTGAGATCGAGGCCGAACTGAACGCCGACTCGGCCTTCAGCGCCCCTGAGGCCAAGCGTCGGGAACTCATCAAGAAGCGGCTCCAGGAAAGCTCCCACGAGGACCCGGAAACCATGGCCTCGCTGGTGCGCTCCTGGCTTCTTGAGGAAGGGCGGTAGCCATGGCGAAACTCACTGGCATGCAGAAAGCCGCGGTCCTCATGGTCTCCCTGGGGGATGAGACCGCTTCGAACATCTTCAAGTATCTCGAAGAGGATGAAATTCAGACCATCTCGCGCGAGATCGCCATCACCAAGAACGTCCAACCCGCCGTGGCGGAAGAAGTCATGGAAGAATTCCACACCATGACCCAGGCCCGCAGCTACATCAGCCAGGGCGGCATCGAGTACGCCAAGAAGCTGCTCATCAAATCGGTCGGCCCCGAAGTGGCCCGCAAGATCATCGACCGCCTCGTGAAGGCCCTGGAATCCAGCGCCGGATTCACCAGCCTGGAGCGCGCGAACCCCCAGCAGCTCTCCAAGTTCATCCAGAACGAGCATCCCCAGACCATCGCCCTCATCCTGGCCCACCTCAACGCCTCGCAGGCCGCCGAACTGATTTCCAGTCTGCCCGAAGCCCTGCGCAGCGACGTGGCCATGCGCATGGCCAGCCTCCAGGAAATCAGTCCCGAAGTGGTGCGTCGTATCAGCCTCATCCTGGAACAAAAACTGGAAGCGCTGGGATCGTTCGCCACGGAAGCCTACGGCGGCGTCCGGGCCGTGGCCGAGCTCTTCAACCGCATGGACCGCAACACAGGCCGGGCCGTGCTGGAGAAGATCGAAACCGAGAACCCCCAGCTGGCCGCCAGCATCCGCGACCTCATGTTCGTGTTCGACGACATCCTGCTCATCGACGACAACGGCATCACCGAGATCCTCAAGCGGGCCGACAAGAAAACCCTCACCATCGCCCTCAAGGGTACCAGCGAGGAACTGCAGAATCAGTTCTTCCGCAACATGTCCAGCCGCGCCGTGGAGCTCATGAAGGAAGAAATGGAATTCATGGGGCCTGTGAAACTGAAGGACGTGGAAAAGTCTCAGCATGAGGTAGTGGAGATCGTCCGCCAGCTCGAAGAGGAAGGCGTCATCAGCATCGGCGGTGGCGGGGGCGAGGACTATGTCACTTAAGAGCCAGGGCCGGGCCAACAAAGGCTACATCCGCGCCGAAGACCTCCAGGACACCCGTCTGGAGGCCTTCCCGTATTTCCCGGTGGACGCCATGATGGCCCGTGGTGCTTTCGAAGATGGGGAAGGCTCCGTGTCCTCTGACTTCGACGCTGCGGCGCAGGTCCCCATCGAGCAGCGGATCGTGGACCGGCTCCAGGAGGCGGAACGACAGGCGCAAGATATCGCGCGGCGGGCCTACGAAGAGGGCTTCGCCTCCGGTGAAACCGAGGGCCGCGCCTTCGGCGAAAGCCAATACAAGGCCTACATCCTGCGGCTGGAGGAGGAGTTGGAGTTCCTTGGCCTGGCGACCCTGACCTTGAAAGAGGCCCTGAACGAGGAGCTGGTAGCACTCGCCCTGGCCGTGGGAGAACACCTGGCGGTCCAACAGATCGAGCAATCGCCAGGGGCAGTGAAGGCGCTCCTGGAACGCGTTCTGGAGGAACTGCCGTTCCCCCTGCCCCGGGGCCGCCGTGATGGCGAGATGCCCATGCAGATCTTCCTCAATCCTGCCGACATCGATCAGCTGGGGGATCACTATATCGGCCACGCCGGGCTCACCCTCCTGGGGGATGGCAGCCTGTCCCGCGGCAGCCTGCGCATCGAGGCCCCCCAGGGCATCCTCAACGGAACGCTCGAGCGCCGCCGCGACCGGATCATGCAGCTCATCGCCCGCATGAAGGAAGGCGACACGCTGTGAACGCCATCATCGACCCCACCGTCCTGGCCACCCGCCTGCGGGGGCTGCCCAAGGGCGACTGGATGGGACGGGTCACGAAGGTCGTGGGTCTGGTGGTGGAATCCAGCGGTCCCGATTGCTCCGTGGGCGAACAGATGCTGATTCACGGCATGGATGGCATGGGCAGGCCCCGCCTCATCCACGCCGAGGTGGTGGGCTTCTCGGGCCAGCGGGTGCTGCTCATGCCCATCGAAGAAACCGAAGGCATCCGCCCGGGTCTCTGGGTGGAAGGCACGGGGCACCAATCGGAGCTGCCCCTGTCGGATGATCTGCTGGGACGCGTCATCGATCCCCTGGGCCGCCCCCTCGATGGTGGACCGCCCATCGAAGCCACCACCCACCTGCCGCTGCAGGGCCCGCCCCCCAACCCCATGCAGCGCAAGCGCATCGACCAGGTGCTTTCCACGGGCGTGCGCGCCATCGACGGCCTGCTCACCCTGGGCAAGGGCCAGCGGATCGGCATTTTCTCTGGTTCCGGCGTGGGGAAATCCACCCTCCTGGGCATGGTGGCCCGCAACACCAACGCCGCCGTGAACGTCATCACGCTGGTGGGGGAGCGGGGCCGCGAGCTGCGGGAATTCATCGAGAACGACCTGGGCGAAGAGGGTTTGAAACGCAGCGTGGTGGTGGTGTCCACCAGCGACCAGAGTCCTCTTCTGCGGCTGCGCTGCGCCATGGCCGGCACGACCGTGGCCGAATACTTCATGCGACAGGGCAAGGACGTGCTGCTGATGATGGACAGCGTGACCCGCTTCGCCATGGCCCAGCGCGAAGTGGGGCTCAGCGCCGGAGAGCCGCCCAGTTCCCGTGGTTACACACCCTCCGTCTTCGCCCTGCTGCCCCGCCTCATGGAGCGGGCCGGCACCTTCGAGGGCATGGGTTCCATCACCGGCATCTACACGGTGCTGGTGGAGGGCGATGATTTGAACGAGCCCATCAGCGATTCCGTCCGAGGCATCCTGGATGGCCACGTGGTGTTGTCGCGGAAGCTGGGCTCGAAGAACCACTTCCCGGCCATCGACGTGTTGTCGAGCCTCTCCCGTCTCTTCAGCGCCCTGGCGCCGCCGGAGCAGAAGCAGCTGGCCAGCAAGCTCCGTGACCTCATGGCCACCTACCAGGATGCCGAAGACCTCATCCAGATCGGGGCCTACACCAAGGGCTCCAGCACGGCCATCGATCAGGCCATCCAGTTCCAGCCCGCCATCCAGGCCTTCCTGCGTCAGGCGACGGCGGAGAGTTCCAACCACCATGACGCCATGCTGGCCATGGGCCAGATCTTCGGCATCGACCTGGCGCCGTTCCTTAAGAGCAATGGCTGATGGCCGGCCGCTTCCGCTTCCGCCTTGAACCGCTGCGCAAGCTGCGGGAGGCCATGGAACGCGAAGCCGAACGGGCCCTGGCCCGGGCCCTCCAGGCCGAACAGGACATTCGCGCCTACCTGGATGGCCTGGCCGCCCAGCGTCTCGCGGTCTTTGAATCCCGCCGCCTGGCCACGGGACAGGCCCTGGACCTGGACCTCTGGCGGGCGGGTGAGCGCTTCCTGGTGGTCCTGGAACGGCGTCAGGTGGTGGGCTACGAACGCCTCCGGATTGCCTCGGCGAAGGTGGCCACGGCCCGGGAAGCCCTGATCCTGGCCCACCAGAATCACCTGATGCTGGTTCGCCTGAAGGAACGCCGGGCGCTCCAGCATGCGAAGGAACAAGCACTGCGCGAAGCCCTCGAAATGGATGAATTGGCCGTGCAGCGCCACCACCGGAACAGTGCCTAGCATCGTTTTAAGCCCACAGGAGTCCCCATGAACCCCCGCTACCTGCTTTGGATTTCGGCACCCATCGCGCTGTCGGCGGGTGTGCTCTGGCTGTCGGCCCAGGAACCGAAGGGCGATCTCAAATCGCCCCTGGCCGAAGGCGTCAAGGTGGCTGAACTGGCCACGCAGCTCCAGACCCGCGAGAAGGCCCTGGCCCAGAAGGAGGCCGAGTTGCGCCAACTGGAGCAGCGCCTCAATACACTGCAGGCCACCTTGGACAAGGACCGCACCGACCTCTCCGTGCGGGAGAAGGCCGTCCAGGATGCCCTGACGCGGGTGGCCAACCTGAAGGTGCGCCCGGAGATCGACAAGCAGATCATCGACACCTATAACGCCATGGATCCGACCGCTGGCGCCCAGGCCATCAAGGAACTCGCGGCACAGAACATGGAAGTGGCCGTGGCCCTGCTGGCGGGCATGACCCCCAAGAAGGCCGCGAAGCTCATGGATGCCTTGGCCCCGCTGGACGCGAAACTCGCCGGTCGCCTCTCCGAAAAGATCGGCATGAGCAAGCCGAAGGATGCCTCCGCCTGAGAAAGTCGTCGGCGAACGCCGACGACTTTCTGCCCAATGACTGCGGCACGGTCCTGGCCCAGTGAACCCGTCCGGATCGTCCGGAGCCGAGGTTCCCATGGCAACCGCAAGCCCTTCTACCGTTCTGGCGGTTCCGGAGCGCCCCCTGCCGGAGCGTCCCGAACCCAAAGGAGCGGATGGATCTGATGGCCAGTTCGCTGGCCTGATGGCCCAATTCACCCAACCCCCGCCGCCCCTCAAAGCCCCGGACGTCCAGACCCAACGCCAGGCCAGGGCTGATCGGGAGGCCCAGGTGAACGGCTCCGACGATTCCCCGGCGGCCAAGACGGCCCCTGCGGCGCGGCGGGAAAAGCCGGGCCCGAAGACGGAAGCCAAGGACACCACTGCTGACCCCTCGAATTCGAAGCCCGATCCAGCAGCTCCGAAACCCGACCCCGCAGGCCCCAAGGAGGGCACCAAAGTCCCCCAAGACCCCAGCCAAGCGACCCTCGAAAAGCCCACCAACATTCAGGTGGCCTTCAACGAACTGACCCAGGCGCCACTTCTGGCAGCGCTTGCCCTGCCGCAGACCAACACCGACACGAGCGCCCCGAAGACCGGCCTGACCTTGCCGCCGCCAACCCAACCACCCATCGAGATGCCCGCCCTCCCTTTGCCCGCGCCGATCAAGCTTCAGGCCGGGCCCGAACAGGTGCAGCCCGAACCCCTGCAGGCCGCGCCCACGCCAAAGCTGGAAGTCCCCACCCCCATTCCACTTTCCACCCAGCCGCCGCCCACCGCACCCAAGGTCGAGACCGCGCCACAGGCGGATCCCACCCAACCTCAGATGCCCGTGATTTCCCAGGCAGTCCTTGCCGAATCTGAAGCCTCCGCGAAAGCCGCCCAATCCCAGGATGAAAAGGCCGCTCGCGACGAGACCCCGAAGACCGACTCATCCCACCTGCTGGAGAAAGCCACCAAGGCCCTGGAGCCTGCTGCGGCCCCGCGACCGGCAGCCCAGAGCCAAGCCCAGGGCCTACCCCAGGCCTCCTTCCAGGTCGCGCCCCAGGTCTCAGACCAAGAGAGGGCCCTCGCCACCGGCAAGGCCTCTGCGGCGCCCGCCGCATGGCTGGACCCTGCGCCCCCCAGCGTTGATACCACCGTGGCCAAAGCCTCCCTCACGGCTCAAACACCCCTGACCCGCGCTGCGGACGGATCCGCCCTGGCAGCCATGAACGCCGGACCCCGTCCCATGGAAACCCCTGCGCCCGTCGCAGCGGCCGCCCCACCGCCCCCGCCCGCCACATCGCCCACCTCACCCGTGCTCCAGGTGGAAGGTGGCATCAAGTGGATGCTGAAAGGTGGCGTTCAGGAAGCCCAGCTCCAACTCCATCCCGAATCGCTCGGCCAGGTGACCATCCACCTCAAGGTGGAGGGCGGTGAAGTCCACGCCCGGCTGTGGGTCACCGAACCCACCTCGGTTCAGACCGTGCAGGAAGGCCGCTCGCACTTGGAGACCGCCTTGAAGGAACAGGGGCTTCAGCTGGGCAGCTTTGATCTTCAGCAGGGGCATCGTCCCTTCCAGGAGGCCCCTTCCACGCCCACCTACCGGGAGCAGTCCGTTCCTGAGCTGGCCGCCACTCGGCAAGAAGCACCGCAAACGATCCTGCCATCCCTTCTGAACCCGCACCGTGTCGAGCTTTACGCATGATCGGCACAGTTCCTGTTCTGTCTCTTCCTCGGAGGTCCTCATGGAAACCGGAATGATCAGTGTGACCAGCAGTGCCGCCACAGCCGGTACCACCGCCAAAACCCCCAGCAACACCATCGACAAGAATGGCTTCCTGAACCTGCTGGTGGCTCAGCTGAAGAACCAGGATCCGACCTCTGCCAGCAATGATCCCAACGCCATGGTCCAGCAGCTGACAAGCTTCTCGAGCCTGGAGCAGGCCCAGCAGACCAACACCCTGCTGCAGGGGCTCCAGACCCAGACCTCCGGCCTCTTCCAAGCGCAGGCTGCTTCCCTGGTGGGCAAGAACGTGAAGGTCAGCGGCTCCGGCTTCAACCTGAAGGCAGGGGCCGCCAGCATGAATCTCGCCATGGGCGCCGCGGCGGATGTGACCGTCACCGTGAAGGATGCCAAGGGCAACGTGATCAGGACGCTCCCGCAGGGCCACATGAACAGCGGCTTGAACACCCTGGCCTGGGATGGCCGGGATGCCAACGGCAACCTCATGCCCGATGGCACCTACAAAGTCGAGGTCACCGCCACCGGCGACGATGGCAAGGCCGTGGCTACCCAGACCAGCCTGACCATGAAGGTGGATGCCGTGAACTTCAACAACGGCGGCATCTATCTCGCCTCGGGCAGCAGCATCTTCTCCCTGGCCGATGTCCTCGAAATCACCGCCTGATTCCTTTCACCTGGAGCCACCATGAGTCTCTATTCCGCCTTCTATTCCGGCCTTTCCGGCCTGTCCACCAACGCCAATGCCCTGAACGTCATCGGCAACAACCTCTCGAACATCAACACCGTGGGCTTCAAGGGTTCCGCCACCACCTTCCGCGACATTTTCAGTACGAGCCTGGGCGGGGTGTCCACGCAGGGCAATGGCAACCCCATCCAGTTCGGCCTGGGCGTCCAGGTGAACAGCGTGAGCCAGGATTTCTCGCAGTCCTCCTTCCAAAGTACGGGCAACGCCCTCGACATGGCCATCCAGGGAAATGGGTTCTTCACGCTGCAAACCACGGATGGACGCCAGGTGTTTTCCCGCGCCGGTAACTTCACCCGGAACAACGGCGGCTTCCTGGTGGCCAGTGATGGCTCCAACGTCATGGGCTGGATCCGCGACCCGGTCACGGGCAAGGTGAACACCTCCGCCTCGCTGGCGCCCATCAGCATCGATGCGGGCACCACGGCCAGCGCCTTCGCCACCCAGAACATCAAGATGGGCGTCAACCTCAATGCCTCCGCAGCCACCGGCGCACCGTCCTCCTTGACCACCCCCATCCAGGTCTACGATAGCCAAGGCAATACCCAAACCCTCACCGTGACCTACACGAAAACCGGCGTGAACACCTGGGCCTATGCCGTCACGGGCCCCGTCGGCGCCGTCATCACGGGCGCGAATCCTGTGGGTTCCCAGACCGGCACCCTCACCTTCTCCGCCTCCGGCGCGCTGCAGGATGTCAATGGCCTGGGCGCCGGCGCCGGCTCCGATCCCCAGCTGAACATCGCCTGGGGCAACGGTTCCGCACCCAGCAGCATCAAGTTCGCCCTGGTGAACCCGGATGCCAGCGCGAACGTCACCCAGTACAGCGCCGCCAGCAGCACCAGCAGCAGCTTCCAGGATGGCTACGGCGCCGGCACCCTGCGGGACATGACCGTGGATCAGAACGGCGTCATCAGCGGCACCTTCACCAATGGCCAAGTCATCGCCCTGGCCCAGGTGGCCCTCTCCACCTTCAACAATGTGAACGGCCTGGTGCAGACCGGCAACAATCACTGGGGACAAAGCCTCGCCTCGGGCTCCCCCACCTTCGGCCTGGCCAACCAAGGCGGCCGCGGTGGTGTCCTGGGCGCCAACCTGGAACTCTCCAACGTGGACGTGGCCGGCGAGTTCACCAAGCTCATCCTCAGCCAGCGCGGCTACCAGGCCAATTCCAAGATCGTCACCACCACGGATCAGCTGCTGCAGGAAACCCTCAACCTGAAGCAGTAGTGGACCTCCAAAGGCGGAAGCGCGGCCCCGGGGCCGCGCTTCTTCTTTCACGGGTAGAATGGAGCCTTTGACAGAGGCACCATGTCGGATCAGGAAGTCCAGCCCCTCGCCCCGCGCCGCCAGACCCGCCAGATCATGGTGGGCAAGGTGCCGGTGGGCGGCGATGCGCCCATCAGCGTCCAAAGCATGACCAAGACCGATACCCGCGATGTGGAAGCCACGGTCAACCAGATCTACGGCTACGCCAATGCCGGCTGCGAGATCGTGCGCGTGAGCGTGCCCACCAAGAAGGCCGGCGAAGTCTTCCACGAGATCTGCGACCGCAGCCCCATCCCCGTCATCGCCGACATCCACTTCGACTACCGCCTGGCCCTGGTGGCGGCCGATGCTGGCGCCGCCTGCCTGCGCATCAATCCCGGCAACATCGGCGGCCAGGATCGCGTGAAGGCCGTGGTGGACAAGGCCGGATCGAAGGGCATCCCCATCCGCATCGGCGTCAATGGCGGCAGCCTCGAGAAGGACCTGCTGGATCAATTCGGCACGGCCACGCCCGAAGCCATGGTGGAGAGCGCCCTGCGCCACATCGACGTGCTGGACCGCGAAGGCTTCCGCGATATCAAGGTCAGCCTCAAGGCCAGCGATGTGATCCGCACGGTGCAGGCCTACCGGCTGCTGGCCCAGAAGGTGGACTACCCCTTCCACCTAGGCATCACCGAGGCGGGCACCCCCTTCGGCGGCACGATTCGATCCAGCGTGGGCATGGGCATCCTCTTGGCGGAAGGACTGGGCGACACCATCCGCGTCTCGCTGACCGGCGAGGGTGAAGACGAATGCCGCGTGGGCCACGAGATGCTGCGCTCCCTTGCGTTGCGTAAGGGTGGCTTCCGCATGGTGAGCTGCCCCAGCTGCGGCCGCGTGCAAATCGACCTCAACCGTGTGGCCAACGAAATCGAGGAAGGCCTCAAGCTCATCAACCACGAGAACATCACCTACGCCGTGATGGGCTGTGTGGTGAACGGCCCCGGCGAAGCCAAGGATGCCGATCTCGGCGTGGCGGGTGGCGCGGGGGAAGGCCTCATCTACCGCAGGGGCGAACTCATCCGGAAGGTGAAAGAAGAAGATCTCGTGCCAGCCTTCCTGGAAGAAGCGCGGAAAGTGAAGGCCGAGGCGGATGCGGCGAAAGCCTAAACCCATGGACTGGCTCCTGGCCCACCCCTTCACGGCCTTGGGCCTCTTCCTGGTGCTGGAAGCCCTCCTGCCCGTGCGCTTCCAACCCACGGCCTGGGTGTGTCGCGGGGCCATCCGGGTCTACCAGCTCACGCTCTCCAGCCACCTGCCCACCCAGTGCAAGTTCACGCCCACCTGCAGCCACTACGGCCTGGGCTGCATCCAGCGCTACGGCACGTTGCGGGGCAGTCTGCTTACGACGTGGCGGCTCATCCGCTGCTCACCGCTGACTCACGGGGGGCTCGACCCTATTCCATAACCGACCCTTCCGTCCCACAATCAATCAGGCATCTGTTTTTTCTGTGGACATCCAAGGGGTTGAGCCGTGTGCGGAATTGTGTCGCTTTGCTATGGAACTGAAATCGCGGCCATGGGGCATGAGGCAGGCGAGCTGCTCAAGCGCCTCGAGTATCGCGGCTACGACTCCACCGGTGCCGCATTCATTCGCGGGGATGGCTCCATCCAGCTCCTCAAGGCCGTGGGTGCCCCCAGCCGTGTGGTGCCAGACCTGAAGATCGATCAGGAGGCAGGTCAGCGCTTCATCGGCCAGGTACGCTGGGCCACCTATGGCGCCGTGACCGCCGTGAACTGCCAGCCGCACCACGTGCGCTGCAAGGTCGAGATCGTAGGCGCCCACAACGGCAACATCTCGAACACGGATGCGCTAAAGCCCGCGCTGACCAGCCAGGGCCACGCCGTGGTCTCAGATAACGATGGCGAAATGATCACCCACCTCACGGAGGACGCCTACGCCGCCAACCTCGCGGATCCGGCGTCCGTGCTCGCGACCTGTCGGAGCGCCTATGCCGCCACGGGTCTAGGCCGCGCCATCCCCGATGGGGTCTTCCTCCTCATCGACGCCGCCCGCAAGGCGGATGCCCTGGGTGAAGGTTCCTACGCCGCGGCCTTCGCCGATCCCAAGGTCCCGGGTGTGGTGGCCGTGAAGTCGGGATCGTCCCTCTATGCCGGCATCGGCACCGACGCCCATGGCGAATTCGTGGTGGTGTCCAGCGACCTGACCTCCGTGCTCTCCAAAACCCGCATGCTCATTCCCCTGTCCGAGGGCGAGGGCATCTGGTTCACGGAGCGAGAGTATCTGCTCTTCACCCTCGGTGAGAAGCTCGCCTTCAGCTCGCCCCGCCCCAAGCGCTCCAAGCTCAATGTGCGGGACACCGGCCTGCGGGCGCCCTACCGCTACTTCATGGAACAGGAGATCGCCTCGGCTCCGGACAACCTTGACGAGGTGCTCCGCTACTATTTCCGCACACCCGAGACCGAGGGCCTGTTCGCCGCCTTCGAGGATCGCCGGGATCTCTGCAAGGCCCTCGTGGACAAGGCGCTGGCCCTCTACGAAGCGGCCGACGAACCGGCCTTGAGAAAGGCCTTCCAGGCCCTGCTGGCGGATCCCGTCCACCAGGAACTGGCCACCCGGGTGAAACCCCATGCGGATGCCCTGCAGAACCACCGGGGGAACCCCCAGTCGGACGAACGGGCGTTACTGACGGATCTCGCGCGCCTGGATCCCCAGGCCCAGGAGGCCCTGGCCCTCATCGACCTGCTCTTCATCTGGAAGAAGCGCCGCCGCGTCACCCGCCACCTGCAGGAGCTGGTGCAGGCCATTCGCGACACCCAGAAGGAAGGAGGCCGCGTCTTCCTGGCCGCCTCCGGCACCTCGTACCACGCGGCCTTGGTGGCCGCCACCTTCTTCAACAACCTCTCCGGCGTGGCCGTGTTCCCCTGCAACCCGGGCATGTTCCGCTCCATGTACATGAACACGCTCCAGCCACGGGACCTGCTCATCGGCATCACCCAGTCCGGCGAAACGAAGGACCTGGTGGACATCTTCCAGGATGTGCGGGCCCGGGTGCCGGGCCTGCGCCGCATCGCCCTGGTGAACAACGAGAACAGTCGCATTCCCCAGGAACTCACCGAGTTCTACCTGCCCATCCTCTGCGGTCCCGAGATCGCCGTGGCGGCCACCAAGAGCTTCATCAACCAAGTGGCCATCCTCTACGTGCTGGCCGCCTCCTTCTCGCTCACCGAGCGCAAGGTCGCCACCCAGCTGGAACAGGCCAAGGAACTCATCCGGGAAACCCTCCGCACCTGTGCAGCGGATGTGGAAGAAGCTGCGGCCCGCCTCTACCTGGAACCTTCTCTGCACTTGCTGGGCACCGGTCTCATCGGCCTGGCGCGAGAGGGCGCCCTCAAAATCCGCGAGGTGGTGCTCAACCACGCGGAGGGTTACGACGCCGCCGAGTTCAAGCACGGCCCCAACACCATCCTGGGGAAGAACACACTCTTCTCCATTCAGGATCTGGCGGGACTGCTCGACCTCTACGAACAGCGGCGCGATGGCCGCCCCTTCTCCGGCGGCATTGAAGCCCTGCAGGCCTGGCCGGAGCTGGTGGAGACACGCTTCTCCAACTATCCCCTGCTTTTCCTCTGCCCCAGCGACGAACGGGACATCCGCATCACCATCAGCCAGGTCCACACCCACAAGATCCGCGGCGCCGACATCCTCATCATCGCCGAACAGCACCCTGAACTGGCCAAGGCCGTGGCCGGGCGACCCATGGGCCATGACCGCTACTGGTCGAAGTACATCGAGGTGCCCTTCAGCGGGGATCCGAACCTCTTCGTCTTCGCCGCCGCCGCCGCCCTGCAGCGCCTCGCCTTCCGCATGTCGGAGCTGAAGATGGGCTACCTCGATCGGCTGGGCGTCCTCGACCATGGGGTCCACCCCGATGCCCCGAAGAATGTTTCCAAGTCCATCACGGTAGATTAACTTTAATCATTTTAATGATTAAAGTTAATCTCAACCAATTACAGGATAACTTGACCTTTTTAGTCTGATATGTGATCCCCCTCACGCCCCTCCAAGCGCATCTTGGCTCTCAGGGACATTCCCAAGGGAGACCACCATGACCATCGATCTCGAGACCAAGGTCGGCGACATCGTTCTCGCCTGCCCGCAGGCCCTTCGCTACCTGGAGACCCAGGGCGTCGACTACTGCTGCGGCGGACACCGTTCACTCCGTGAAGCCTGCGAAGTGGTCGGACGCGATCCCCTGCAGGTGCTCGAGGGCCTGAAAACCGCCGAGCTGCCCGCCGCCGGAGCCCCCTCGCCCAAGGTCTGGGTGGAGGCGTCCCTGACCGCCCTCATGGCCCACATCGAGGCCACCCACCACGCCTACCTGCGCCGCGAACTGCCCCGCCTGGCCATGCTGCTGGAGAAGGTGCTCAACGCCCACGGCGAAAACCACCCCGAGCTCGACGAGGTCTTCGATCACCTCCAGGCGCTCACATCGGACATCATGCCCCACCTCATGAAGGAAGAGCAGATCCTCTACCCCTTCATCCGGCAGCTGGAGGCCGGCGGCGAGATCAAGGCCTGCTTCGCCACCGTGCAGAGTCCCATCCGCGTCATGGAATCCGAGCACATCGTCGTGGGTGACCTGCTCGCGAAACTCCGGGCCGTCACCGATGGCTACACCACGCCTGCCGATGGCTGCGCCACCTTCAAGGCCCTCTACGATGGCCTGCGCGACCTCGAGGCGGACACCCATCTCCACATCTACCTCGAGAACCAGATCCTCCACCCGCGCGCCATGCAGATGGAAGCCAGCGTCCTCGGCTGAGGTGCAGTCCAACCCATTCGCCACCGTTCATAAAGAGCCACCACGGTGTCCTCCGTGGTGGCTCTCTCTTTTGGATCTAACGCGGAATCAGTGTGCGTCCTGCACACTCCAACGGTCCGTGCACCCTTGGCTTTCCACCACCTGATGGGATTTCTTCAGGCGAAGGGTGTGCTGGACCGTTTGCATGATGGTGAACAGCCGGTCATGGAGGCCAAGGCGCTGGAGATCTGCTGCTGTGAACCAGGTGGTGCCGTCCGCATCTTTGCGCGCAGCGTGATCGGCCAGGATCTGTTCGGTGATGCCCACGGGATGCCTCCGGAACTGATAGTTTAGATCCTACAGGGGAGGCGGCGTGGCCAACTGGCGGGATACAGGACTGGGCGGCATCATGATGACGGTCTGGACCCTGTCGACGGTCCCGCTGACCGTGATCATGATTCTTCTGGCAGTGCCCTTCCTGGGTCGGCGCCGGGCCTTCTTCACCTTTGGCCCCATGTTCGCCCGGGGCATGGCCTGGTTCTGCCATGTGCCCTTCACGCTGCAGGGCTGGGAGAAGCTGCCCGAAGAGATCCGCGATGGCCGCCAATCCGTCATCTTCATGTCGAATCACGAGAGCCAGATGGACCCGCCCGTCCTGATCGCCGCGCTGCCCGTCCCTGCCGTCTACATCGCCAAGCAGGAACTGAAATACATGCCGTTCATCGGCTGGGCCTGTTGGGCAGCCGGCGTGATCTTCATCGATCGCGGCGATCGGGAGCGGAGCATCAAAAGCATTCATGCCGCCGCCATGCAGATCCGAGGCGGCAAGAACGTGGTGATCTTTCCCGAAGGCACCCGCAGCCGCAATGGCGAGATGCTGCCCTTCAAGAAGGGCGGCTTCGCCCTCGCCATTGATGCGGGCGTGCCCATCATCCCCCTGGCCACGGTGGGCGGCTTCCAGGTGCTGCCCGTGGGGCGAATACAGGTCCGGCCGGGAACCTACACCCTGCGGATGGGTGAACCGGTGCATCCCGCCGACTTCCCTGATCGCGAAACGCTCATGAAGGAAGTGCGGCAGCGCATCGAAACGCTGGTGGTGGAAGCCCGCAGCGGCAACTAGATGAAAGCTGGATCCCGCCGCGCCACGCGGAGCTTACCCGAATGGAAGCGATCCGCCAGTTCCACCATGGCCTGGGCCGAGGCCCTGTCACCAAGCTTCGCCACCATGCGAGCCATGAGGTAAAGGTTCACTGAGATCACCCGCCGTTCGTTGTGCTTCCGCTGGCTGAGGTCAATGGCCGCCACGTTCTGCCGGTAGGCCTCGAACCGGGCGCGGGCACCAGCACCATCGCCTTCCACGGCCTGCTTCACGCCAGCCAGCAGGACCGTGTTGGAGTGGTCCGGAGGCCAGACACCCTCCAGTTCCCGAAGGTAGGATTCCGAGGCAGGTCGGTCATTCCGATCCCAGGCGGTGTAGGCCATGAGGCTACGCAGGACATTAGAACCCGGGATCTCCCGAAGGCCGGCACGCAGCCGAACCTCAGCCTCTTTACTGCGCCCCATCCAGATGAGAGCGTCTGCGGCGGTGACGTAGGCATACTCGGCGGCGGGCCGCAGGGCGATGGCCCGGTCCGCATGGTGCAGTGCTTCGGGAAGTTCCCCTTCGTTCTGAAGGAGGACGCCCAGGCGATGGTGGGCCTGCCAGCCTTCGGGGAAGAGCGCGAGGGATTTCTCGAAGTAGCGCCGGGCGGCCTGGTGGTTGTCGTCACCTTCCAGACCGGCGAACACGTCCGCCAGTACATCGTAGGCCTTGTGATCGGCCGGATCGAGGCGCACCGCCTGCAGGGCGGCCCGGCTGGAGCCTTCCAGATCACCCATCCGCAACAGGGTAGAGGCCAGGGCCCGGTAGGCCTGGGAGGCACTGGGATCCTGCGCGATGGCCTTCTCTGCGGCGGCCTTCCCCTGCTTCAACAGCGCCTGGGCCTCCTCGTAGCGGCCTTGGCTGAGGGCCGTGGTGGCGCCCAGCTCGGCCAGGGTCCAGGCATACTCCGCGCGTGCCGGGGCATAGTCGGGCTCCCCGTCGATGGCGGAGGCCAGTAGCGAGTTGGCCAGGCGCACGGAAT
This sequence comes from Acidobacteriota bacterium, assembly GCA_043775845.1. Classification (GTDB taxonomy): domain Bacteria; phylum Acidobacteriota; class Holophagae; order Holophagales; family Holophagaceae; genus Geothrix. The sequence continues at coordinate 16,551 of JAYVRY010000146.1, forward strand.
CCTGATTGCCGTCCGTGATGACTTGCAATGCCTTGGTGTAGAGTTCGCGGGTACGCGGCAGCATGGCCTGGGAGCGCAGGGAACCGGGATCACTGCCCAGGCCCATCTCCTGGGGCAGGCGCTGCTGCAATTCGTCTTCGAGCTTGAGCAGGTCCGCCATGGGACGATCCAGCTGGAACTGGTGCAGGGTGGTGCCACGGACCGCATCCAGCACCCGCACCCCCATGCGGAGCTGGCCGCCCAGCACCTGGTAGCTGCCCAGCACCAGCAGCTCGGCTTTCAATTGCCGCCCCAGATCCCCCACCGCTTTGGGCGCCTGGCCCGGTGTGTCGCCCAGGTGATGCATGGCCTCCACCACGCGGAGACGGTCCACCACAGCCAGTTCCTCGCGGCGCACCAGACCAAAGGCCATGGCATCGGCGAAGCTGTTGCTCAGCCAGGCATGCTCAGCATCGGGCTGGAGCTGTTCCAGAGGCAGGATGGCCACCACCCGACGCCCCTTGGTGAAGTCCTCGTGGGAAGCCCGCCGCGCCGCGCCCAGACCGCCACCATCCGACCGGCGCCACAGCCAAAGCCCCAGGCCCGCGCTGGCCACCAGCACCGTGGCCACCACGGGCAGAATCCAGCGGTGGCCTGTCTTCCCGCGCAGGGCCGAAACCTGGGCCAAATTCGGCACTGCGGCGGTGGCCGTGTCGTTGGTTAGTCCCGTGGCCAGGGCCTGCAGGTTGGGGAAGCGATCGGCGGGTTTCTTCGCCAGCAGGCGGTGGATGGCGTCCTGAAGGGTGCGAGGCAGGTCGGGGCGGGCCTCCGACAGGGGCCGGGGTTCATCCCGGGTCACGGCGTAGAGCGTATCCACCAGGCTGCTGCGCAGAAAGGGATGCACGGCCGTGGCCAATTCGTAGAGCACCACGCCCAGGCTGAATTGGTCGGATTGCCCCGTGAGGGCCTGGCCATTGGCCTGTTCCGGGCTCATGTAGGCGGGCGTGCCCTGGCTGTAGCCCGGCGCGGTGCGTTCCACCAGGGTCATGTGATGGGACGTTGGCCCCAGGGAAGGATCCTCATTGCCTCGGCGAGCGATGCCGAAATCCAGGATTTTCAGCTGGCCCTCTTCGGTCAGCAGCAGGTTTTCCGGCTTGATGACCCGGTGGACGATGCTCTTCTGGTGGGCGTGGGAAAGCGCCAAGGCGGCCTGCCGGGCCAGGTCCTGCAGGGCGGCGCCATCCAGCGCCTGGCCCACCAGGGCCCGCAGGGTTCGGCCGCGCACCAGTTCCATGGCGATGTAGGGGGTGCCGTCCACCTCGCCGGCATCGTAGATATGGGCGATGTTCGGATGGTTCAGCTGGCAGGCCAGCTTGGCCTCGCCGATGAGCGCCTTGCGCCGCAGGTCATCGGCATCCTTGAGAATCTTGATGGCCACTTCCCGTTCGAGCCGCAGGTCCAGCGCCCGCCAGACTTCGCCCATGGCCCCTTCCCCCAGGCGGGCAAGCAGTCGGTAGGATCCGAAATGGGTGGGCTCCTGAGTCAAGTGCATCCTTTGAGCATAGAGACAGTGAAGTATACCTTTCGGTTGAGGCCGCCGTTTGCTTAGATGGGAATGCCTTGACCCAACTCTCGGAATATCGAGAATCACGGAGGAGGTTGCCATGCCCATTCCCGATCTCGAGGCCGCACTGACCGGAGCCCGTCTGGTGGAGGAGGCTGGCGTCCTGCTCACCCTGGGCGAGGATCCCGAACGCATGGTGGCCCACGCCTTCGAGCGGCTGGGGCAGCTGGTGCCCTATGACCTCGCCACCGTGCTGCTGCGCGAAGGCGATGGCCTGCGGGTGGCCCACGCCATAGGCCCCCTGGCCACGCCGCAACTATCGGAAGCCCTCATCCCGGTGCGCGGCAACCTGCGCCTGCAGAACGCCCTGAAGAGCCGCTCCAAACCCGCCACCTTCGAAGAGGATGATCCCGGCGAGGACACCTTCCACGGTCTCCTGGACATGCCCCACGGCCACAGCTGCCTGGTGGCCCCATTGCGCAGCCGGGGCGAGACGTTCGGCCTCATGACCCTCGATGCCATGGTGTGCCGCCAGTATCCCGCCAGCGTGCTGCATCACGTGGGCGTCTTCGCTTCTCTTTTGGCCCTAAGCATCAAGCAGGCGGAGCACCTGGCCCGTCTGGCCGAGCGGGAACGGAACCTGGCGGAAGAGGTCAGCTACTTCCGCGAAGTGCAGCGCCGGGACGTGCTCCAGGAGCCCCTCCGCGCCGAAAGCCCCGCCATGCGCGGCATCCTCGATCAGCTGCGGCAGGTGGCCTCCACCTCGGCCACCGTGCTCATCACGGGAGAGACTGGCACCGGCAAGGAGAAGGTGGCCCAGACCCTCCACCACCTCTCGACCCGGCGCGAGAAACCCTTCATCAAAGTGAACTGCAGCGCCCTGCCCGCCACCCTCATCGAATCGGAACTCTTCGGCCACGTGAAAGGTGCCTTCAGCGGCGCTGCCTCGGCTCGCAAAGGGCGATTCGAACTGGCGGACGGTGGCACGCTGTTCCTCGACGAGATCGGTGACCTGCCCCTGGATCTGCAACCCAAGCTGCTTCGCGCCATCCAGGAGAAGGAAATCGATCCCCTGGGCAGCGAAAAATCGAAACGGGTGGATGTGCGCCTGGTGGCCGCCACCCACACGAACCTCCAAGCCGCCGTGACCGAAGGCCGCTTCCGCGAGGACCTCTTCTACCGCCTGAGCGTGTTCCCCATCCACCTGCCGCCCCTGCGGGAGCGCAGCGGAGACATCGTCACCCTGGCCCAGGGCTTCCTGGAGCGGTTCGCGCGCGAGAATCGGCGCCCGGCCATCCTCCTGCCGGATGCCGTCCGCCAGCAGCTGGAGGCTTACGCCTGGCCGGGCAACGTGCGCGAGCTGCACAACGTGCTGGAACGGGCCGCCATCCTCTCGGCGGGCCGGGAGTTGCGGCTTCCGCCCGGCGCCCTGCCCGTTCGCGGGGAACGGAGTGGCAAACCGCTCACCTGGGAAGCCCAGGAGCGCAGTTATCTGGAACGCCTGCTTCGCCACACCCATGGCAAGATCACCGGGGCCGAGGGCGCGGCCACCCTGGCCGATCTGGCCCCCTCCACCCTGCTCTCGCGGCTGGAAAAGCTGGGGCTGCGGCCCAAGGACTTCCGCGAAGCGTGATAGCGTACCCCAAGGTATGGAGCAGAGCATGAGCGAGATCACAGGCCCTGACGAGACACTGCCGCCGATCATTCCACTGAACGAACCGACCTGGCAGAACGAGGCGGTCTGGATGCCGCCGCCTGCCGAGCCCCTGCCTCCCTCAGCGCCCCTGCTGCGCCCCGTGCCCTTTGAGGATCTTGAAGCCCTGCCCGGCTTCTGGGCCCGCGTGGGCGCCATGTTCCGGCTGGTCTTCACCAACCCCATGGAACTCTTCGATCGTGTGCCGGTCACCGAAGGAATGGGCGCGCCCTGGCGCTTCCTGTTGCTGCTCTCGGTCCCCGTGTTCCTCATCATGACCCTGGTCTTCTTTCTGGTGGGCATGGGCATCATGTTGGCGGCGCTGGACCAGAGCGGCCAGGGCGATAGCAAGGCCGTCGCGGCGGTCATGCCCATCATCTTCGGAGCGATCCTGCTGCTGATGCCCCTCTTTAGCTTCCTGGGCATGGTCATCGGCGGCGCCTTCAGCCACTTCTTCCTCTGGATGTGGGGTGGCCTCCGGCCGGGTGTTGGAATGAATCAGACCGTACGCGCCTATGGCTATACGTCTGCATTCCTCCAGATTGGGGGCCTGATCCCTTATCTGAACATCCTGATTCAACTCGCAGGCATGGTAGTCATGGGCATGGGCCTCGCACGCATGCACAAGACCGACACCTGGCGCGGCATCTGCGCGGTGCTCACACCGCTCTTCCTCGTCTGCTGCTGCATGGTGCCGCTGCTCATCATGGCCATCCCATTCCTCAAGGCCTTCGGGAACCACTGACCAGGACCGGTGCTCAGCCTGAAAAACGGAAAAGCCTCGAACCGCGTGTATGGCACATTCGCCAAGGAACCCGTGGCGCCGCTGAATCATTTCTTCAAAAGAGAAGGAATTCCTACACATCAAATGGCACCTGGTGCCGGCCAGATTCATGGACTGTCGTCTCGGCAAATCCAGGTTGAAGCCAAGTCTGCAATTCGATCACGACCTCGGATGCCAACAGGCTTCGGTGAATCGCGCCCGCAGCAAGGGCGGTCTCGGCATCCCAGGTTTCGAAGTGTCGGAACAACCGATCGGCCCCCTCACGGCCCAGGACCTTCGGCAGCCTTACCGTGCCACCAAAGCCGGTGAGGATGCCGTGCTTGGCGGCGGGATGGGCCAAGCGCAGGCCGCCCTTGCCCGCTTCATCGGCCCGCACGGCCCAGCGTTCCTGGCCATGGAGGGCAAGGTCGCAGCCGCCACCCATGGCCACGCCCGAGATGAGCGTGAGGCTCCGCCAGCCGGGCCAGAGCAGGTGGTTCATCACGCGCTGGCCGCGACGGGCGAAGGGCTCTGCGGACACGGCATTCAGCATCCCCACTTCATGCAGGTCGGCACCCGCAGAAAAGTGGTGCCCCTTCCCCGTCATCCAACCAACACCGCTGAGCGCCACCCGGCGCACACCCGACCAGCGCAGCTCGATGAAAAGGGCATCCAGGGCCACCAGCAGATCCGAGTGAAGACGGTTCAAGCCATCCACAGATCGCAAGCCGATCCAGGCCCAGTCCTCGCCACGCAGCAGGACCAGCGACGTGCGCCCCTCGTGCCAGGCCTGAGGCGTCATGCCAACCCCAGCCGATGCAAAGCCGTACCCAGTGACTCCACATCCGGGTTCCACGTGGGCACTCCCCGCAGCTGGTTGCGGAACCAGGTGGCCTGGCGCTTGGCGTAGGCCTGGGTTTCCTGGATGACCCTCTCACGGATGGCGTCGGGATCCCCACCCTGAACCCAGGCTGAATACCCAAGAGGCCGCAGGGCATCCAGATCATCGGCATGCCCCGTCTCCAGCAAGCGATGCACCTCCTCCGGCCAGCCCGCCTGAATCTGCGCTGCCACCCGTGCCACCACGCGTTCGCGTCTGCGTTCACGGCCAGGCGTGACCACCAGCGCCTGCCAACCCTCGGGAAGGCCCGTCCCGGCTCCCCCGAGCAGGGCTGATGGCTTTTTTCCCGTGGCCAAATGCAGGGCCAGGGCCCGCTGCACCCGGGCGCTGTCATTGGGGTGGAGGGCCTCCGAGCGCTCCTGATCCACCGCCGCCAGGTAGCGGTGGAGGGCTGGCACGCCGAGCCCAGCGCCCCAACGGCGAACCCGCGCTACCAGGGCGGGATGCACGTCTGGCAGCTCGCTGAGCTGGTTCCAGATGCCTTTGAGATACAGGCCTGACCCGGTCACCAGCACCGGCTCTGTGCAGGCCGCCAGCCATGCCCGCACCTGGGCGCCGAAGTCCTTGGGGTTGGGCCGCCCGGTGATCGGCAGCAAGCCATAACCCAGGTGCGGGACGCCATCCTGTTCGGCCGCATCGGGCTGCCCGGTGCCAATGGCCAGGCCTTCGATGGCCTGATAGGGATCCCCATTCACCACGGTGCCCCCGAGATGCCGGGCCAGGGCCACGGCCAAGGAGGATTTGCCAGAAGCCGTGGGTCCGAGGATGACGATGGGCATGGGTCAAAATTACCACTGGTCGGCGCTTCCCACCGCCCGGGGAACCTCCGCCAGGCTGGGCTCATTTCAAGTCCATGCGTCTCCTGGTCTGCCTCTGCCTCGCAACCGGTCTCCTGGCCGGAGAACCGCCGCGCCCCGGCCTGGACCGCGCCTTCCTGGCCGGGATTCTCGAGGCGGCGGGCGATGGATCAAAGCCCTGGAAGACCTTCCGCGTTCCCGAGGCATCGGCCTCGGCCATCGTCGAGGTGCTGGGTGAACTCACCAAGGAGGAACTCCGCCAGGTGACTTTCCAAGAATTCGTGGCTTGGTTCCAGGAAGACCTCCGCAAGTTCTGGCGCCGCCAGGGCGTCACCGTGCCCGAGCGGGGACTGGCCTCGGCGACCCTGCCCGTGAACCGCTATGGCGGCAATCCCGAGCCCCAGAACGCACCGTTGGTGCGGATTCCTTTTTAGCCGAGCAGCTTCGGCAACACGTTGGCGGCCTGATCCCGGGCCAGGCGGGCTGCCTCGATGGCGTGGCGGGCAGCCTCTCCCGGCGTCTGGCTGGTGGTGAGCAGGGCCTCGAGCTGGCCCCGCAGACGGGCCGTCTCGCCGTGGGGATCCGGGAGGTGACGCTGGGCTGCCGTTTCGAAGACGGCCAGGAAACACTGGATGGCATCACAGGCGGCGGACACGATGGCGGCGCTGTTGCGGCGATCCACCTCCAAGGCCAGGGCGGCCACCAGGAAGCGGAGGCCATCTTCGAAACGCGCCTGGGGAGAGCCTGAGGGACCGGTACCGGACATGCCTCCAGCTAACCACGGGTGCCCCCTGCCCCGTAGGCCCTTCATGACGGAGTCCCGATGTCCCGCTTTCCCATCGTGGTCGCCCTGGCCCTCTGCGGCCCCCTCCTGCATGCGGACGGTCTCGCCGACCTGAAGGCGGCCCTGAAGGCCCTGCCCCAGGCCCCGAAGATCCGCGCCCTCATTGAGGAGGAAAGCAAGGAGCGGGAGGCTGGCAAGGACCACATCGAGCGCCGCACGGTGCAGGTGGAGGACGGACCAGACGGCACCAGGATCCTAGAGGACGGCGGCCCGGTCATCCCCGGCGAGAAATCAACTCCGGACCCTTCCGATGGAAAGAAAGGGGGCCGCCAATTCGATGGAACCCTGCGTCCCGCCCTGGAGCTCATTGAGAAGCTCGATAGGGCCCGCCTGCTGGAAGAAAAGCCCGACACCTGGGAGGGCCAGCCTACCCGCCGCCTGAAACTGGCCATGGAGCTGAAGCTGGATGCGGAGGCGAAGTCCCACCTCAAGAAGGCGGTCCACGAGGCCACCATCTGGATCGGGGCGGATGGCGTGCCCCTCGCCATGGACCAGCAGATCGAGATGAAGGTCCGGGTGTTGCTGGTGGCGAGCGTCCAGACCAAGGTTGATATCCGCATTCGCTACCAGCGCATCCATGGTCGGCTTCTGGTGTTGGCAGAGCGTTCGGACATGCAGGGTTCAGCCATTGGCAAGTCCTTCGGTTCCCAGGAGGTCACGCGTTGCCGCGTGCTTCCTTGACCTAAAACTCCGAAGGCGCCACCGGATAGTTGCCTGTGAAACAGGCATAGCAAAAGCCGGAGCCTGCATCGGGGCCTACGTCACCCATGCAGTCCTGGAGGTCCTTCATGTCGAGGTAGCCCAGGGTGTCGGCTTCCACGAATTCGGTGATCTGCTGGATGTTCATGTAGGAGGCGATGAGGTGCTGGCGCTTGGGCGTGTCGATGCCGTAGAAACACGAGTGCGTGGTGGGCGGGCAGGCGATGCGGAGGTGCACCTCCTTGGCCCCGGCCTCGCGCACCATCTGCACGATTTTTTTGCTGGTGGTGCCGCGCACGATGCTGTCATCCACCAGCACCACGCGCTTGCCCGCCAGCAGGTGGCGCACGGGATTCAGCTTCACCT
>JAYVRY010000147.1:0-23838 GCA_043775845.1 Acidobacteriota bacterium
CCCAGGAGCACCTTGCCCAGGGGCCCCACCATCTGGAAGACCAGGCCCATGGCGAAGACCACGCCGATGACGAGGATGGCCACACCCACCTTCAAGAACAGCTGAGTCCCGAGGAAATCCTCCAGGCTGCGTCGTGGTGCCTTCGGTACGGGTGGAAGGCTGACGGGCTTGGTGGGCGGCTTCGGAGCGGGCACGGGGGCGGCAGGCCTCGCCGGGGCTGCGGGTGTGGTGATCACGGCGGGAGCGCTGAGGGCTGCAGGCACGGAAATTGGGGCTGCCGGGACTTCGGCCACCGGCGTGGCAGCCACCACGGAGATCGGTTCTGGCTTGGGCAGGACGGGAACCGGTCCCGTGATTTTGGAGGCTTCGGCGCGCAGCTGAGCCGAAGGGAGCATGGGCCCCTGGATCGGTTCCACAGCCTGTGGAGGCATGGGGATCTGTGCTTGCACGGGTGGCGCTGGAGGCGGTGCCAGCGCAGGCTCTGGTGGCCGGGCCACCTGGGGTGATGGAGCTGACGCTGCTATTGCTTCAGGCCGCCCATGTTCGATGGCAGCCACGCGGTCGCGGAGCCGCGTGAATTCATCCCGGAGGGCGCGGAGATCCTTTTCTAAACGATCCGCCTTGGCGCTCTTGACCAGGGCCACGATGGCCATGACAGGCGCGGCAAGGCCCAGCAATCCAAGAAAAAAGATAATGGCTTCCACATCACACCCGAGGCAGTTTGGTTCAGTCTGCCTGATGCGAGCTGTTACTCAAAGCCAATAGAAGCTTTGATGACAGATAATTAGCTATTTCTTCGCAGGTGTTTGTGCCGGGGCGGGCACGGGTACGGTGTCTGGCGCGGGCATCACGGGCGCGGGGGCAGTGGCCACGGGCTTGCCGATGGTCTTTTCCAACACGGAACGGTTCTGGCGGATGATCAGCACTTCGATGAAGAGCGTCGTGGCCAGGAAGCCGCCCGCCAGCCAGTAGGTGGCCTTGGAGAGGAAGGGCGTGGCGCCCTGGGCGCCGAAGGCGGAGTTGGCTCCGCCGCCGCCGAAAGAAGCCCCCAGACCGCCCTTGGTGCCGGGCTGCAGGAGGACCGTCCCGATGAGCAGGAGGCCGAAGAGAATGAGAAACGTGATGGCAAGGCCGTTCATGGAAACTCCGAACCACTTAGTCTGCCACGGACGGGGGTTTACATCCAGAGCCCAGTGAGGCTGGGAGCCTGCAAGGCCCGATGCACGGCCCCGGCCCGCTCGACCAGCCGGATGAATTCCGAAGGCAGCAGGGCCTGGGGGCCGTCGCTGAGGGCCTTCTCGGGGTGGCAGTGGGTCTCCACCAGCAGGCCATCCGCACCAGCCGCCACACCCGCCAGGCCGCAGGGAATGACGAGGTCGCGCCGCCCCGTGGCGTGGCTGGGATCCACCATGACCGGTAGATGGGTGAGGGCCTTGGCGGCGGGCACGACGCTCACATCCAGGGTGTTGCGGGCGTGATCGGACCAGGTGCGGATGCCCCGTTCGCAAAGCACCAGGTTCCGGTTGCCCTCGCCCAACACGTACTCCGCCGCGTAGAGCCATTCCTCAAGCGTGGCCGAGGGGCCGCGCTTGAGCAGCACGGGTTTTTCGCAGCGGCCGGCGCGGCGCAGCAGGGCGAAGTTCTGCATGTTGCGGGCGCCGATTTGCACCATGTCGGCGCTCTGTTCCACAGCATCGAAGGTCTCCACTTCCGTGGCTTCGGTGACGATGCCGAGATCAAATTCCGCCCGGGCTTCCTCCAGCAGGCGCAGGCCCTCCAGCCCCAGGCCCTGAAAGGCATAGGGGCTGGTGCGCGGCTTGAAGGCGCCGGCCCGCAGCAGCTTCACGCCCGCTTCGGCCACGTAGCGGGCCACGGTGAAGAGCTGCTCGCGGCTTTCCACGCCGCAGGGGCCGCCCACCAGGGCCAAGGAGGGGCCGCCGATCTTCACGCCCCGCACATCCACCACCGTGCGGCCCGTCACGGCATCGGCGCTGGCCAGCTTGTAGGGGCTGGTGATGGGCACCACCCGGCGCACGCCCGCCATGGGTTCGATGCGATCAGGCTTCAGGGCTTTCGAGGCATTCGGAGCCACGATGCTCAGGGCTTCGGGGGTCTCGTTCAGCTGGCAGCGAACGCCAGAGGCCTCCAGCAGGGCCAGCACTTCCTTCACCTGGTCTGGCGTGGCGTGGGGTTCCATAAGAATGAGCATGAGGGGGCCTCGATCCGACATTCTATCGGGTGTCAGGCCTGGACACCTTCGGGTTCCCCGACGCACACTAGGCTCGGAGGTCTCCCATGAGGCGCGCTTCCTGGCTGTTGATCGCACCTGCTCTGCTGTTTTTTGGCTGCACCCGGCCCGAGGTGGAGGCCTTCAGGCAAAGGCCCACCCCCGTGGTGGTTGCGGTGAGCCTGCCGCCCCGGCTCGAAGACCGGGAAGGCTTCCAGAAGGAATACGCTTCGGCCCTGCGGGCCCGCCTCGCCACGCGGGTGACCGTGGTGCCCGAGGGCGTGACCCCACCCGTGGGCGCCGCCGAACTCCAGGTGGACATCCGCGACATCAGTCCGGCACCCAGTCAACCCAGTGCCGCCACGGTGGGTGTGGCCACGGGACTGGCTGTGGGCACGCTCAGCGCCATCTCTGGCAACCGCGGCTACAGCATTGTCGATGGCCTGTTCTGGGGCCTCTGGGCTGGCAGTCACGCCGCCATGCATCGCGAGCATGTGCGGGATCGCCTGGGTTACCAGCCCCAGGTGGTACGGGCCCAGGTGAGCCTCAGACAGCCCGGAAATCCTGAGCCTCTCTGGGTGGAGTCCATCGAGCCTGTGGAGGTGGTCGAAGCCATGGATCCCCTGCCGCGCGGGTATCGCGATGACGATGGCCGCATCCGTGAAGAGGAGGCCAGGGGCTTCGCCCGAGTGGTCGTGCAGAAGCTGTCGTCCTACTTCCAGTGGACTCGCTATACCGAGCAGCACTTCTATGAGGACCCCAGTGGCCGGAAAGAAGGGCCTCCGGCCGCGGCTCCCAGGGGAGTCGAGCCCCCGACGCCGCCGCCAACGGAACTCCCGCCGCCACCCCCGTCCATGCCTCCGCCCCCGCCCGCCCCCAAGACCGAGGCCGCTCCCGAGCCCAAGCAGCCCTGATGGAAGCCCGCGTCATTCGTTGTTCCGGGTGTGGCGCCTCGGTGCCGCCCGATGCATCCCAATGCCCCTATTGTCAGGCCCAACTGGCCACGGTGGCCTGCGCTGCCTGCTTTGCCCTGGTGCCGCGCTCAGCCAGCCACTGCCCGGGCTGCGGCGCGGCCATGGCCGCCCGTGAGCTCGTGGTGGCCAACGGCGCGCCCTGTCCGGCCTGCGCCAAACCACTGGCCACGGCCAAGGTCGGTGAGTTGGAGGTGCAGGAATGCCTGACCTGTGGTGGCCTCTGGCTGGACCGCGCGGTCTTCGAACAGCTGGGAGCCAGCCGGGAACGCCAAGGCGCGTTGCTGGGGGCCCTGCCAGCGCCTTCGACCCCACCCCTGGTCAAGCTCGAGGCAGTCCAGTACCGTCCCTGCCCGGCCTGTAAACAGCGCATGAACCGCACCAACTACGCGAAGCGGTCTGGGGTGGTGCTGGATGTCTGCAAGGCCCACGGCATCTGGTTTGACAAGGATGAGCTCCGCCGCGTGCTGGCCTTCGTCTCTGAAGGTGGTCTGGAGCGCGCCCGCGAGCTGGAGATCGAAGAACTGAAGGAGGCCAAGCGGGCCGCGGTGCCGATGCCCAGCCACCCAGCCTCCTCTTACGAATTCCAGCAGCAGATGAATACCCAGGGTCACTGGCTCACAGCGGCGGGCCTGCTGGGGCTGGCGGTGGATGTGGCGGAGCTGTTCCTCGATCGGAACTGATTGTTTTGCCACAGATGAACACGGATGAACTCAGATAAAAGAACGGGTTTTATCCGTGTTCATCCGTGTTCATCCGGGGCGAATCACTAGGCTTTCTTAGCCCGCCTGCTTCACCAGCTGCGCGAACTTCTGGGAATCCAGGCTGGCGCCGCCCACCAAGCCACCGGCCACTTCAGGGATGGCCAGCAGTTCGGGGAAGCTCTCGGGCGTGACGCTGCCACCGTAGAGGATGGGCACCTGGTAGTCCCCGCTGGGGAAGTGGCGATTCAGTTCGGCCCGGATGAAGGCGTGGGCCTCCAGCACCTGGGCGGCCTCGGCGCGGCGGCCGGTGCCGATGGCCCACACGGGCTCGTAGGCCACCCACAGGGGACCGGGGCCGGTCTCGGCCAGAATGGACAGCTGCTGTCCAAGCACTTCCAGGGTTTGGTTGGCGTCGCGCTGTTCGAGTGTTTCACCGATGCAAAGCAGGGGCAGCAGGTCCCACTGCCAGGCGGCCTTGATCTTCTTGGTCAGGGCCGCATCCGTCTCGCCAAAGAACTGGCGGCGCTCGCTGTGGCCGAGGATGACGCCGGAGCAGCCCGCATCGCGCAGCTGGGGCATGGAGACTTCGCCCGTGAAGGCGCCCTTGGGTTCGGCATGACCATTCTGGGCGAAGACCTGCAAGCCCTTGGGACGCACCAGGTCACTGACCAGGTGCAGCATCGTGTAGGGTGGGGCGATGCCGACTTCCGTTCCCGCACTGGGAACCACGTGCATGAGCAGGTCTTCGCAGAAGGCGCGTGCCTCCTCGGAGGCCAGGTTCATCTTCCAGTTGGCGACAATACAGCGCATGGGCATCCTCACTTGGAGAGGGCGGCGACGCCCGGGAGTTCGAGACCGCTGAGGAATTCCAGGCTGGCGCCACCGCCGGTGGAAACGTGGCTCATGCGGGCTGCGACCTCAGCTTTGTTCACGGCCGCGACGCTGTCGCCACCGCCCACCAGGATGAAGGCGCCGCGGTCGGCGGCCTCCGCCAGTTCCTCCGCCATGGTGAGGGTCCCGCTGGCGAAGGGGGCCATCTCGAAGACGCCCATGGGGCCGTTCCATAGAAGGGTCTTGGCGGCGCGGATTTCGGCGGCGTAGGTGGCGACGGTTTCAGGGCCGATGTCCAGGGCCATGCGATCCGCGGGGATGTTCTGGTCGAGGGTGATGACGGCGGGGGAATCCTCCTTGAATTCGGTCGCGGCCACGTGATCGAGGGGCAGCAGCAGGCGGGTGCCCTTGGCCTGGGCCTGCTTGAGCAGATCCAGCGCCAGTTCCAGCTTGTCGTCTTCGCAGAGGCTCTTGCCGATGCTGAAGCCCTGGGCCTTGAGGAAGGTGTAGCTCATGGCCCCGCCGATGAGGATGGCGTCGGCCTTGCCCAGGAAGTTCTGGATGAGCTCGATCTTGTCGCTGACCTTGGCGCCCCCGAAGATCACCACCAGGGGCTTGTCGGGGTTGTCGACCACTTTGCCCAGGGCCTTCAGTTCCTTTTCCATGAGAAACCCCGCCGCCACGCGGTCAGTGGGGAAGTGGCTGACCATGCCGCTGACGGATGCGTGGGCGCGATGGGCCGAACCGAAGGCATCGTTCACGTAGGTGTCGGCCAGCTTGGCCAGGTCCGCCGCGAACTCCTCCTTGTTTTTGGTCTCGCCCTTTTCGAAGCGCAGGTTTTCCAGGAGGAGCACCTGGCCCGGCTTCAGCGCGGCGGCCTCGGCTTCGACGGCGGGACCGTTCACGTAGCTGGCCAGCTGGCAGTCGAAGCCCTGCTCGCGAAGCCAGGCGGCCACGGGGGCAGCGCTGTAGGCGGCTTCAAAGCCCTTGCCCTCGGGCCGGCCCAGGTGCGAGGCCATCACCACCGACGCACCGCCATCCAGCAGGAGTTTCAGCGTGGGCAGGGTTTCCTTGATGCGGGTGGCATCCGTGATCCTGCCCTCCTTCAAGGGCACGTTGAGGTCCGCCCGCAGGAAGACGCGGTGGCCCTTCACATTGAGATCGCGCACCGATTGGAAACCCATGGCTGCTCCTTGCGTTTGATTCGGTTCATTCTGACGGAGGATGGGGCTGGAGGCTATCTCGGAAGTCGGAAGTCAGGACTGATTCACCAGGCCTTTTCGAAGATGCCGATCCACCGGGGGCTGTCTTCGGTGAAGGCTTCGCCTGCGTAGGTGCCCATGACACTGCGGAGGCGGAGCCCCGCGCGGACGGCCATCTCCTGCAGGTCGGTGGGGTGGTAAAGGCGCACGCTTTCGGTGACCACACGCACCTCCTGGGTATCCAGCCGGGTGAGTTCCATGCGCTTGACCAAGCGCGGGCCTTCGAGGGAACGGGAAATCCTCGCGTGGATGCCGCCTCGCTCCATGGTGTCTTCGGGGATGAGGGTGCGGGCCACCAGGTCGGCGTTGAGGTAATCCATCACCAGTACGCCATTGTTCTGCAGCAAAGTTCCAAGGCTGAGCATCAGGGCCCGGTTTTCATCATCAGAGAAGTAGCCGAAGGGCGTGAACCAAAGACAGATGCCCCGGAGGAACCCCGCCTTCACCGGCAACTGGCGCATGTCCCCCCGCAGGAGCCAGGGACGGAGCGGGCTGGGGGCCATGCGCAGCAGGGCCTTCGAGAGATCGATGCCGAAAGCCAGGAGGTTGGCCCGCCTCAGGATCTCCAGGTGGCGCCCTGCGCCGCAGGCGAGATCCAGCACCGGACCCTGGCCCAGCTCGGGCGCCACGCGCAGGGCCCGGCCCACGGCAATGCGTGCCTCCTCTGCGTCGCGATGGGCGTAGAGCATGGCGTAGTCCTCGTCGAACCAGCCTTCGAACCATTCGGCCAAATCAGTGCCCTTCGAAAAGCCCAGAGTATCCAATGCCGGTGCCACATGCCGGAGTAAAAGGCCGGGTCGGGTAGAATGGAACCTGAAAAGGAATCCCATGCAACGCCCTGAACGCCTTGAAGACCAAGTCCATTTCCTGCTTTCCACGCTGGTGCAGCGGGAACTCCGCGATCCCGAGCTGGGTTTCGTGACCCTCACCGCCGTGCGCCTGTCACCCGATCGAAGTGTGGCCAGGGTGTATTTCACCGTGCTGCCCGCCAACGGGGGCGACCAGGAGGCCCAGGATGGCCTGACCCGCAAGGCCCTGGGCCGCGCGGCAGGCTTCCTCCGCAGTCAGCTGGCATCGCGCCTCAAGATGAAACGGGTGCCTGAGCTGCGCTTCTTCCCGGATGGCACTCTGGAGGATGGCAACCACCTCGAGACGCTCCTTCAAGAGATCGAGAAGGAGCGGGCCGCACGACCCGCCGAGCCCGAGGCCGAGCCTGGGGCCGAGCCTGGGACCGAAGCCGAGGCGCCGGAAGCCTGATGGTCGAATCGGGCATCCACCTCGTCCACAAAACCGTGGGACAAAGCAGTTTTGACGTCATCCGGGGCTTCAAGCGCCGGGCCTTCGAGGCCGGGCAGAAGAAACTGGCCCTGGGGCACGGCGGCACGCTGGATCCCTTTGCCGATGGCCTGCTGCTGGTGCTGGCGGGCCAGGCCACGCGGCTCATGGAACTCATGCATCCCCTTCCCAAGACCTATCTCGCCGAGGTGGCCTGGGGGCAGGAAACCGATACCTGCGATTTGCAGGGCCTGCCACTCGGTGAGCCGGTCGTGCCGCAGCTCTCTCCTGATGCCCTGGACGCAGCCCTGGCGCCCTTCCTGGGCTGGACGGAGCAGGTGCCCCCCGCCACCAGCGCCAAGAAGATCGATGGCGAAGCCGCCTACAAGAAGGCCCATCGCGGCGAGGTGGTGCTCATGAAGCCCAGCCGCGTCTTCCTGCTCTCGGCGCGGTGGCTATCCCATGATCTGCCGCAGAATCAGAGTTGCCGAAGCACCCTGGAGATCACCTGCCGGGGCGGCTTCTATGTGCGGAGTCTGGCCCGGGACCTGGGGCGCGCCCTGGACTGCGGCGCTCACCTCAGCGCCCTGCGCCGCACCGCCATTGGCCCCTGGAGCGATCCTGGTGTAGGGCAGGAGCGGCTGCTCACGGGTTCTGATCTGTTGCCCTGGTGTCCTTCACGCCGGCTCTCGGATGAAGAGGCCGAACATCTGAGCCACGGCCGGGCCATTGCCTTGGGCGAATCCGTTCCTGCCACCTGGGCCCTGCCTGAAGGCTTTCCCGATCCCGGCGCACCGTTGCGGGCACTGCACGGTAATCGCCTCATGGCCCTGCTGAAGCCCGCCGAGGAGGGGCTGCGCACCTTCGCAAATTTGCGTGGGGGGTTGTAGCGCCATGGGGGCTGGGACGGTAGGGTTCGCACCGCTCCCCAACGAACGAAACGCAGTAGGTGGCATCGGGCGCGATGATGGCGCTGCCGCCGTTCTTGTAGAGGTGGTGTGGCTCACCGGGCATGCTGGCCAGCTGGTCAGACTTGCTTCGAGGTTGAGATAGACCGGTGGATGCTGGACTACGGCTACGCGCAAGGATCTGAGCGCGTTCATGGCGACTCCGTCTGGCATCATTTTGCGCTGTGCGGTAGGTTCTCTTACACCCCTGATGGAGATCCACCCCATGGTCGCTGATACCGCCCTGCTGGCCGACTTGCCCCTGTTCGCCGCTCTGGGAGCTGAGGAACTGGCCCTCCTGGCCCAAGCGGTCGAAGTGCTGCGCCTGGAGCCTGGACAAACCTTGTTCAAGGCGGGAGATCCTGGCGAGGCCATGTACATCGTCAGCTCCGGGGAGATGGAGATCTCCGTGGTGGACCGGGCAGGGCAGAAGATCGTGCTCACCGGGCGTCACCGGGGCGATGTGTTCGGTGAATTGGCCATGCTGGATGACGGCACCCGCACGGCCACCGCCACAGCGCTCATCGAGACAGAACTGCTGGAACTGGATCGCGGCGACTTGCTGCTGCTCGTCACGCAAAAACCCGAGGCGGCCCTTCATCTGTTGGGCGCCATGGGGGCCATGACCCGCAAGGCAGACCTGTTGCTCCGCACCCGCGTGGCGCGCAACGTCCAGGACGAGATCGAGGATCAGCGCTCGCTGTTGGAAAAGCTCACGGACTGGATTGCGAGGTTTTCGGGGAGCATGACCTTCCTCCTGTTGAACGCAGGCTGGTTCGCCCTGTGGATCTACTTGAACGTGAGTGGGAGATTCTCCTTTGATCCCTATCCCTTCGGTTTTCTCACCATGGTCGTATCCCTGGAAGCCATCATCCTGTCCATCCTTGTCCTGTTGGCCCAGAACCGGCAGGCGGCCAAGGATCACATCCGTGACGATGTGGAGTACGAGATCAACGTGAAGGCCGAGTTGGAGATCGCCCATCTCCACGAGAAAGTCGAAGAACTGACAGACCAGTTCCGCCAGCGGCTGGATCGCATCGAGGCGAGACTGACTGTGCCTGGGGAGTTGCGCTCCTAGAGTTGCCCAATACCCACATCATGCAATCGACTCACACTGCTCGAGGAAC
The DNA here is from genome assembly GCA_043775845.1 of Acidobacteriota bacterium. GTDB lineage: Bacteria > Acidobacteriota > Holophagae > Holophagales > Holophagaceae > Geothrix. The sequence continues at coordinate 9,345 of JAYVRY010000147.1, forward strand.
CGCGATGTTCAGACACGCCATCACCCGCACGCCCTGCCGAGCCCTCATCGACGGTCTTTCCTCATCCGATCTGGGCAAGCCGATCTTCGACAAGGCTCTTGAACAGCACCACGCCTACATCAATGCCATAAAGTCTTGCGGCGTGGAAGTCACCGTCCTGCCCCCGGAAGAAGGTTTCCCTGATTCGGTGTTCGTGGAGGATCCGGCCCTGTGCACGCCGCGCTGCGCCATCGTCACGCGGCCCGGCGCTGACAGCCGGCGCGGGGAGGCCGAGCTGCTGGCGCCGGTGCTGCGGCGGTTCTACGACGCTGTGGAACGCATCGTCGAACCGGGCACCCTGGATGCGGGCGACGTGATGATGGTGGGCGATCACTACTTCATCGGCCATTCCGCCCGCACCAACCTTGAAGGTGCGCGGCAGCTGATCGCGATTCTGGAGAAACACGGCATGACGGGCTCGGTCGTTGGCCTCCAGGAAGTCCTGCACCTCAAGACGGGCCTCGCCTACCTCGAAAACAACCACCTGATGGCGGCTGGGGAATTTCTCACCAAGCCTGAGTTCCAGTGCTTCAACCTCATCCCCGTTCCCGAGGGTGAAACCTACGCCGCCAACTGCATCTGGGTGAACGACACGGTGATCATGCCGTCCGGCTATCCCAAGACCCGCGCCCTCATTGACGCGCTGGGCTATGAAGTGTTGGAGGTCGATACGTCGGAATACCGCAAGGTGGATGGTGGTGTGAGCTGCATGTCCCTGCGGTTTTAGGAGGCTTCTATCTGACGCAGTGAAGCCATCCTCAGAACCTGCATTTAGCAGGCACCTTGGATGGCTTCACATTCGACTGGGTTTCAGAAACAGATCGCCAATGGTCATCAGTCCTGCAGCGGCAGCCGAGTCGCCAGATCATCAAGGACTTTCAGCATGTGCTGGCATTCCTCACAGCTGGTGTGAGGGGTGCCGCAGGGGAAACCATCGCCTTGCATGCCCAGGCAGCGGGGCTGCTGGATGAAGCGCACCAGCTCGCCCAGGAGGCCCGAAACCTTCTTGCGCATGGGGCTGTCCGGAATCTCCCGGAGGGCCATGATGATCTTCCATTCCTCAACGTTGAGGGTGGTCTGGATGCTCGTGTCCATCATGGTCTCCCTGGTGGATCAGTTGTCGAGGGCTTCCACCGACTTGATGCCCCAGGCGAAAGCTTCTTCGTTGAGGGGGATCAGGGCGCACTTGTCCTTCAGGGCCACGCGGATGGCGGCGAGGAAGGTGTCCTTGGGGAAGATGTTCGTGGCGGCCTGGAGAGCGCCGAGCGCCACGATGTTCTTCACCACGGCCTTGCCCAGGTCGGTGGCGATGCCGGTGAAGGGCACCGGGAAGACCTTGATGCTGGGATCCAGCACGGGGGGCTCGGTGACCACGGAACTGTCGTAGATCACGTAGCCGCCCTTGCGCACGGTGGGTCCGAACTTGGTGAGGCTGGGGGTATTGAAGGCCAGCAGGATCTGGGGATCGGGTGAACCGGGATTCAGTACTTCATTCTCGGCCACATGCACATCGGCGTAGGACGTGCCGCCGCGGCTTTCGGGACCGTAGCTGGGGATGTGGGTCGCATCGAAACCTTCGCTGATGGCGGCCCGGGCGATGAGCATGGCGGCCGTCTGGGCGCCGTCGCCACCGGAACCGGCCAACTTCAGAGAGACGTCATTCAGGTCGAGCTGGGTGGGGAAACTCTTGCAGAAACGCTCGGGGCTTTCGGTGCTGGCACCGGTGAGGGCCAGGATCTTTTCGCCCTTGAAGCAGGGGGCGTTGCGGTGGAACCAGGGCTCGACGGTGATGTCCTTCTTCACGCCGAGGGGATAGACGGGTTCCATGCACTCCTTGACCCACTTTTCGGTGGCCTCAGGATCCATCTTCAGGTGGGTGGGGCACTCGGCCAGCACCTCGATGAAGGAATAGCCGCGGCCTTCTACCTGGAGCTTGAGGGCCTTCTGGATGGCCTTCTTGGCCTTGATGCGCTGCTTGGCGTCGTAGAGGGCCACGCGCTCCACGTAGACAGGGCCGTCGAGGCCCGCGATCATCTCGGCCATCTTCATGGGCTGGCCGTTGAACTGGTCGCGACCCGCAGGGCTGGTGGAGCTGGTCTGGCCCATGAGAGTGGTGGGAGCCATCTGGCCGCCGGTCATGCCGTAGATGGCATTGTTGACGAAGATGACCGTGATCGGTGCGCCGAGCTGGGCCGTGGCGATGGTTTCCGCGAGGCCGATGGAGGCCAGATCGCCGTCGCCCTGGTAGCTGATGACGACGCTATCGGGGTTGGCGAACTTGTGGCCCAGGGCCACCACGGGGGCGCGGCCATGAGCAGCCTGGGTGTTGCCCACATCGAAGTAGTAGTAGAGGAACACGGAGCAGCCCACGGGGCTCACGGCCACCGTGCGGTCCTGGATGCCCAGGGTGTCGATGGCTTCCGCCAGGAACTTGTGGGCGAGGCCGTGGCCGCAGCCGGGGCAGTAGTGGGTGGCGTGGCCCTTCAGGCCCTCGCCGTGGGAATGGCGTTCGAACTTGTCGTAGATGACGCTGGTCTTGCTCATGCCATCACCTCCTTCTGGCCCAGGACCCGGGTCATGATTTCAGTCTGCTGGGGCAGCACGCCGCCCATGCGACGAACATGCTCAAGCTCGGGATACTGGCGGACACCGGCCCGGCTGAGGGCGAGGCGGACTTCATCTTCCAGCTGCCCAGCGCTGGCTTCGACCACCACAATGCGCTTGGCGCCCTGGATGGCCTTCTTGAGATCTTCCACGGGGAAAGGCCAGAGGGTGATGGGGCGGAAGAGACCGGCCTTGATGCCCTGGTTGCGCAGTTCCTGCACGGCGCCCTTGGTGGTGCGGGCAGGCGTATTGCAGGCGATGAGCACCACGTCGGCGTCGTCGCAAAGGAAGGATTCAGAGCGCGCTTCCACCTGCATGGCCGCGTACTTGGCGTTCAGGTGGATGTTGTGGGCTTCGAGATCGGACTCGGTGAGGAAGATCGAGGAGATGAGGTTCTTGCGGTGCATGGCGTCGCCGTAGACCGCCCACTTGGGGATGCCGGGCTTGATCATGGTTTCGGGCAGCTGCACCTTGCCGGTCATCTGGCCCAGGTAGCCGTCGCCCAGCAGAACCACGGGGCTGCGGTATTTGAAGGTCAGCTCGAAGGCCAGGATGGTGAGGTCCAGCATTTCCTGAGGCGTGGAGGGCGCCAGGGTGATGGCGTAGGTGTTGCCATGGCCAAGACCGTGGCAGGCCAGCTTGATGTCGGACTGCTCAGGGGCGATGTTGCCCAGGCCCGGGCCACCGCGCATGATGTCCACGAACACGCCGGGCAGTTCGGCGCCGATCATGTAGGAGACGCCTTCCAGCATGAGGCTGAAGCCGGGTGACGAGGTGAAGGTCATGGTGGGCAGACCCGCGCCGGCGGTGCCGTACATCATGTTCACGGCGGCCACTTCACTGACGGCCTGGATGAAGGTGCCATCGAGCTTGGGCAGGAACTTCGCCATCAGCTCGGCGCCTTCGGTGGAGGGCGTGATGGGGTAGCCGTAGACGTGGCGGCAACCGGCCAGGATGGCGCCCACGGCCGAAGCGTAGGTGCCCTTGATGACCAGGGGCTCCGTGCGGGGCAGGGGCAGCATTTCGTTGGGGATGTCCACCGGCTCGGGCGCTTCGCTGGGCTTCACGCCGAAGAGCTTGGCGGGATCCTCCAGTTCGAAGTCCTGAATCTCACCCTCATGGGCGGGGCGCAGGCCGTAGGGCTCGGGGCAGGCGTCCATGCACATGCCGCAGGCATTGCAGTCGGACAGATCCAGCTCGACGGGAATCAGGCCCGTCACCGGGTTGATCTGATCACTGAGCGTGATGCAATCCTTGGCGCAAGCATCGAGGCAGCGGCCACAGCCCTTGCAAAAATCAGGAAGGAGGAATGGTTTCGGTCGTTCTTTGAGGGCCATGGGGCCTCCATGAAGGGACGTAGGTCCTGCTAGGGGTGAAGTGTCGCCCTTGCCCCCTGTGCCTGTGGTCACAAGGATGGATCGGCGCAGACCACCGCCGACCATTTGGTCAGGAATGGGCTGGAGGGTCTGCGGTCTGCGGTGGTCCGGTCGGACTACCTGGTCTTGGCCCCTGTGCCCTACCTGTCACCCCAGTGCAGCTTCTGCTGAAGGAGGGCGAAGAAGTCCAATCCGGGCCTCTGCAGCAGCGTGATGCGGGTCTGGGCCTGGCGCAGTTTCACTTCATCGCCGGGTTGGACGCGGTGACCGACCTGGCCATCCAGCGTGAGGTGGGCATCTTCCGCATCCATGAGGGTGATGGTGATGGGCAGGGAGGCGGGTACCACGGAGGGCCGCAGCGTCAGCGTGTGCGGGCAGATGGGGGCGATGACGAAGGCCTCGAGGCTGGGGTGCATGATGGGCCCGCCAGCAGAAAGCGCATAGGCCGTGGATCCAGTGGGCGTGGCCACGATGAGGCCGTCAGCCTTCATGGGGCCTGCATGTTGGTATCCGACCCTCAGCCGCATATCCATGATCCGGGCCAGGGCCCCCTTGGCGAGCACGGCATCGTTGAGGACAGACTGGTGGGCGAGAAGCTGGCCGTGGCGCCACAGCTCTACATCCAGCATGTGCCGGACATCGGTCACAAGGGTGCCGGCCAGGAAGGCCTCCACAGCCTCCCGTGCCCCTGACACCGGGTGGGCGGTGAGGAACCCCAGGGAACCCAGGTTGATGCCCAGGATGGGCGTGCTCCGGACCCCCACCCGGCGGGCCGCGTAAAGCAGGGTGCCGTCCCCACCCAGGACCAGGCAAAGGTCGGCCGGAGGGGCATGACTGTCCAGCTCGGCGTCGAGGCGCAAGCGAGCGGGATCCAGGCCGGCCTGGCGCCAGGCCTCCTCAAGTCCAGGCTCCCCGGTCACGAGCCAGCCCCGATCCAGGAATACCGGCAGCGCTTCGCGCAGGGTGAAACCCAGGTGTGGGGATTTGACTTTGGCCACGAGGATGAGTCGCTGGGGCATGGCACCAATGTAGCCGGTCTCGAGGTCTGTAGCCGTTATCCTAGTCGGATGGCCTCGAAGCTGATCTCCCTCACCTCGCCCACCCGACGCTGGCTGAAGCGATTCGCCTGGGCCTTCGCGGCCCTCACGATCCTGGGCCTGGGCACCCTCGCGGTGTCCTGGTCGGTGCTGTCCCGGGATGCCGACAGCTTCCTGACCTACTTCGCCATGCGCGTGCCCAAGACCATCACCAAAGTGCTGGATCAGAACGGCAATGTCATCGGCATTTTTGCCGAGGAGCATCGGCTGGTGATTCCCTTCGGCGACATTCCCAAGGCCTTCATCAATGGGCTGGTCTCCACCGAGGATACTGATTTCTGGGAACACGGCGGCATTTCCATGCGTGGTGTGGCCCGCTCCGGGTGGAACTTCGTGAGCAGCTTCGGCCGCCGCCGGGAAGGTGCCTCCACGCTCACCATGCAGCTCATCCGCACGGTGACCGCCAAGCGACAGAAGCGGCTGGACCGCAAGCTCAAGGAGATCATCCTCGCCCGCAAGCTGGAAAAGGCATACACCAAGAAGCAGATCATGGAAATGTACGCCAACGAGGTCTACTTCGGCGGTGGGCGCTACGGCATCCAGGCCGCAGCCGAGTTCTACTTCGGCAAGAGTGCGCCGCAGCTGCTGCCGGAGGAGTGCGCCTTGCTGGCCGGTCTGGTCCAGAATCCCAACTGGTACAACCCCTACAACCCCGATCCCAAGGCCCGCGCCGCTGCCAAGTCCCGCCGCAATCACGTGCTGATCCGCATGGTGAAGGAGGGTCACCTCAAGCCCGCCGAAGCCAGCCTCCTCATCGAAAAACCCATCCGCCTGGCCCGCGAAAACGCCCACGAGGAAGCCGTGGCGCCCTACGTGGTAGAAGAAGTACGGAAGTACCTCTACGAGAAATACGGCCGTGAGCAGGTGCTGAACGGCGGTCTGGAAGTCACCACGACAGTGGACAGCTACTGGCAAGAATCGGCCAACGAAGCCGTTCGCAATGGCCTGAAGGCCGTGGATCGCCGCCGGGGCTTCCGCAAGGAGGCCGTGCAGTTCGTGACGGATCCGGAAACCACGCAACTGAACGGTTGGAAGCGCTACTTCGAAGTGGGTGATAGCGTGCGTGGCGTGATCCTCGGCTGGAAGGGAGGCAAGGCCCAGGTGCGCATCGCCAAGATCCAGGTGGATGTGCCGGAATCTGCTTTCGCCTGGGCCGGGAAGGACATCCAGAAGCTGCTGCCCAGAGGCGCAGCGCCCCTGTTCACCGTGAAGACTTCCGACGACGGTACGCCCAAGACCCTGGAATTGGATCAGGAGCCTTCGGTGGAAGGCGCTCTCATGGCCGTGGATCCGAAATCTGGCGAGATCCGCGCCATGGTGGGCGGCTACGACTTCAACCGCTCCAAGTTCAACCGGGCCACCCAGGCCCTGCGCCAGGTGGGTTCCACCATGAAGGCCTATGTCTATGGCGCGGCCTTTACCGCCGGGAAAACCCCCGCGACCATGGTTCAGGATGTGCCCACGCGGTTCCTGGATACCGTGGACTACCTCACGATCACGCACCCGGACGGCACCTCGGACTTCAAGCCCCTGCGCCCTGGTGTGAAGCCCTATGAGCCGAGGAACTACGAGCGTGATTTCTGTGGGCCCATCGCCATCTGGGAAGCCCTGCGGGATTCCCGCAACGTGCCAGCCGTGCGTACCCTGGAAGAGACCGGCGTCCTGAATGTCATCGACTTCGCTCGCAAGTGCGGCGTCACCGGCAGCATTCCGCCCTATCCCAGCATGGCCCTGGGTTCAGGCGATTTCACGCTGAAGGAGATGGTGCGCGGTTACGCCACCATTGCCAATGGTGGCCTCCAGGCGCCGGTGCCCTTCTTCATCAAGAAAGTCACCGACCGCAATGGCCGCGTATTGGAAAGCCACGGCGGTGCCGCCACGGAACAGGTGCTGGATCCGATGAGCACCTACCAGCTCATCCAGTGCCTGCAGGGGGTGGCCTATGCGGGAACGGGCGCCCGAGCGGGCGCGGAGCTGCAGTGGCCCATCGCTGGAAAGACTGGCACCACGGATGACCATACGGATGGCTGGTTCATCGGTTTCTCCACCAAGGTGGTCTGCGGCGTGTGGGTGGGACTGGACGAGAAGAAGACCATCTTCAAGGGCGCCGATGGTGCCAAGGTGGCGCTGCCCATCTGGATCGACTTCATGAAGGCGGCCCTACCGACCACGGGCGAGAAGGAGGAGTTCAAGGCGCCGGAGGGCATGGAATGGGCCGACATCGACCGCTACACGGGCCTGCTGGCCACCTCCGCCACCTCCGATCGGGTGCTGCATCTGGCCTTCAAGCCCGGGACTGTGCCCAAGTCAGGCAGCGATGCCGAGGCCATCCAGAAAGTGAAGGAAGCCCGGGACAAGGCTGGCGCCCAGCCGGTGGAAAACAAGGTCTGGGGTCGCCCCCAGCAGGTGGAAGAGCCCAAGCCTGTGGATCTGAACGCCACCGATCCCAACGCCTGATCAGCCGGGGCGGTGCCCCTTCCAGAACCCAGCCTCCTCCCGGATGGTGTGATTGCGGAACCAGTTGAAGAGGAAGGATGAGAGTTCCAGATGGACTGTCGGGTCACCCTGGGTCGCGCGATCCTGCAAACTGTGGAACTGGGCCCTGAACTGCTCATGTTCTGCCCGGTGTTCTTGCAATTCCGGGTCATGGATGTGCTCCATGTAGGCTTCCTCGAATTGGAAGTGCTCATTCATTTTTTGGAGCAGCACATCCATGGCTTCGGGCAGGGGATGCTGCATCGAGCCATCTCGGAGATCCTTCTGCAGCTTGAGGATGGCCTCCTTGATGCCATGGTGCTGTTCATCAATCTTCTTGACGCCTGTGGCGGAGGGTTTGGCAGGCTTCTCCTGGTCCAGGAACCTGGTGGGTGCAGGCGCAGCTTTGGGTTTCGGGGCTGGCTTGCTGGGGGTTTTTTTGCGCAGGATGACCCGTTCCCAGAAGGATTTGAAGTCCATGTATAGAAACCTGAATGTGTGGTTCTTCCGACGATCAGGAACCTTCTCTTCCATTCCGTGGCCTCGTTCCAGTGTTTGAGCCAGTGTAGCGACCTTGAATAACCCGCCCCGGGCAAAAAACGACCCCTTCGTACCCCTGAATCCGGCCGGTGACCCATGTCCAGCCTCTGCGATGGGACTCTGGCCTGTTCCTGGAGTTTCCCTTGGCCATCTATCGGTCCCTGACCAGTCTGTTTGTCGTTGCCGGATCCTTGCTGGCCCAGGAGTCGAAGCCGGTCCTGGAGCTCGGCTTCCAGGAACGGGTTCGCTCTGAATCCTGGGACAACCTCGTGGATCACCGCGACGCCACGCCCGACTTCAGGACCCAGTACCGATTTCGAACGCGGGTCTGGGCCACCGTGCCGCTGGGGCAGGCTCTGACCTCCGCCGTGGGCCTGGTGAACGAGAACCGCAAGGTGAAGCGCCCCGATGTGGCCTTTAATGGCCGGGAAGTGATCTTCGAGATGTTCTACCTGGACTGGCGGATGGATCCCTCCTGGTCCATCCGGGCGGGGCGCCAAGCCCTCATGCGGGGGGATGGCTTCGTGCTCATGGATGGCGGGGCACTCGATGGCAGTCGCACCGGCTACCTCAACGCGCTGGACCTCACCTGGAGTGGCGGCGAGACCAAGGTGGAGTTCCTGGCCATCGCGGATCCCTTCAAGGATCGGTACCTGCCGCGCCTGAATGAGACCGGCAACCTGAAGGAACGACAGCTCCTGAACGAGCGGGATGAAGCCGCACTCGCGGTCTATGGGACCTGGCGGCACGGCAGCCATGATGTGCAGGCCTATGCCTTCCACAAGACGGAACGACACGACAGCCGGGCCCTCAGCGATCCTTCTTTCGTGCCGGACCGCCGGGTAGAAACCCTGGGGGCGCGGCTGGCCGAAGATCTGGGCCGCGGCCTGGCCGCCACGGCTGAGTTCGCCATCCAATCGGGCCTTCAGCAAGGGCGACCCGGCACCGCCGAAACCCCCTCGAACATCCGCGCCTGGGGCGGCGAGGCCAAGCTCACCCAGACATTCAAGGCAGCCTACGAACCCTCCCTCACCCTGGGCTGGGTGGGGCTCTCCGGCGATGATCCATCCACCCCCGTGAAGGAAGGCTGGGATCCGCTCTTCAGCCGCTGGCCCAAATGGAGCGAGCTGTACATCTACAGCCAGGTGCCCGAAGCGGGCGTGGCCACCTGGTCGAACCTGCACATGTGGGAAGCCACCGCGCAGGCCAAGCCGCATGCCAAGGTGGCCCTGCGGGCCAGTCTGTTCTGGATGCAGGCCTTTCAGCCGGTTGTGGGCCACGGCCCCATCTTCGCCTCGGGCCTGGGTCGCGGTCGGCTGGCGGAACTCCGCGCCGACTTCACGTTCTCCGAGCAGTGGCAGGGCCACGTGCTCTATGAACGACTGGATCCCGGAACCTTCTACGCCGGCCCCGACGCAGGTCGCTTCTTCCGTGTGGAGGCCATCTACACGCTGCGCCGGCGTCGCTGAGGGCGGGCCGGCGCAGCACGGAACCCCCGGAGGGGAAAAGCGAAGCCCGGCTGCGCCGGGGTGAGCGCGGGGGTCCGGGGGTGTGTGCGCAGCACGGAACCCCCGGAGAAAATCACCCCTTTTTCTTCCAGGGCTTCGCAGGGCCTTCGCCGAACTTGGGGGCGGGCTTGCTGCTCGGCTTGGCGCTGGGTTTCCAGGGGCGCGGCGTGTCCTTAACCTCGGGCTTGGCGGCGCGATCCTCCCAGGCCTTGCGGGGCTTGTCGGCGCCTTCGGGCTTGGGCTTGGTGTAGGGCCGGGGCTTGTCCTCGAAGTCACTGCGGGGCTTGAAACTGCCGTCGGGGCGGGTCTTGGAGAAGGCTGAATCCTGGCGTTCCGGCCCACGCGCGGCAGCGCGCTCATTGTAGGTGCGCTGGGGGCGGGAGCCGCCCTCCTTGCGCTCGCGGGGGGAATCGAAGCGAGACTTGGGCTTCTTCTCGGGTTCGTTGGGCAGGTCGAAGCCCGAGGCCTGATCGGCCTGCACAAGGCCCAGCAAGCCCGCCACGAGGCGCACGGGATCGGTATCCTTCAGCAGCTGGGTGGCCTGGTTCAACAGGGCCGCACTGGCGGAACCCTGGATGCCATCGAGCAGCTTGGCGGCCTGGGATTCGCGGATTTCCGCAGGCGTGGGCACAGCGCGCCAGTCGAGGGTCAGGCCCCCGCGGCGGCTCCAGGCCAGGAGGATGCGGCTTTCCTTGAAGCCCACCAGGGCCATGCTGCTGCCCTTGGCGCCGGCGCGGCCGGTGCGGCCGCTGCGGTGGATGTAGCTTTCCAGCTGGGTGGGAATGCCCATGTGCACGACGAGGGGCAGACCGCTGATGTCGAGGCCACGGGCGGCCACGTCCGTGGCCACCAGGTAGCGCAGCTTGCCATCCTTGAACTGGCCCAGGATGCGGGTGCGGGTGGCCTGGGCGAGGTCGCCGTGGAGGAAGGCGGCGGGCAGGCCCGACACGGTGAGCTCTTCCGCCACTTCCTCGGTCTGGGCCTTGGTCTTGGTGAAGATGAGAGCGGCGCTGGGCTGATCTTTCAGCAGGAGGTTCACCAGGGCGCGCACCTGCTGGTGATCGGGCACCAGCACAGGCGTGTGGGCGATGTCGGCGTGCACGGCGTGCTCACCGGCTTCCGCCAGCGAGATCTGAACCGGATCCTTGAGGAAGCGCTTGGCGAGCTTGGCGATGGGGGCGGGCAGGGTGGCCGAGAACAGGTAGGTCTGGGGGCCTGCGGGGACCTTGGAGAGAATTTTCTCCACATCTTCGAGGAAGCCCATGTTCAGCATCTCGTCGCACTCGTCGAGGACGATCATGCTTACGCGGCTGAGATCCAACGTGCCGCGCTCCATATGGTCCATGACACGGCCCGGCGTGCCCACGACGACCTGGGCGCCATTCTGCAGCGACTTCATCTGGGGCGGGTAGGGCACACCACCGACGAGGGACGCGATGGGCAGCTTGGGCACGAGGCTGTGCAATTCGGCGCCCACCTGCTGGGCCAGTTCCCGCGTGGGGGCGAGGATCAGGGCCTGCGGGTAGCGATCCGGCGCCAGGCGGTGCAGCAGGGGCAGGCCGAAGGCCAGCGTCTTGCCGGACCCGGTGCGGCTCTGCACCAGCAGGTCGCGCCCTTCGAGACCGGGCTTGAAGGTCTGTTCCTGGACGGGCATGGGGCTCTCGAAACCACGCTTGGCCAAGGCGGCCAACAGGGCTTCGCTGCAGCCTAAGGCTGCGAAAGTCGTCTCACTCAATGGGTATCTCCCGGGGCTATCCCTGCGCGAGTGTGCCGAAGTGGCAGTCTCTTAATGGCGAACAGCGCCAGCCGGGAGGGGCCCAAACAGTCATCATCGCCTGGAATGCCTTGAAATACAAGGGGAAACAACGGATGTGGCATCGGCGCTACCATCGATGCATGAGCACCCTTCTTCTCATCCGCCACGGCATCGCCGAAGATCCCCGTCCCGGCCAGCGGGACATGGATCGCGCCCTCACCGAAGAGGGTTGGATGAAGACCCGCTCGGCCATGACGGGCCTGGTGAGTCGTGGCTTCCAGCCCACCCGTGGCTTCACCAGCCCCTATCGGCGCGCCGCCGAGACCATGGTCTGCCTCCAGGATGCGGCTGGCGCCTTCCCCATGGAAACCAGCCTGGAGCTGGTGCCGGAGGGTCGCCCTGCCCAAGTGGATCTCTGGTTGCGCGGACTCATGGCCGGAGCGCAGGGCGAGGAAGTCCTGGCCCTCATCAGTCACCAGCCCTTCCTCAGTGACCTCATTTTTCATCTCACAGCGCGAAGTGTGGATGTGAAGAAGGCCAGCTGCACGGTCATCCAGTGGGAGGCTGGCCTCTGGCGTTTCGAGAGGCAGTTCCAGCCCGCCGAGTTGAGGGGCTAGGATGCGGGCTCAACCCACGTTCGCCATCCTCCCTTCGGGACTGAAGCTCCACTACCGGGTGCAGGGCAACCCGGCGGGCCCCTGGCTGGTGCTGCTCAACGGCCTCCTGTCGGACACCACCATGTGGGCCGGTGTGTTGCCGGGGCTCACGGATCAATACCGTGTCCTCACCTTCGACAGCCGGGGGCAGGGGCGCTCCGAGGCCCCGCTGGAAGGCCCCTATCCCACGGCCCAGCTGGCCGCCGATGCCTGGGAACTGTTCCAGGTCCTGGGCATCTCCAGACCCTGGCTCATCGGCCTGTCCAATGGCAGCTGCATGAGCCTGGAATTGCTGTGCGATCATCCCGATGCCTTCGCCGGGGCCGTGCTCACCAGTGCTATGCCCTGCTTTGATTTCGCCCTGAATCTCAAGGCCGAGCATTGGGCCCACTGCCTGGAGGTGGGTGGCCCCCTCATGCAGTTCGATGCGGTGGCGCCGTTTCTCTGGGGTGACCGGTTTCTGTCGGCCCGGCACGGGGTTCTGCGGGCCTACCATCAGGTGGTGACGGGGGCGGACCGCCCCATGCATGGCAACCTCCACCAGATCCGGGGCACCAAGGGCTGGGACATTCGGGAGCGGCTGGAGCGCATCCACGTCCCCCTGCTGCTGCTCTGCGGCGCCGAGGACCTGTTGACGCCCCCTTGGAAGTGTCTGGAAACCGCCCAACGGATTGCCCACAGTCGCTTCGAAGTGGTTACGGGCATTGGCCATGCCTATCCGGTGGAGGATCCAAAGGGGTTCGTGGCCCGGGTGCGGGCATTCATCGCAAATGCCAATTCAGAAGCCGGGGCCCGTTTGGCCGATACGTCAATCTGACCTATCCTAAGAGCATCCCCGAGCCAATCCTGACTCGCCCTACCAAGGTGACCTATGGCCACCCCTTCTCAGTTTCCGACCGTCTTGAGCTTGCAAGAGCTCAAGGAAATGTCCATCGGCAAGCTCGCCGAGTTGGCGAAGGAACTGGCTATTGAGAACCCGCTGGGCATGCGCAAGCAGGAACTGGTGTTCCGGGTGCTGCAGGCCCAGGCCGAACGGGAAGGGCAGTTCTTTTCCGAAGGCGTGCTGGAAGTCTTGCCTGAAGGCTTTGGCTTCCTCCGCAGCCCTGATCAGAACTACCTCGCCGGGCCTGAGGACATCTACATCTCCCCCAGCCAGATTCGCAAGTTCAACCTGCGCACCGGCGACACGCTCTCTGGCATGATCCGCCCGCCCAAGGAGAGCGAGAAGTTCTTCGCCATGCTGAGGGTGGACGCCGTGAACTTCGATCCGCCCAGCACCGCCAAGGAGCGGATGCACTTCGATGATCTGGTGCCGCTCTACCCCAAACATCACCTGCGCATGGAACGCGATGCCCAGGAACTGAGCACCCGTGTCATGGATCTCATGACGCCCCTGGGCAAGGGCCAGCGCGCCCTCATCGTGGCGCCGCCCCGCACGGGCAAGACGGTGCTGCTGCAAAACATTGCCAACTCCATCACCGCCAACCACCCGGAAGTCTTCCTCATCGTGCTGCTCATCGACGAGCGGCCCGAAGAAGTCACCGACATGGAGCGCAGCGTGAAGGGCGAGGTGGTCTCCAGCACCTTCGACGAGCCCGCCACGCGCCATGTCCAGGTGGCCGAGATGGTCATCGAAAAGGCCAAGCGGCTCGTGGAGCACAAGAAGGACGTGGTGATCCTGCTGGATTCCATCACCCGCCTGGGCCGGGCCTACAACACCGTGGTGCCGCCCAGCGGCAAGGTGCTCTCCGGTGGCGTGGACAGCAATGCTCTACAAAGACCGAAGCGCTTCTTCGGCGCGGCCCGCAATATCGAGGCGGGCGGCAGCCTCACCATCATCGCCACGGCCCTCATCGAGACCGGCAGCCGTATGGATGATGTGATCTTCGAAGAGTTCAAGGGCACCGGCAACAGCGAGATCGTGCTGGATCGCAAGCTCAGCGACAAGCGCATCTTCCCCGCCATGGACATCCAGAAATCCGGCACCCGCAAGGAAGACCTGCTCATCGACGCTGCCAAGCTGGCCAAGATCTGGGTGCTCCGCAAGATCCTCAGCGCCAGCGGCCCCAGTGAAAGCATGGAACTACTCGTGGATCGCCTGGGCAAAGCCAAGACCAACGAAGAGTTCCTGGCCAACCTACAGGAGCCGCCCCCGCGGCGCTAATGCGCCGCGCGGAGCCCCTTTTGGCGCTGCTAAGGCAGCGTCAAAAGGGAGCGACGATGGGGCGGCTATCAGGCATGAGTGGGTCGAACACACTGACGCGAGCGCTAATGCGCCGCGCGGAGCCCCTTTTGGCGCTGCTAAGGCAGCGTCAAAAGGGAGCGACGATGGGGTGGCTATCAGGCATGAGTGGGTCGAACACACTGACGCGGCGCTAATGCGCCGCGCGGAGCCCCGTTTTGTTCAGCCAAAAGGCAGTACCGCTTGGCATTTCTTACCGGA